>NZ_CALWJK010000005.1 GCF_944380975.1 uncultured Agathobaculum sp. | reverse complement strand
ATGCTGAAGATTAGCTTACAGTTTTTCGCTCATAAAAAGGGCGTAGGTTCGACCAAGAACGGCCGTGACTCCGAGGCAAAGCGCCTTGGCGTAAAGCGTGCGGATGGCCAGACCGTTCCGGCGGGCAACATCCTCGTCCGTCAGCGCGGCACGAAGATCCATCCGGGTCTGAACGTAGGCCGCGGTAAGGACGACACTCTGTTTGCAAAGGTTGAGGGCGTTGTTCGTTTCGAGCGCCTGGGCAAGGACCGCAAGCAGGTTTCCGTTTACCCGCAGTAAACAATTGAGTATTGACAAAATCCCAGACGGTTGTCTGGGATTTTGTTTTAACAACCGCATGAAAGGAGGATTTTCCTGTGTTTATTGATATTGCCAAGATCAAAATTGTGTCCGGTAAGGGCGGCGACGGCAAGGTCGGCTTCCATCGCGAAAAATACGTTGCGTCCGGCGGACCGGACGGCGGAGACGGCGGCCGCGGCGGTTCGGTTATCTTCAAGGTGGACGATAACCTGTCCACGCTGTTGGACTTCCGCTATAAGAAGAAATATGTTGCCGGAGCAGGCGAAAACGGCGGCAGCAAGCGCTGTAAGGGTAAGGATGGCGCGGATTTGGTCATCCGCGTGCCGCGCGGCACGATCATCCGCGACCAGAAAACCGGACAGGTTATCAAGGATCTGTCGGATGACGAGCCGTTTGTTGCGGCTAAGGGCGGCAACGGCGGCTGGGGCAACACGCATTTTGCTACCCCGACCCGACAGGCGCCGCGCTTTGCCAAGCCCGGTCAGCCGGGTGTGGAGCGCGACATTATTCTGGAGCTGAAGCTGCTTGCAGACGTCGGTCTGGTCGGCTTCCCGAATGTCGGCAAGTCTACGCTGCTCTCCATGGTTTCTGCGGCGCGGCCCAAGATTGCAAACTACCACTTTACCACGCTGGTGCCCAATCTGGGCGTGGTTTCGGTCGGGGAAGAGCAGTCGTTCGTCATGGCGGATATCCCCGGCATCATCGAGGGCGCGGCAGAGGGCACGGGTCTGGGACATGACTTCCTGCGCCACATCGACCGCTGCCGTCTGCTGCTGCATCTGGTGGATGCGGCGGGCAGCGAGGGACGCGATCCGCTCGACGATATCGAGAAGATCAACGCGGAATTGGCCGGTTACAGCGAATTTCTGGCGGCGCGTCCGCAGATCATTGTGGCGAACAAGGTCGACCTGCTGGGTGACGACCGTGAGCCGGTCGAAAAGCTGAAAAAGTATGCCGAAGAGCACGGCTTCCTGTTCGCGGAGTTGTCCGCAGCAACCAATCAGGGCGTAGCGGAACTTATGAAGCTGACATGGCACGAACTGAAGGGGCTGCCGCCGGTATTTGTATACGAGCCGGAGTTCGTTGAAACGGTGGAGGATACCACAGGCGAACGCGACTGGACAGTCGAAAAGGTGGACGATTATTATGTTGTCTCGGGCGCATGGGTGGACAAGATCATGGGCTCGGTCAACGTAGACGACTACGAATCCCGCCAGTATATGGACCGCATGCTCAAGAGTGCGGGCGTATATGACAAACTCGAGCAGATGGGCGTGCAGGAGGGCGACTTTGTCGTCATCGGTGACCTCGAATTCGAGTACGTTTATTGATTTTTTGCACCTTGTGCGCGCCTGCGTGCAGGGTGCAAAATTATGCACCAGAAAATTGTTAAATTTTCAACAATTTATGTCTTTACAATATGGACTCTTTGCGGTATCCTGATAATAGGTATGGATATGCCCTAACGTAGGGGCAATGTACCGCCCTGCATCCAAATGAACGACTTGAATACAAGGGGGATATGTAAACTATGAGAGGCGTAGAGACCCGCATCCAGGAGATCCGCCGTCGTATTTTCCGCGAGGTAGCCCGCATGGCGTACCACACGGAGTGGCCGACGGACAGGCGAATCGAAGCGCTCCCGTATGAAATCATTCCGGGCGAGGTCGGCAATTTCCGCAACGATATTTTCCTCGAGCGTGCAATTGTCGGCGAACGTCTGCGTCTGGCCATGGGCCTGCCCTGCCGTAATGCGGCGGAGCATTCTCCGGTGTCGGACAACATCGAAGCGGCAACCCGTGAGGAAACCTATTACACACCGCCGCTGGTCAACATCATCAAATTTGCTTGCAACGCGTGCAAGGAAAACGAAATCATGGTCACCGACGGCTGTCAGGGCTGTCTGGCGCATCCGTGCGTAGAGGTCTGCCCCAAGGGCGCCATCACGCTCGACCGTTACAACGGCCGCTCGCATATCGATCAGGAAAAGTGCATCAAGTGCGGCCGCTGCGTGGATGTCTGCTCGTATAAGGCGATCATCCATCAGGTGCGTCCGTGTGCCGCAGCGTGCGGTGTGGACGCGATCCGCAGCGATAAGAACGGCAAGGCGGATATCGATTACGAAAAGTGCGTTTCCTGCGGCATGTGTCTGGTCAATTGCCCGTTCGGCGCAATTGCGGACAAGTCCCAGATCTTCCAGGTGATCCGTGCGATTCAGGCAGGCGAGCGCGTATATGCTGCTGTTGCGCCGGCATTCGTTGGCCAGTTCGGCCCCAAGGTCACGCCGGGCAAGCTGCGTGCTGCGATGAAGCAGCTCGGCTTTGCCGATATTCTGGAAGTTGCGATCGGCGCGGACCTGTGCGCAGCACAGGAAGCGGACGACTTTGTCAAGGAAGTGCCGGAGAAGCTGCCGTATATGGGTACTTCGTGCTGCCCGGCATGGTCGGCAATGGCGAAAAAGATGTTCCCCGATCAGGCGGAGTGCATTTCGATGGCGCTCACGCCCATGACGCTGACCGCGCGTCTGATTAAGCATCATCATCCGGACGCAAAGGTCGCTTTCATCGGCCCCTGCGCGGCAAAGAAGCTGGAAGCGATGCGCAAGGATGTCCGCAGTGAAGTGGACTTTGTGCTGACCTTTGAGGAAATGACCGGTATTTTCGACGCACGTCATGTCGATCTCGAGTCCTTGCCCGAAGATCCGCACGGCGTAAACGATGCCTCCACCGACGGCCGTAATTTTGCGGTTTCGGGCGGTGTCGCACAGGCAGTTGTCAACGTCATCAAGGAGAAGTATCCGGAGCGTGAGATCAATGTAGTCAATGCCGAGGGTCTGCGCGAATGCCGCAAGATGCTGCAGGCGGCCAAGGCCGGCAAGTACAACGGCTATTTGCTCGAGGGTATGGCTTGTCCGGGCGGCTGCGTAGCAGGTGCGGGTACCATGCAGGCAATTAAGAAGTCGGCAGCGGTGGTTGGGCTGTATGCCAAGCAGGCAGAGCACAAGACCGCGACCGGCACGGAGTATGTCAAGGAACTCGACAAGCTCGTCGACTAAAACGAAATCAAAAAAGAACCGCCGAAAGGCGGTTCTTTTTCATGCCGTGCTTTGCGCGGCTATTCTTCTGTCGTAATTGCGACCTTGATGACATGGTCGCGCTTGCCCTCGAACAGCGCGTAGGCCGCGTCGATTTCCGAAAGCGGAAAGATATGTGTGATGAGCGGGGTCGTGTCCAACTCTCCCGCTGCAATTAGTTGTAGGATTTCGGCGCAGTCGCAGCCGTCCACGCCGCCGGTTTTGAAGGTCAGATTTTTGCCGTACATATCAGGCAGCGGCAGCACCTGCGGTTGGTCGTACAGCGCAACGATCGTGACGATTGCGTTTGGGCGTGCGCATTCCCATGCCAGCCGGAAGCTGTCGTCCGTGCCCGCGACCTCGAGCACGACATCCGCGCCGCCGTGACCGCTGTTGTGTCGCACAAACTCCAGCGCATGCGCAGGCGAGACGGTCAGCACATCCGGATAGTGTTCCTGCACGAAGCGCCGCCGCACGGGATCGCTTTCGCACACAATGATGCGGCGCGGGTTGCGCAGCATCGTGCAAAGCAGAGTGCAAATGCCGGTCGGTCCTGCGCCGATGATGAACACCGTGTCACTGGGTTGGATTTCCGAAATGCGAGCGGCCCAGAAGCCGGTCGCAAGGATATCGCCCGTAAAGAGCGCCTGACGGTCGGATACGCCGTCTGGAATGCGGTTCAGTCCCTGATCGGCATAGGGGACGCGGACGTATTCCGCCTGTCCGCCGTCGATGCGGCAGCCAAGTGCCCAGCCGCCGTCCGGGTCCTCACAGTTGTTGACAAAACCGTTCTGGCAGAAAAAGCAGTGTCCGCAAAAGGTTTCCACATTGACCGTGACCCGGTCGCCGGGTTTAACGGTTTGTACGGCCTCGCCCACTTGCTCGACCACGCCGACCATCTCATGCCCGACGGTGATGCCGGGGACGGCGCGCGGCACCGAGCCGTGCTTGATGTGCAGGTCGCTGGTGCAGATGCTGGACAGGGTGACACGAACGATCGCGTCGCGTACATCGCGCAGAACCGGTTTGGGTTTGTCGAGCAGGGCAAAGCGCCCCGGTTCCACATAGGTGTATGCAAGCATGCTTTTCTCCGCCCCTTTCCGATTGCATTTATTATAGAGCACGGCGCGAATAAAGTCAAATGCAGGCGGTTTTCGGGAGAAGGGAAATGTGTGCGCAGCTGACAGGATGCGGGATTCGTGGTATAATGATGCAATCAAACAGAAAAGGAAGGATTACCATGCCGGATAGGATAACCGTACTTCATTTCAGCCCGACGGGCGGAACGCGCCGCGCGGCGCTGCTTCTGGCACAGCGCATTGCCTCAGGGGTGGAGGAAATCGACCTTACCCTGCCGCAGCTGCCCGAAAAAGAGTTTGCGCCGCAGGATGCGGTGCTGGTTGCCGGGCCGGTTTACGGCGGTCGGCTGCCCGCGCTGATGGTGGAGCGGCTGCGGCGGTTCACAGGCGGCGGCGCGTGTGCTGTTTCCGCAGCGGTTTACGGCGGCCGTGCCTATGAGGATGCATTGGCAGAGTTGGACGATCTGCTGGAAGCACAGGGCTTTTGCGTGACGGCGGGGACGGCGCTGCTGGCGGAGCACTCCATCGTTCGTGATCTGGCGTCCGGTCGGCCGGATACGCAGGACGAAGCGCAGCTGGCCGGATTCGGCGCACGCATTGCCGAAAAACTCGATAAGGGAGAGAAGAGCGTGCCGCAGGTGCCGGGCAACCGCCCCTATCGGGAGTGGGCCGGTATGCCGGTTGTCCCTGTGGCGGGTGATGCCTGCACGGGTTGCGGGACATGCGCCAAATCCTGCCCCGCACAGGCGATTTCTTTGGAAAATCCGTCGCAAACCGATCAGACACGGTGCATCACCTGTATGCGGTGCGTGGCGGTCTGCCCGACAAAAGCGCGTGCCTTGCCCGCGCAGGTGCAGGGAATGCTGTCGCAGAAGCTTGCGCCGTTTATGCAGAAAAGGCCGGAGAATGAACTGTATCTGTAATATGCAAAAACATGCAAACGAGGCTGACCCGGATCGGGTGCAGCCTCGTTTGCTGTAAAGAGGAGAGAGAATCATCCGCGCACCATGTTACGGTAGCGTCCAAGCGCATCGTTCCAGCTGCTGTCGTGCGCGGCATCGCGATGGTCAGGCAGCGAATAGGTTTCCTGCAAATATTTGCCGAGAAAAGCGGAAACTTTGACTGCACCGGCATAGTTGAGGTGATCGCCGCGGTCGCGCGTATCGCGCGCCCAATCGATCGGTACCTCCTTGGGCATGGTGTTGAGATCGAGGTAAGTCAGATCGTTTTCCTCTGCAAATGCTGCGATACTGTTATGCCGCGCCTGATTCCAGTTGATGGTGCTCGGGGTGCTGACCAAGATCAGTTCCGCATTTTTTTCCTTGCACAGCGCAATCATGTCTTGCAGACAGGATTCATTGAGCGTAGGAATGGGAGTGGACGCGTCGGTCGGCAGCATATAGTTCTTGGTGTTTGCAGCGGCCACGGCCGGATTATAACGGAAGCCCTTGAGGTCGTCCGTCCAGGTGTATTCCACCGAACGGCCGAAGTCGTTGGCCTTGAGCGATTTCCAGCGGTCGTGATAGCGCAGAATGGAAAACAGGTTTTTGGCGCGGGAGAGCAGATAATCGTTCAACTTATACGGACGGAAAATCGCGTTGGTTTCCAGCACAACGACCGAAGGGCTTTGGCGGTCGAGCGCCTGCCGCAGAAAACGGTAAGAGTCGTAGAGCGGCTGGGCTGGCGTGCTGCAAAGATAGGAGCGGAAACCGCGCTCTTCCCACATCTGCATGGGGGAGATCGAGCTGTAAGCCTCGCTGTCACCTACCACCAGCACGTCGATGGAGTTTTCCTTTTCGCCCAGTATACCTCTGGCCAGCATTTCGGCGTCGTTGACGCCAAACGTCTTGTGGTTGTTCTTGGGCATGAACAGGTAGGAGGCTGCTACCATGAGCGCGCACAGCAGCGCCAGAAAGCAGGCGCTTTTGATAAGGAGCGCAATCTGTTTTTTCAAGTGTAACACACCTCCTTAAAATGCGGCATAAATCGGATCAACCGGCACATAGCCGACACCATATGCGCCGAAAATGACCAGAAAGAAGAACGCGGCGTAATAAACCGACCAGCGCAGCACGACCGGACGGCTGGCGATCGTCTCCCGCAGGGGGATGCCGCGCTCCCGCAGGATGCCGACCAGCAGAATGAGTCCGACGGCAACTGCGACGATGACAAAGTCCAGCTTGTCCATGCCGAGGGTCAGGAAGCTGCGGTCGAGGAAAGAACTGAGCGTAAAGTCAGTCACCATCGTGTGGAACATCGCCAGTCCGGTGCGCAAGCCGTTGGCACGGAAGAACAGCTCGCCCACGCAGACCAGCAGCGCAGTGCGAACGATCTGCATGATGCGGTAGGGCAGGCAATTGCGGTCAATGTGTAGAAAGCTGGTCACGCGCTGTGCAAGCGGGTCAAACAGACTGCCTGCGAGAATAAGCGCGAAGTGATACAGGCCGAAAAAGATGTAATGCCAGCCCGCGCCGTGCCACAGGCCGTTGCACAGCCAGACAACGCCCAGCGCAAACGAGCCGGAGAGCAGCGGGCCATAGTGGTTGCCCAGACGGCGGCGCGCCGCGCCCGTCAGCTTTTTCAGCGGGCCGGACATGGACAGCGGATAAAAGATATAATCCTTGAACCATGTGCCAAGCGTGATATGCCAGCGCATCCAGAACTCGGAAATGCTGCGGGAGAAAAACGGCTGACGGAAGTTTTCAGGCAGGCGCACGCCGAAGATCTCGGCGCTGCCGATGACAACGTCCATCGTGCCGGAGAAGTCCATGTAAAGCTGGCAGGTGTAGCACACCATGCCCAGTGCGATCACGCCGCCATCATACAGGGCGTAATCGTTGAAAACGGTTTTGATGAGCAGGTTAAGTCGGTCGGCAATGACGATTTTTTTAATCAGGCCGAACAAAATGCGCTGCATGCCGAAGGTCAGGCCCTGCCAGGTGACCGGGCGGCCCTCCCACAGCTGCTGCGCAGTCTGCCCATAGCGGCAGATCGGCCCTTCCATGATCTGCGGGAAAAAGCCGAGGAAAAGCGCGAGACGCGCCAGATTGCGGTCGGCGCGGATCGTGCCGCGGTAGACATCGAGCAGATAGGAAAGGGCCTGCAGGGTATAAAACGAGATGCCAATGGGGAGCAAAAAGGCGGGTACGGGCAGCGAAACCGGAAGACGCAGTGCGTGCAGCAGTGTATTGAGGTTGGTGCTGAAAAAAGCCGCGTATTTGAGTGTGATCAAGATGCCGACATGCAGGAGCGACGCAAACAGGAGGATACGCCGCTGCCGCCGCGTGAAGCGCTGCCGGATGGCTTTGCGTTCGGCTGGGGCGGCAGCGGCAAGACGATAGTCGCGATCCTGCTGTTCGGCAGAAAGCCAAAGGCCGAAATGGTGAATGGATACAGTAGAAAACAGCAGAAATACCAACAGCTTGCCGCTGACCGACCAGAAAAACACATAGCTTGCCGCCAGCAGCGCAACCCAGCGCAGGCGCTGCGGCAGGATACGGTAAACGAGCACCGCCGCCGGCAGAAAAACAGCCAGATACAGCAGCGAGCAGTAGGATGTCATAGCTTAGCCTTCCTCCTGTAAACGGACGATCATGGTCCACATATCCTCAGCGGAATTAAAGTTGGCGGGGATGATCTCCACGGTCGGGATGGTGATATCAAACGCTTCTTCCAACTCGGCGACCAACGCAAGAATGGTCAGCGAGTCCAGACAGTGCGAGTCGATCAGATTGCGGCAGGTGGCGTAATCCACGCCGGGCTGAAGTTCCTCCAGAATAGCAAGCAGTTGTTCCATGATAATCCGTCCTTTCATATGCGGGTGAGTTGATTTCGTCGGTGGGCAGCGCGTCGCGTACAAGAAGCGAGCGGCCGTCCGGCATCAGCAGCACGATGCGCGGCAGCGCGCGGCTGAGGAAAAGGGAAATGCCTTCGGTCATGCAGTAGGCGCCGGTGTTCAAAAAAGCGAACAGGTCGCCGCATTTGAGGTCGGCCACGGGTAACTGCTTGACCAGAATATCGTTGACTGTGCACAGCGAACCGCACAGATTCCACGGCTGTGCCTCGCCCAGACGCGGGGGATACAGTTTGTGGGGCGGCAGCTGCATGGCCATGCGCTGTCCGTAATAGACCAGATGGTGAATGCCGCCATCCAGAATGGCGTAATTCTGACCTTTGTTATGCTTGACATCGACTACGCGGGTCAGGTAAGTGCCGCAGCTGGCGGCAATGCTGCGCCCGAGTTCGAGTGTGACATGTGCCTTGCAGCGCAGATTTTTCAGCATATCAGAGAAGCCTGCGAGAAATTCGGCCTCGTCAAAGCTTTCGGGGGAGAAATACTGCACCGGGAAGCCGGGGCCGAATTCCAGTTCATGTACGATAAAGCCCAGCTTTTCCGCGAGTGAGCAGGCAAAGTCGTCCAAGGTGTCCAGCTCGCGCTGCAAGCGCTTGAGCGAAGCCTTCTGCGTGCCGGAAAAGTATTGCAGGCCGCGGATCAGCACAAAGGGATGGTCGGCGCGGCTGCGGATGATCTGGATGATCTCCTCCTCTTCCAGCCCGAATTGGCTGCCGCTCGTCAGGCGCAGCAGCACATGAATGGTGACGCGGTAACGCGCGGCCAGTTGGCTGAGCAGCGCAAACTGGCGGATCGACTCGACCGTGAACAGGCGCGGGCCGGTTTTCTGCGCAATCATGCGCTCGATATCCGACGGGATTTTGTATACGCCTGAGATAACCTGCTCTTCGGCAGGGATTTGCAGACGGCGGCAAATGGCCGCCTCTCCGGGGGAGCAGACCTCGAACCGTTCCACGACCCCGCACAGCTCGCGCAGCAGAAAGGGATTGGCTTTGATCGCATAGCACAGGCCGACACCGGTCGGCAGGCTGCGCCGCAGAAACGCGACACGCTCCCGCAGGGTCTTCACATCGAACACATACAGCGGCGAGCCGTATTGTGCGGTGAGGTTTTCCATTTGATGTTCGGTCATACAATCTCCTTTCTTGCCATGGCAAGCAGTCGCTTGCGGTCGGTTTTGCCGTTTTCGGTCAGCGGTAGGCTGTCCAGCGGCTCGAGTGTGCGCGGCAGCATGAATACGGGCAGCTTTTGTGCCAGTGCACTGCGTACCGCCGCTTTTTCTGCCGTGCCGGTGTAAAAGCCGTGCAGCCGTTCCTTCTGCGCGTCATAGACGCAGCAGCATCGGCTTACGCCGTCGATCTTCTGCACCGCACGTTCGATTTCTTCGAGCTCGATGCGGTGTCCCATGTGTTTGATCTGAAAATCTTTCCGACCGAGGAAGTACAGCTCGCCTTCCGCACTCCATCGCCCGAGATCGCCCGTGCGGTAGATTGGCTGCAAATAGCGGCTGTGGCCGGGGTGTTGGGTGAATACGCGGGCGGTTTGCTCGGGGTTGTTGTAGTACCCGAGTGCAAGCGCCGCGCCGCTGACACAGATTTCGCCCGCCTGATCCGGCGTGTTTATTTCCTGTCCCGCCTCGTCCAGCAGGAACACCCGCTCGTTCGGGAACGCTGTCCCGAGCGGGATGCCCGCTGCATAATCTCGACCACTCTCTATCCTATGGTACGTGCAGTTGCACGTGATCTCGGTGGGGCCGTACAGGTTGACGAAATCCGCGTGCGGCAAATGCTCCATCCAGTTTTTCAGGTGCTTGGGCGGCATCACTTCACCGCTGAACAGCACCTTGTTTACCGTTTCCGGTGCGCGGTAGTCCAGTCCGTGGAAGGAGGACACCAGACACAGCGCGGAAACCGCCCAGATGAGCGTGGTGATCCGGTGCGTGCAGAGCGCATCCATCAGCGCGGACGGCTGGGAGAAGAGCCGCCGCGGCAGCAGGACGAGCGTCGCGCCGGTGTACAGTGCGGAATAAATATCCTTGACCGAAACATCAAAGTCCAGCGGCGCTTGATTGCCGATGATATCGTCCGGGCCGATCTGAAACAGTTCGGTAAAGATAGGGATGAAATCCAGCACGGAGCGGTGGCTGACGACCACGCCTTTGGGCGTGCCGGTCGAGCCGGAGGTAAAGTTGCAGTACAGTGGGTCGCAGTCGATGGCGCTGCGGCGAATACGCGCCAGCAGCGCGTCGTCAGGCTGCGTTTGCAGCAGTTCTTCCACCAGAAGAATGGTTCCCGCGCCGGGCAGCTGCGCGGCCAGCGCCGCGTGTTCCCGATCGGTCACGATGCAGGGGGCTTGCAGGACCGACAGGATCTGCGTCAGCCGCGGCTGCGGCAGCGCGGGAGAGAGCGGAACATAAAAGCAGCCTGCGTACGCCGCACCAAAAAAGGCATACAGGGCTTCGCGGCTCTTGTCCAGCAGCACCGGGATCGGTGCAGTGGGGGAGAAGTGCGCGGCGAGCGCAGTGCCGCAGCGGCGGCTATGTTCCAGCAGTGTGTCGAAACGGTCTGCACCGTTTTCGTCAATGACTGCGGTTTTTTCCGGCCGCGCGGCGGCGGTGTGCTCTAAAAGTTCCAGGATGTTGTTCATCATTACCTCATCTTTGCTTCGTGCCGGTTTTCGGCGAAATGGTTACTTCTTGTTGGTGGACGGTGTGGAGGCCGCCTTCTGGGAAGAAGTCGTCTGATTGGAGGACTGTGCAGACTTCTGGGAGACAGTGGACTTCTTGGCGCTCTTCTTGGAAGAAACGGTGCCGCCGGACTGCTTGACGGCTGCCTTTTTCTTGGTGGAAGAGCTGGACTTGCTCTTGGCATCAGCATTAGTCTTGCTCTGCGCGGTGTCGGTGGCGGTCTGCGTCTGGGTGGTTTCCTCCTGTGCGTTACCGGCATCGGGCTTGTCCATGGAGCAACCGGTCAGTGCCGGAAGCGCCATCAGCATGGCGAGGGAAATGGCGGCAACGCCCTTGGCGGTTTTATGACTCATTGACTTCATTTGTAAGATCTCCTTTGCGGTTTGGTGAAGAGCGGTTGCTCTTGATGATGTTAAGATACAGCAGCATTATTTACAGACCCTTTAGCAAACCTAAAAAAATCTAAAGAAAACAAAAAACAGGACAGACCCGGCAAAGGTCTGTCCTGTGGAATAATAGTTGCTTTTATGGTGTCGGTTGTTTGGGCAGCGTCAGTTCAAATTCGGTGTGCCAGCCGTCATGCGGCGGACGCACCAGCCGAATCGAGCCGCCATGCAGCTCGGCTACTTTTTTTACGATCGCCATACCAAGCCCTGTGCCACCGCCTGAGGTTCTGGCACGGTTGCTGGTGACAAACGGCTCGAATATGGTATCTGCCAGCTCGGGGGGGATCCCAACGCCGGTGTCCGCTATTGTCAGACGAACGGCGTCAGATGTGTTCGTCAGTCCGAGAAACAGCGTCGTTCCGGCGGGATTGTATTGCAGCGCGTTTCCAGTCAGATTTTCAAGCAGCCGTCGGAGCAGGCGGGGATCGAAAGCGGTCATGACCGTCGTATCCGGTAGATCAAGCGACAGAGTAAAGCCGCGGGACTCGATTTCGGGATACTTTTCCGCCAGATAGCTTTTGCAGAATTCGCACAGGTCGGCGGTTTCAGCCTGCAAAACATAGTCCGGATGGTCGAGGCGGACGTAATCAAACAGAGAGTTCATCAGCACCGTGCTGTCCGAAGCTTTGCGGCAGATGGTTTCCAGATACTGCCGCTCCTTGTCGGGCGGCACTACGCCGTCGACCAGTGCCTGTGCATATCCTTGTATGACGGTCAGCGGCGTTTTCAAATCGTGAGACAGGTCGGCAAGCATGCGCTGTTTATCCTCATTGGCGGCCTGCTTTTCCGCGCTGACCTGTTCCAGACGGTCGAGCAGGTGGGTGAAGCTGTCGGTCACTTGTCGGAACTCGATGGGGAGCGTATCGATATTGACCTCCACGCGGCGGCCGGCACCGTATGCGACGATCGCCTGATGCAGCGGCAGGATGGCGCGGCGGATCTTGCGGCTGAACAGAATGGCAAGCAGGACGATCAGCACCAGAATGATGGGCAGGGAGAGCAGCGACAGTCGGGTGGCGCTTTCCAGCGCGCGCAGATAGGCGCTTTCAGTAAAGCGCGGGCTGACAAAAACCAGCGTGCGCTCCTCTCCAGCGGTGGTGGAGTAAACCGCTTTGGTGATTTCCCACTGTCCCTGATAGATACCTTGCAGCAGTTCAAACTCCCGGTTAGATAGTTCCTCAAGCCAAGGGAACAGATCCCCTTCGATAATTTGATAATCTTCATCGACGATGCAGTAATTGAGGAAGTCTGTCTCGCCGGTCTCGTAGTTATAATGATGCAGTGCGATATAATAGTATTCGCCGTCCGGCATGTTGGGCATCTCCTGCACGGTATAATACAGGTCGGAATCGTATTCGTTGATCATCCAGAGATCATCCGAATGAAAATGCTCTTTGAATGCATTGTCCGAAGCATAAAGCATACGACTGTCCTCGTCAAACACCATAAACGCGCAACCGCGGAAGCGGCGCATGGGAACGGAGGCAAAGTCGTCTGTCTCCAACGCCTCGTCATATTCCAGCATATTGACGATGGAGGGGAAAGCGTTGTCCAGCCGCATAGAGATCAGGGCATTGACCGCGGTGTTGATTACAAACACAAGCAACGAGCAGATGATAAAATAGGTGATGCAGGTGCGCAAAAAGCTTTTGCCCAGCAGCAGTTTATTGGTCTTCAATTTTGTATCCCAACCCCCTGACTGTTTTAATATATCGCGGATTAGCTGGATCGTGCTCGATTTTAGCACGCAGGTTGGAGATATGCACCATCATGGTACTGTCATCGCTTTCGTAAAAGGTGCCGCCCACGCATTCGTACAGCTGTGCGCGGGTGAATACCCGGCCGGGACAGCGCATCATTTCCGCGATGATCTTCAGCTCGGTGGAGGTCAGCGGAACGGTGAGGCCGTTTTTACGCAGTACAAATTTATCCGTGTCCAGCTCAAGCTCACCCACGGAAAGCACACGCGGCGCAGCGGCGGGCACGCTGTCGGCGCCCAGCTGGTAGTACCGGCGCAGCGCTGATTTGACATAGGCCACTACCTCGAGCGCGTTGAACGGCTTGGTGATGTAGGCATCCGCGCCGATGTTCAGCCCGAGCACCTTGTCTGTATCCATGCTTTTTGCCGACAGAATGATGATGGGCAGGTTGCTGAATTCGCGCACGCGCTGGATCAGCTCATAGCCGTTGAGGCCCGGCATCATGATATCCACCAGCGCCAGCGAGACCCCACCCGCGCGGATCAGCTCGAGCGCCGCGGCACCGTCCGTCACGGACTGCACGGAAAATTCGCTGCCCAGATATAGGGTCAGCAGCTCGATGATATCGCGGTCGTCCTCTGCGATCAGAATGTTATATTTCAAAATTCTCTCTCCGTTTCGCCGCCCGACAGATAGCGCTGCCGGAAAATCCTTTTATTGACAGACACAATGCTTGCTTTTTCTAATACTACTATAATCTGTTGCCAATGGCAATAGCGAGAGCGGGAAAAGGATTGACAGAGCCTTTTGGCAGGGCTTAAGATTGATAGAGGAAAGAAAGGATGTATGGAAATGAGGAAATCGTATGAAATTGACATGACGCGCGGGCCGCTGCTCAGTCGGCTGCTGCTGTTTGCGCTGCCGCTGATTTGTTCGGGCGTGCTGCAGCTGCTGTTTAATGCAGCGGATATCGTTGTGGTCGGTCGGTTTGCTGGTAGCCATGCGATGGCTGCGGTCGGTGCCACCAGCTCTCTGATCAGCCTACTGGTCAATTTTTTTATTGGTATTTCAGTCGGCGCAAATGTGCTGGTGGCGCGTTTTTGCGGGGCAAACGACTTTGATGATGCGCAGGAAACCGTGCAGACCGCTTTGATCACTGCGGTGGCAGGCGGCGTGATACTGGTCGTGGCGGGTGTCTGCTTGGCGCGTCCTATACTGGAATGGATGGCAACCCCGACTGAGGTGCTCGATCAGGCAGTGCTGTACATGCGTATCTATTTTATCGGCATGCCCCCAACTATGCTGTATAACTTTGGCGCGGCGATTCTGCGCGCGGTGGGTGATACCCGGCGGCCGCTGTATTTTCTGCTGCTGAGCGGCGTGGTGAATGTGGTGTGCAACCTGTTTTTCGTCATTGTGTTGGGCATGGGCGTCGCGGGCGTTGCGACGGCGACCGTCATTGCGCAGATAATCTCTGCGACGTTGATCGTACTGTGCCTGATGCGGGTGGACGGCATGTGCAACGTCAATCTTAAGCGGATGCATTTTCATGCGGACAAATTTGCCCGCATCATGCAGGTCGGTTTGCCCGCGGGGCTGCAAAGCGTGATTTTCAATATTTCGAATGTATTGATTCAGTCGTCGATTAACTCGTTCGGTGCGATCGTGGTTGCGGGCAATACCGCGGCCAGCAATATTGAAGGCTTTGTTTATACTTCGATGAATGCACTGTATCAGACTTCGCTCAGCTTCACTAGCCAGAATCTCGGCGCAAAGCAATATCATCGCATTGACAAGGTGTTGGTGCGTTGCTTGATTATGGTTATACTGATCGGCGTGGTGATGGGCAACGGCGTGCATTTGCTGGGAGAAAGCCTGCTGGGCATTTATTCGACCGATGCAGAGGTCATTTCCTATGGTATGATGCGTTTGGGTGTGGTAAGCGTTACCTATTTCCTGTGTGGCATGATGGATGTGGTTGCGGGCAGTGTGCGCGGCCTCGGATATTCCATTTTGCCGATGCTGGTGTCGCTGGCGGGCGCTTGTTTGTTCCGTATCATCTGGATTTTTACTATTTTCCAGTGGCAGCACACGCTGTTCAGCTTGTATGTGTCCTATCCGATTTCGTGGGCGCTCACCATCTGCGCGCATCTGGTGTGCTATTTTGTGGTGCGGCGGCGTGTGTTCCCGAAGGGTGAAATACAAAGCGCCTGATCTCTATCTGAGAAGAAAGCGCGCAAACCTTGTGGTTTGCGCGCTTTTTGCATGCTTTTTGCGCGCTAAATGTGGCTGCACCTGTTCAAAATGACAAAATCTTCGGCGCAGGGCAAAAAAAGCTGTGCAGGAAGCAAGGTCTGTGCTATAATGTGTCATAAGCTGTCTTGACAGTGCGCTTGACAGATGGCAAATGCGGTAAAGAAGGGGTAGCATGGACAAGATAAAGGAATTTCTCAAACGCAAGGATATCGTGATCTCGGTCAAACGGTATGGCATTGACGCGCTTGGGGCGATGGCGCAGGGCCTGTTCTGTTCGCTGCTGATCGGTACAATCATTGACACGGTGGGCAAGCAGTTGGGCATCTCGTTCCTGACTATGCCGGTTGCGACAATCAATGAGGTATCTTACACCGTCGGCGGTCTGGCTTCCGCGATGAGCGGCCCTGCCATGGCGGTTGCGATTGGCTACGCGCTGCACTGTCCGCCGCTGGTGCTGTTTTCGCTCATCAGCGTGGGTTTTGCGTCCAATGCGCTGGGCGGCGCGGGCGGACCGCTTGCGGTGCTGTTTGTGGCAATCATCGCGGCGGAGCTGGGCAAAGCAGTCGCGGGAGAAACCCGCATTGATATTTTGGTCACGCCGCTGGTGACCATTGGCGTAGGTGTGGCGCTGGCTGCATGGTGGGCGCCGGCGCTGGGCGCGGCGGCGATGCAGGTGGGCAGTCTCATCATGTGGGCGACCAATTTGCAGCCGTTCCTGATGGGTATTCTGGTATCCGTGCTGGTTGGCGTGGCGCTGACGCTGCCGATTTCCTCCGCAGCGATCTGCGCGGCGCTTGGGCTGACCGGTCTGGCAGGCGGCGCGGCGGTTGCGGGCTGCTGCGCGCAGATGGTCGGCTTTGCGGTCATGTCATTCCCGGAAAACCGCTGGGGCGGTCTGGTGTCGCAGGGCATCGGTACATCCATGCTGCAAATGGGCAACATCGTGCGAAATCCGCGCATCTGGATCGCGCCCATATTGACTTCGGCTATCACCGGGCCGATTGCAACCTGCCTGTTCCGGCTCGAGATGAACGGCCCTCCGGTGTCCTCGGGTATGGGCACCTGCGGATTGGTCGGACAGATCGGCGTGTATACCGGCTGGCTGGATGATGTGGCAGCAGGGGCGAAGGCGGCGGTCACGGCGCAGGACTGGATCGGCCTGCTGCTGATTTCGTTCGTACTGCCCGCGGTGCTGTGTCCGCTCATCAATCTGGCGCTGCGCCGCATCGGCTGGGTCAAGGATGGCGACATGACGCTGTAACAACTAAAACAAAAAGGCGTGCTGCACAGTAGTGCAGCACGCTTTTTTATGACTGAAAGCCTTTGCTTTGATCGTGCAGGCGGGAAAGCTCCTGGTTGAGCAAGTCCACTTCGTGCCAGAGGCTGCGCACCTCCCAGGAACGATTGGACAGCGCGTAATTGAGGCTGTTGATCTTCTCGTTCAAGACCTCGATCTGATCCTGTGCGCGGACCAACTCCTGCAGTTTGTTTCTCAGGTTGCTTTCGGTGTCCATCAATTGCTGTTCGAGCGCGCGCTTGTCTGCGTCGCGTGCGCTGCTCTGTGGATGATAATCATAAAATGCGACCAAATAATACCAACGATTCTCCACTAAAATGCCGGTCATGCGCATATACATGGTGCGGTTGGTTTCGTTTAAGCGGATAAGCGTTTGGTTGACCCGTTTGGGGTCTGCGGCTGCTTGCAGACGGTGGGCGGAAAGTTGGATGCGCTGCATCAAATCGCCGCTGACGTGATCGGCCAGACGACCGGAATAGCCCTGCTGATCCAGATGGAACCGATGGAAAATATCTTCTCCCGCGAAAATAATACGGAAATTTTCATCAATCAGGAGAGCGTTCGGATAGTGAACAATGAAAAGCTGCTGTAGGATTCGTTGGATTGGAACGCCGAGCGGATAGCCGTTCGGCTGGCGGGCGGACACCGGACAGGAGTCATACTCCCAGCTGTACATTTCATCCTCGTCGTCCAGCTTGTGCCAAATGCCCGGACAGTCGCGGTTGAGGGAAAAGTGCATCTGCCCGTCGGTGAGTGGGTGGGTGCTGGGCAGCAGAAGACAACCAGCAGGGGAGAGACTGTGATAGAGCGTCTGGATCAGTCTGCTTTGACAGCCGGGACATAAAACCGAGATCAACCGGCGGCAGCACACAAGTTCAATGTGGGAGAAAGGCGGATCAAGCAATGGGTCATAGGGAGAAAAGACCACCATTTTGCGCACAGCTGGGCAGATTTGAAAACCGCCTTCGACTGGAATCAGGTATTTTTCCCGCAAGGCTTGCGGGATGGACGCAACTTGACGCGCGGTGAAAAATCCGTCGCCTCTTTCTGCGGGTTCTTCCAGATAAGCGGCGTCGGTTGCAAAGATGCGTGCACTGTCCTGACAATGGCTCTTCTCTTGATATTCTGCAATCGTCATAGCGAGGGAGAATGCTTCCTGCCCGCTGGATGCACTGAGCACCCATACACGGATCGGCGTGCCAGCAACATGGATGCGGGGAAAGAGTTCTTCCTGCAAATACTGGAACAATTTGGGGTCGTCAAAAAAGGTGGGAACGGGGGGCTGAATGGCGTGAAGAAACTCCATTCTCCGCTCTCGGGAAGCGGACATCAGCCGGATAAAGGCGGAAACCGAGCGCAAATCATGCTGCTGCATGTAGCTTTGCACGGTCTGACGAATATGCTCCGATGTGTAGCGGGATAGATCCGCGCCCATGGTTCGCTGAAATAAATCATTCCAGCTTTCCATCAGATCATCGGTCAGAGATTGGGTGCTGGAGGCAGCGGGCGCCGGGGGTTCCAGCGGGGCAGCGCCGGTAAGCTGGTCCACCGTGACATTCAATAAAGCGGCGATTTTGACCATATTGCGGGCAGAGGGCTGCGCCTGTCCGTTTTCCCAGCGGGAAATTGCCTGTCGGCTGACGCCGATATTTTCCGCCAGATATTCCTGCGTCAGATGCATCTGCGTTCTGGCGAGCTGGATATAGTTTGCAACTTTCATGGTCAGTGTCACCTCACGCCCCCTATTATAACATTTGAATCAACATTGACAAGTCGGGGGATGGTTCGAATTTGGGAAAAACAGGACGAATATTGCGTAAACTCTGATTGACAAGGTCGGGAATAAGTTTACAAAATGGAAAGTTTCGCTTGCAAAAAATGGTTTCTTCTAATAGGAAAACAAACAAAAATGTAGAATATATATAAATATTGATTTAAACATAAGGAATAACTATGCAAATAGACGAAATTGAGGAAAGCGGTGCGTGGTGCAATCGGCGGTTGCGCAAATGTCAGGTGTGGGTGCTGGAAAGTATGAGAGGGTGGTGCTATGATGACCATGATAAAAAATTCGTTTCCGCAAGGTCCGCTGTAAAGGCGGATAGCAGGAAACGATAGATTTATATAAGCTAATATAAAGAAGGAGCATAGATATGAGAAACTGGAAACTGCGAAGTAAGCTGTTGGCGTGTTTTTGCCCGGTTCTGGCGATGATCGTCCTCATGGGGATCGTGTCTATGATTTGTGTGAATAGGCTGAGCGCCATCAATGTGCAGTATGGGGAGCAGATGGTTCCTGCGGTTAACAGTATGTGGACAGTGCGGCGGAACATGGTATCCGTGCGGCAGGGGTTGCTCAATGAAATGCTGGTTGAAACCAACGGAGAGTTCGAAGAGAACCGGACAGCGCTCGAGAACGATTTGGAATCGCTGAAGGCGGCGCTGACAGAGCTAGACACCTTACTGCCGGAATATCATGATACGATTGAGCAGATCACTGGCTGTATGGAGACAACGACGCAATATCAGAATGAAATTCTGTCGCTCACCAGCACCTTTACCGAAGAGGATGAGGAGCGCGCCTATGATATTTACCGGGATCAGTATACTCCCGCATTCGAGCAGATGGATGAATTGGTCACGCAGCTGATAGAGCAGGTAGAGGCGACCGTCAGCAGTGCACAGCAGAGCGCGGTTCGGGTCAAAACAACGGCTGTGGTGCTGGTGTTGGTGGTGCTGGTGCTGGCGATCCTGATCGCCATTGTGGCCAGCCAGCTCCTGACCAGAGCCATCGTGTCCCCCTTAAAAGAGATTGACATTGCCATGCAGAATGTGGCGGATGGTGAGTTCGAGCGGGCCGTGGTTCTCTACCAGTCCAAGGATGAACTAGGGCGTTTGGCGGATAGCATCCGGCTCACCATTCAAAAGCTGTCTTTCATTATTGATGACCTCGATCAGGGATTGGCGGCCATTGCCGAGGGAGATTTCACTAAGCGCAGCCAGAACGACAGCATCTATACCGGCAGTTACAGCAAATTGGCCGGATATGCCTATAAGACCATCCATGATCTGAATGAAACGCTGTGGAAGATCAATTCGGTAGCGGATGACGTAGCAACCGGAGGCGAACAGGTGGCCGGCGGGGCGCAGGCGCTGAGCAACGGCGCCGCGGAGCAGGCCAGTGCGGTGCAGCAGCTGACCGCTACTATCGACGAGATTTCCCGCCACATCAATAAGAACGCGGAAAGCGCCGCCAAAGCGCGCGAACAGGCGGACAGCGCAAATCACGAGGTGGAAAAGAGCAACCTTCAGATGAAGGAAATGATTCAGGCGATGGACAGCATCAATATCGCCTCGGATAAGATTGGGAAAATTATTAAAACGATTGAAGATATTGCCTTCCAGACCAATATTCTGGCGCTCAATGCGGCAGTGGAAGCGGCACGTGCCGGCGCGGCAGGAAAAGGCTTTGCCGTGGTGGCGGATGAGGTGCGGAATCTGGCGCATAAGTCCTCGCAGGCGGCGCAGAGCACGACCGAACTGATTCAGGAGTCCATCCAAACGGTGGAGAACGGAACCAGTATTGCGCATATGACGGCGAAAAACATGGAGCATGTGGTGTCCGACGTGGCGCAGGCGGTGCATCGGATCGACGAAATCACAAAGGCCACGCAAGAGCAGGCCGCTTCGCTGTCGCAGGTTGCGACTGGCGTAGACCAGATTGCAGGTGTGGTGCAGACCACGTCCGCGACGGCGGAGGAGTCTGCCGCAGCCAGTGAGCAGCTCTTCAATCAGGCCAGCATGCTCAAACAGCTGCTTTCCGTGTTCAAATTCAGCAATAACGCGGGTCAGGGAGAGCATGTGCAAAGCTGACGGAGGCAAAACGGTTGAAAAGCAGCGGTACATAACAAACGGGAGACGCCTCATTAAGAAGCGCCTCCCGTTTTGCTTGAGTGGATGGTTACAGGGTGCCGAGTGCGGGGAAAAGGCGTGACAACAAATAGAAGAGGATCGGGAAAAGGACGGCGGGCAGCAAATTGCCGACCTTGACCTTTTTATCGAACATCAGGTTAAATCCGATGGCGAAGATCAATACCGAACCGATGCAGGATATCTGGCTGATGAGCGCGTCTGTCAGCCACGGACGGATGAACCGCGCCAGCAGTGTAATGCCGCCCTGATAGAGAAGCAGCGGCAGGATGGACAGGTACACACCCTTGCCGAGTGATGCCGCGAAAATGACAGCGGAAACACCGTCCAGCACGGCTTTGGCAATCAGGATAGACGGGTTGCCGTTCAGACCGTCCTCCAGTGCGCCGACGATTGCCATCGCGCCCACGCAGAACAGCAGGGATGCGGTCACAAAGCCCTGCACGAACTTTCCGTCCTCGCTGCTGCCGGAAAACCGCGTCTGGCACCATGTGCCGAAGTTGTTGAGCCGTGTTTCGATATCCAGCGCTTCACCAACAACTGCACCCAGCACCAAACTGAGCACCAAAAGCATGGTATGCTGGGTGGAAAGCGCGCCGTCCTCGATGGTCAGCAGGCCGCTGGCCGCGCCGCCAATGCCGATGAAGAAGGTGCACAGGCCGAGCGCTTGCAGAATGGTGGTTTCAAAACGCCGCGGCAGTCCTCCTTTGAGGAGAACGCCAAGTGTTGTGCCGGCAGCGATCGTGCAGCAATTGACAATGGTTCCCAGTCCGATCATTTCGTGTATTGCTCCTCTGTTGCTTTAGTATACTAAAATTTATTGTACGGCAAAAGCGGAACAAAGTCAATTCTTTTCGGGCGTTCAATTGCGGCGACGGTATTCTTCATAGGCTGCAATTGCAGCGGTAGCTGCGGAGCAGAACAGGAAGATAACCCAGCCCGGGTGCCACAGATCATAGAACACACCTATGCAAACATAAATGGCTGCCACGACTGGAAAAGCAATGGAAGCGAACAGATTGCTGATTGGGTGTCGTTTCTCATCCTCCCTGTCGGGGATATCATCCTCGTCACAGCCAAGCCCGTGCAGATCGCGATAATAGTCGTCCTTTCGACCGGACAGGATGCACAGTGCCACGCCTGCCGCGATCATGACGAAGAACAGGAAAATACCGGGCTCTTCCAGATGTAGTGTATCCTCGAAAAAGGCGCAGGTGAAAGGGGCGAGAATGAACAGTGCGACCGCTATCGCTATCATAGCATGTTTGTGTGTTTGATAGCGTCCATAGGCCTGTGCAACAGCAGGGTCGGGTTGCGGAGCTGTCGCGCGTGCAGTAGATGTGGCTTTGGCTGTATTGGATTCGGTTTCCGCTGACAAACCAAACTCTTCCCGTAGTTCGTCTGCCGAGCCGATAGATGCGATGACCAGTCCGGTGGCTTCGGCTTCGTTTTTGCCCTCATTCAGCAGGGCGTGATACTTTTCCTCTAAATTTGCCAGCATATCCGCCTTGATGCGCAGGGTATCCGTATCCTGCGGCAGTGTGGCGAATAAAGCATCCACATAGTTACGAATTGCTTCCATTTCCCATATCCTCCTTTGCAAAACGGTCGACCACAGCCTTGAGCACGCGCCATTCGGCGCATTTGGCGGCATAGGCACGTTTGCCTTCGTCTGTGATGGTGTAATAGGTGCGCGGACGACCTTGCGTTTCGCTGCCCTGATAGGGCACGATCCAGCCCTGTTTTTCCAGCCGCCCGAACGCAGAATATAGTGTCGTTTCCTTGATTGGGTACTCGCCGCCACTGCGTCGTTCGATCTCGCGGGAGATGGCGTAGCCGTAGGAATCCCCCTCGCACAGCAGACACAGGATCAGTATGTCGTTGTAGCCGCGCATCACGTCGCTTCCCAGCATGGCGCACCTCCTTTTTACTCCATCTGATGAAGTAATCATAACACAACTACTACGACAGGTCAAGTAGATAGCACAGTTTTGGGGAAATAAAAAGGGCGACCCATCGGGTCGTCCTTTTGCATATCTTCAGCAGTTTTCCAGATCAATAATCAGCTTTTTGCAGTACGAACAGTGCCACGCACGCGCTTCTGCGCGCTGCGTGGGCGCATGGGAGCCGACGGTCAATCCCCCGCAGGCCCACAGGCCGAACAACATCTGTTTGTCTTTGGGCAGCCATTTGAGCGCCTTGTGGTCACCCAATAGCTTGCCGTCGAGCATTTCTTTTCCGCAGTAAGGGCATTGCATCATCAGTCATACCTCCCTGAAAAACACGTCGGTGGATGGAACAGGTCATGGCAGGCAGAAGGGGGTTTTGCGGAAGCGGCCGCCGCCCACGCGCAGCGAGGGAGCGGGATAGGCGAGGGCGTACAGACCGTCCGCGAGCGCGTCGCGGGCAAGGGCGGGTTGGATTGCGTCCGGCAGCGTGCGTTCTGTGACCGGTTTGACGATGACCGGAAGCGCGCAGGTGTTCTTCATGCGCCGCAGGATGTCGCGCCCGCGTGCGCCGACCGCCAGCACGCGCACATAGTCCGCGGTTGGTGGAACGCTGGTCGGCAGGTCGAGCCATGCGCGCATAAGCGCGCGGCGCACCCGCGCAAGCGGGTAGCGACGGGTCTGGGCGGCAGCACAGATTGCGTTGAAGTCTGTGTTGTCGCGGATGGCCGTCCACAGGCGGTTTTCCAGTCCATCATTGCCGCAATAGCGGGCAAGGTCGGCGGGCGTCAGCCGCCGCAGATGCGCAAGAATGGCCTGATCGACCGCGTGCCGTGTCACCGGCGCTTCGCCTGCTGTAATGGCGCGAGAGAATACACCAAAGGAGGCTTGCGGCATCAGCGGACGGCATTCTTCCAGCCTGCCTTGCGTGAGCAGCTTGCGCAGATAAGATGCCGAGGGCAGACCGTCCGCAGGGATTTGGCTGTCATGCGCGCTGCCTGCGCGCAAAATGGCAAGCGGCTGCATGGAGCTGTCCAGTGTATCCAGCGCGCACAGATATTCGACCGCAAGCGTGTTGTTCGGGCTTGCCAGCAGCGCACCGGCTTCCGGGTCGGCCGCTGCGACTGCCTGCTGCATCGCGGCGGCATAGGGCAGGCCGGCTGCAAGCGCCTGCCGCAGCGCGTCGGCAGGTGCACCCTCCGCGCGGGACAGGTCGGCCGCACGGCGCAACAGCGCAAGATCAGCGCGTTCCGCGCCGAAGGAAAGATGGGTGACGCATCCAAGCGCATCCAGCAGCGCGACCGCACCGAACGCAAACCCGGATGCCGACCACAGACAGGCACTCAGCGGCGTTTCCAGCACCAGATCTGCACCGCACTGCACGGCGGCTTCGGCACGGCGGTACTTTTCCATTACCGCGAGATCGCCCCGCTGGACAAAGTTGCCGCTCATCGCGCACACGATAGCCGTGTCTGCGCCCAGTGCACGGCGGGTCTCGGCTAGATGATGCGCGTGCCCCGCATGGAAGGGGTTATATTCGGCAACAACGCCGCAGACGGTCATAAACAGGCTCCTTCAAATTGCAAATGCACAGGCGCACGGGCTAAAATTTGGCTTGTACATTTGCAGTAAATCGTGTAATATAAGAGTGTAACATTATTATATCGGCTTCCGCGGCTTTGTGCAAGCCGCCAAATACGGCACAAGGGAGTTTTGCAAATGAAAGTTCTGGTTATCAACGCCGGCAGCTCTTCGCTCAAGTATCAGCTGCTCGACACCGAATCCGGCGACGTTATGGCCAAGGGCCTGTGCGAGCGCATCGGCATCGACGGCGTACTGACGCACACCGGCAACAAGTCGGATGAAAAATTTAAGTTTGATATCGCAATGCCGACGCATAAGGAAGCAATCCAGTCGGTTATCAATGTGCTGCTCGATCCCGAAAAGGGCGTTATCTCCTCGATGAGCGAGATCGACGCGGTCGGTCACCGCGTGGTACACGGCGGCGAGTTCTTCTCGGACAGCGTCATCATCACCGAAAAGGTCATCAAGGCGATCGAGGACTGTGTCCCGCTGGCACCGCTGCACAATCCGCCCAACCTGATCGGCATTCAGGCTTGCCGCGACGTTATGGGTCCGGATGTGCCGATGGTTGCGGTATTCGACACCGCGTTCCATCAGACCATGCCGCAGTCGCATTACATGTATGCGATTCCGTATGAGTACTATGAGAAGTACAAGATCCGCCGCTATGGCTTCCACGGCACCAGCCACAAGTATGTTTCTCAGCAGGCTGCTGAGATGCTCGGCCGTCCGCTCGAGGAACTGCGCCTGATTACCTGCCATCTGGGCAACGGCTCTTCCATCTGCGCGATCAACCGCGGCAAGAGCTATGATACCTCGATGGGCTTCACCCCGCTGGACGGCCTGCCGATGGGCACCCGCGCGGGCAATCTGGACCCAGCTATTATCGAGTTCCTGGCAGAGCATGAGAACATCTCTGCGGCAGACGTTATCAATATCCTCAACAAGAAGTCCGGTATGCTGGGCATTTCGGGCGTTTCGTCCGACTTCCGCGATCTGGACGCTGCCATCACTGACGGCAATGCGCGTGCGGCGCTGGCCAAGGAAATGTTCAACCTGTCGGTTAAGAAGATCATCGGCTCGTACATCGCAGAGATGGGCGGCGTAGATGCTATCATCTTCACCGCGGGCGTAGGCGAGAACGACCGCTCGGTCCGCTGGGATGTTTGCGAGCACATGGAGTATCTCGGCATCAAGATCGACCCGGAGAAGAACAAGTACCGCGGCAAGCAGATGGATATCTCCATCGACTGGGCGCGCGTGCGTGTGCTGGTCATCCCCACCAATGAGGAACTGATGATCGCCAAGGACACCGAGCGTCTGGTAAACGAAGCAAAGTAACAAAGAGATCGGAAAAACGGGGCGGGGCAACAAGGCTTTGCCCTGTTTTTCTGCCGTCAGGGAGGACAATATGCAGCAAACCGATCTCCGTCAGGAGAAAAAATACTGTACGCGGCTGGGATGGGCTTTGACGCTGACAATGTTATGCGCGCTTGTGTGGCAGATGGGGCTGACGGTTTTGATGCTCGCCGGACGATTGGCGGGCGGCATGAGCACCTATATGCTGCTGGCGCTGGTGGGGTATTACCTGCCTGCGCTGCCGCTGTCCTATTGGCTGTGCCGCCGGATACCGGTAACAAAGCCAGCGCAGCGGCCGCTGACCGCGCGCTTGTTGGGACGCTGGTTTGTCATTGGTATCGGACTGATGTGGGTGGGATCGATTACCGGCTCATGGCTGAATGACTTAGTCTATCAGATAGCGCATCTGGAGACGGTCGATATGGTGACCGAGACCTTTAACGAAATGCCGCTGTCGGTCGTGCTGGTGGGGGCTTGTGTGCTCGGACCGCTGTGTGAGGAGCTGCTGTTCCGCGGCTTGCTGGCAGGACGGCTGGCGCGATATGGCCAGAAGCCGGCGGCGTTCGTATCCGCGCTGCTCTTCGGCCTGTATCATGCCAACCTCTCGCAGTTTTTCTATGCGTTTCTGCTGGGACTGCTGCTCGCCTATGCGTATTTTTACACCGGAAAGCTCAAAACATCGGTCGTGCTGCACATGCTGTTTAATTTTTACGGGTCGTTTGTTGTGTTCCTGCTACCGGAGGACGGCGTGCTGCCCGTGCTGTACGGGCTGAGCTGGCCGGTGCTGACCATTGTGGGCGCGGTGCTGCTGGTGCGTGGCAGAAAGCGTCAGGTGTGGGAGCACGGCCCGTGCGCGCCGTCCATGCGGGTGGTGTTTGGCAGCGTCGGCATGACGCTGGCGATCATCCTCTGTTTTGTGCAGACGGCAACCATGTATGTATTTTAGAAAGGCGGAAACAGGCAATGCGAGTGGATTTGCATATGCACACGGGATATTCGGCGGATGCCGCATTCCCGCAAACCGTGGCGGATAAGGTGCGCGCTTGCCGCGCGGCGGGGCTGGATATCATCGGCATCACCGACCATCTGGATTTTTATCGCACCCGCGGCCCGCTGGAAAACCGGGACGCAGAAGCATGCCTGCGTGATATACGGGCTGCCAAGGAAGCGGCAGAGGGAATCGAGGTGCTGGTCGGGATCGAGATCGGGCAGATCCATGCCGATCCTGCGGCGGATGCCTTCGTGCGCGGGCATCAGCTGGACATGGTGATCGGCTCACTGCACGCCATGCCGAACGATCTGGATATATATTTCCACGACTACGAGCATCTGGACTGCGATGCGTTTTTGCAGGAGTATTTCGATCAGATGCTGGAGATGGAGGCGCACGGCGGGTTTGACGTGCTGGCGCACATTGACTATCCGCTGCGCGTAATGAAGCACGGCGATTATGTGCCGTCGTTTGACCAGTACATGGACCGCGTGCAGCAGGTGCTGGGCGCCTGTATCGACCACGGTTATGCGCTCGAGCTGAATGCTGCGGGACTGGCCAGCTGGCAGAAAAAGGTCGGTCCGCCGCAGAATATCCTGTACGAATACCGCCGTATGGGCGGCGAACGCATCTCAATCGGCTCGGATTCGCATACGCTGGACACGGTCGGGCGCGGGGTGGCAGACTGCACAGCGAACGCGCTGGACGCAGGGTTCACAACCGTCACCGTGTTCCGCGGACGCAAGCCGGAACAGGTGCCATTAACAAAGTAAGCAGGGAGAAATCATGTTATTTCATAATAAAAACGAAATCACGCACGCTGAAACCACGGTGCAGGGGCGCGCAAAGATCAATTTGACGCTGGATGTGACCGGACGCAGGGACGACGGCTACCATACGGTCAAAATGGTGATGCAGTCTGTCGAACTGCATGATGAGATTCAGGTGGTAGTCACCCATGGTGAAAAAAAGCCGCGCGGCATTATACTCAGCTGCAATCTGCCCTATCTGCCGGTGGACGAGCATAATCTGGCTTACCGCGCGGCGGACCTGTTCTATCAGAAGACGGGTACGCTGCTGGAAACGTGCGAAATCCACATCGAAAAGCGCATTCCGGTGGCCGCAGGGCTGGCCGGCGGCTCGACCGACGCTGCGGCGGTGCTGCGTGCGCTCAACACGCTGCATGAAACCGGCCTGACCGACGACGAGCTGTGCGAGATGGGCCTGAAAATCGGCGCGGATGTGCCGTACTGCCTGCGCGGAGGCACGATGCTGGCGGAGGGCATCGGAGAGGAGTTGACCGCCTTGCCGCCCATGCCGCATTGCTGGGTTGTGCTGTGCAAGCCGCCGTTCGGGGTTTCTACCAAGGAGGTTTATACCGAGATCGACGCGGTGGAACTGAAGGAACGACCGGATACAGCCGGCATGATCCGCGCCCTGGAACAGCAGGACTTCGCGGGTGTTTGTAAGCGCTTGAGCAACGTTATGGAACTGGTGACGGCGACCAAGCGTCGCCAGATCGGAGAAATCAAGGCATTTCTCACGGAAAACGGCGCGGACGGAACGCTGATGAGCGGCTCGGGGCCGACGGTGTTCGGCTTGTTTTCGGATGAGGGCCGCGCCAAGACCGCGGCAAAAATGCTGTCCCGCCGATTTGCGGATACTTTTTTAACCGAAACCGTATAACAAACCCGCCTTCCGGGCATACTGGGGACACCAGATGACGGAAGGCGGTATTTTTATGACAGAACAGACCAAACGGGCGGTGATTGCGGCGGCAACCGCATGCAGTGTGCTGTTGACAGGTGCATTTGCACCGCAGCAGCCAAAGGCCGCATGGTGGTGCACGGCGTTTTCCGTCACTTGCGAGGAAACGGCGGCACTGTCGGAAAACAGCGATTCGGTTACATTTCGGTGCAAATTAGCCGATTGGTGGCGGGAGATCATGGGATAATCCTTGCCGCGCCTGTCCCTCTGTGGTATAATAGCCGCAAAGCGGCAATTCTGTTTTCTATCGGAAAATCGGCCGCAAACCTACCAACGGAGGAAAAACATGAAGATTATCAATGAAAAGGGCAAGCTGTTCGGCGTGGTGAACATCGTCGATCTGCTCGTGCTTCTGGCGGTGATCGCGGTTGCTGCGGGCGTGGGCTATAAGCTGTTCGCGCCGCAGATTGTGGAGGCGACATCCAAGCAGGTGCCGATGACGGTAGTCGTGCGTGTACGCGGCGCGACCCCGTTTCTGGTGAAGGAGGTGCAGCGAAACGATCAGGTCGGTAAAAAGATCGTCAGCGGCAGCTCGTTTACAGACGCGGTCATTACGGACATGCAGATCGAAGACTATGTGCAGCAGGTGACCACGGCGGACGGAAAGATTGTGGATGCGCTGGACCCGAGCAAGAAGGATCTGGTGTTCACAATCGAAACCACTGTGGCCGAGGATACGGCAGCGCCCTCGATCGGCACGCAGGAGGTGCGCGCAGGCCGCACGTTCATCATCAAGACCAACGACTTTGAGACGACCGGCAATATTGATTCGGTACAGATCGGCGAGTAAGGCCTATGAAAGCGATTTTTCAAAACAGCCTGCTGGTGCGGGCAGTGCTGCGCCTGCGTGAATGGTATCATGAGGGCGCCATCGCGGGCTTTTTCCGGAAGGTTGCAAATGCCTATCCGGATTCCCGCTTCCGCCGGATATGGGACGGTTTTTGCGTCACGCCCATCTGCACGGCGGACAACAGCCGCTATGCACGTGTGATCGCTGCGCTGCGGCGTTTTGTCGAGCGTGTGGGCGATGCGGCGGCGCAAAGCATGATTTATCGGCTTTGCCTTGCTATTTGGAAGCCGATTTCAACCTTCCTAGGCGGCGGTGTGATCGGCCGGGTGTGCCGCTTCTTCGGCGTGCGCGGTCTGCTGCTGGTATGTTTGGCAATGTATCTGCCGCTGGATTACTTTATCCGCAACTGTATTCCCATTGCATTCATCGGCTCGATATGGGACGAATGCCTGATGCTTGCGGTGTTTGCCTATGTCCTGTGGCATACCGCGATGCGCCGCGCGCCGCTTGGACTGCGTGCAACGCCTGTGGACACCTATCTGCTGTTGTTCATCGGCGTGGGCTTTTTCCTGATGTGCGCGGTGTCGCCCTATCCGTCCATTGCGCTCGACGGATATCGCGCGGTGGTGCAGTACCTGTTCTGGTTCTTCCTTGTCACGCGGCTGATTGAGGATGACCGTGATTTTGCGATTTTTTACGGTGCGCTGCTTGCGATGGCGGTGCCGATCGCGCTGCACGGCATTTATCAGTATATTGTCGCCGCGCCCATTCCAGCGGGCTGGGTGTCCCAGACCGAGGAAAGCGTGCGCACGCGCGTTTATTCGCTCACCGGCAGCCCGAATATTATGGGTAGCCTGCTGGTGTTGTTCGCGCCTATGGCGGCGGGTCTGGCATATTACTGCAAAAAGATGTGGGTCAAGGTGCTGGCTATCGGCGTAACCGGCATGATGTGCTTGTGCTGCATCTTCACGTTCTCTAAGGGTGCGTGGGGCGGTCTGGCAGTCGCGGTGATCGTGTTTGCCATCTTCCTAGACCGTCGCCTGATTGCGCTGATGGCGGTGGCAGGTGCGGGCGCGCTCATTGCCATCCCGTCGATTGCAAACCGCATCACGTATCTGTTCACGGCAGACTATATGGAGGCCAGCCAGCGTGCGGGCCGTATGGTGCGGTGGGAGACCGGTTTGAATCTGCTGCATGAGTCCAACCCGTGGCTCGGCTTTGGCCTCGGCCGCTTCGGCGGCGCGGTTGCCATGCAGAATAAGATCATCGAAGAGACGGATACCTTCGAGTATTTCTACATGGATAACTACTATCTGAAAACGCTCGTGGAAATGGGCTATATCGGCCTGATTTTCTTCATCGTCCTGCTTATCGGCATGGCACTTTGGTGTCTGCGCTCGATCGGCAGAACGAATTTCAACCAGACCGACCGCACCCGCGTGCTGGCGGTGTCCATGTTCGCGGGTATGTGCGGCGTGCTGGTACACTGCTATTTCGAGAATATCTTTGAGGTGCCATATATGATGGCCTACTTCTGGAGTATGGCAGCGGCGATTATGTATCTGGGGTATTTTCGTAAAAAGCGAAAAGGATAGTTCGGTGCACACTACTGGTCTATACCACTTTTGGATAAATGATACCAAAAACACATCAAAAGGACGGCAAAACATGCGTTTTGCCGTCCTTTTTTGCGCACTTTACACAATCCTTTTTGCTTTACATGGATTTTACAAACACGGGCTTTTGGATTTTACATTGTCCCCGTAAGATATGCTTGTAACGAAAAACAAGATCTGAATGCAAAGGAGAAATTTAAGTTATGAAAAAGAGTGTATCCCTGCTGCTGGCAGGCCTGATGCTTTGTGGTGCGCTGGCAGGCTGCGGCGGCAATGCAAGTGATGCGAGCGCAAACAGCACGGATGACGCGGCTGCTACCGGTGCTTCCGGTGCGATCACGGTCATTTCCCGTGAGGACGGCTCCGGCACGCGCAGCGCGTTTGTTGAGTTGACCGGTGTTGAGGACGACAACGGCGACAACACCACCGCAGAGGCGGAAATCGCAAACAAGACCGACGTGGTGCTGACCAGCGTTGCCGGCAACGAGAGCGCCATCGGCTATGTTTCGCTCGGCTCCCTCAATGACACTGTCAAGGCGATTCAGGTAGACGGCGTAGACGCTACGGTTGAGAACGTCAAGAGCGGCGACTACACCCTGTCCCGTCCGTTCAACATTGCCACCAAGGGCGAGCCGACCGGCGTTGCCAAGGACTTCATCAACTTCATCCTGAGCGCTGACGGCCAGGCAATCGTCGAAGAAGAGGGCTACATCAAGGTAAATGACGAAGCGGAAGCGTTCACTTCGGACGGTTCGGAAGGTCAGATCGCGGTTGGCGGTTCCTCCTCGGTTTCCCCGGTGATGGAAAAGCTGATCGAGGCATATCAGGCGGTAAACCCCAAGGCTAAGATCGAGCTGCAGACCTCTGACTCCACCTCCGGCATGACCGGCGCTATGGACGGCACGTTCGCCATCGGCATGGCTTCCCGTGAGCTGAAGGACGAAGAAGCTGCGGAACTGACCGGCACTGCTATCGCGCTGGACGGCATCGCGGTTGTCGTAAATCCGGCAAGCAGCATTGAGAATCTGACGATGGATCAGATCAAGGGCATCTACACCGGCGAGATCACCGACTGGGCCGACGTAGCTGCGTAAGAATAACCGAACACGGGAACACAGGGCGAAATCCGTTTCGCCCTTTCCCACTGTCTATGGGGTGAAAACATGAACGAATCCGCAACCAGGCAGAAGAGCGAAATGAAAAACCTGCTCGAAAAGGTGATGCACGGCGTGTTTTTTGTCTGCGCGCTTGCGTCTATTCTTGCGGTGGCTCTGATCTGCGTTTTCCTGTTTGTCAACGGCATCCCTGCGATCCGTGAGATCGGCGTGCTGGATTTTCTGACCGGCACGACTTGGAAGCCGGGCAATGACGTTTACGGCATCCTGCCGATGATCGTCGGCAGCATTTACATCACGGCCGGGGCAATCGTGATCGGTGTGCCGATCGGATTGTTGACCGCAATCTTTATGGCGTTCTACTGCCCGAAGCGCATTTACGGTGTGCTCAAGCCGTGCACCGAGCTGCTGGCTGGCATTCCGTCCATTGTTTACGGTTTTTTCGGCATGGTGGTGATCGTGCCGGCGGTGCTCGAGGTGGCACAGTTCTTCGGCGCGAAGATTTCTTCCGGTTCAACCATCCTGTCCGCGTCCATCCTGCTTGGCATCATGATCCTGCCGACCATCATCGGCGTGTCCGAAGCGGCACTGCGCGCGGTGCCGAATGCCTATTATGAAGGTGCAGTCGCGATGGGTGCCACCCATGAGCGCGCGATCTTCTCGGTCATGCTGCCCGCGGCAAAGTCCGGCGTTCTGGCCGGTATCGTGCTGGGTATCGGCCGTGCCATCGGTGAAACGATGGCGGTTATCATGGTGGCGGGCAACCAGCCGCGACTAACGGGCAGCCTGCTCAAGGGCATTCGCACGATGACAGCGAACATCGTCATCGAAATGGGCTATGCGACCGGCCTGCATCGCGAGGCGCTGATCGCCACGGGTGTGGTTTTGTTCGTGTTCATTCTGCTGATTAATCTGACCTTCTCGGTGCTGAAAAGGAGGAAGGACGCATGACAACCGAAGCGACTTCTGCGGCAAAAAAAACGGCGGTGCAGACATCGGAAAAGCAGCCGCGCGTATATGGCCGCGGCAAAGCGCGTTTGCAAAAGGGGCTGGTTTACGGCGCGGCGGTTCTGACCTTTGCCGTGCTGCTGTTCCTGATCGCATACATCTTAATTAACGGCGTGCCGCATCTCAAGCTGTCGCTGTTTGAGTGGACTTACAATTCGGATAACGTATCCATGATGCCGGCCATCATCACGACCATAGAAATGACGCTGCTCGCGCTGCTGCTGGCGGTGCCGCTTGGTCTGTTTACCGCCGTATATCTGAACGAATATGCGTCCCGCGGCAATAAGCTGGTGAATATCATCCGTATCACCACCGAGACGCTGTCCGGCATTCCGTCGATCGTATACGGCCTGTTCGGTATGCTGTTTTTTGTCACGCAGCTGCATTGGGGCTACTCGCTGCTCGCAGGCGCAATGACGCTGGCAATTATGATTCTGCCGCTCATTATGCGCACGGCGGAGGAGGCGCTCATTTCGGTGCCGGACACCTTCCGTGAGGGTTCGTTTGGCCTTGGCGCGGGTCGTCTGCGCACGGTGTTCCGCATCGTGCTGCCCAGCGCAATGCCGGGTATCCTGTCTGGCATCATTCTGGCGATCGGACGTATCGTGGGCGAAACCGCGGCGCTGATTTTCACTGCCGGTACGATGGCGCAGATCCCGGGGCTGTTCCAGTCCGGCCGCACGCTGGCCATTCATATGTATGTGCTGTCCGGCGAGGGCCTGCACATGAACGAAGCCTATGCGACTGCGGTCGTGCTGCTGGTTGTTGTGCTGCTGATGAACGCGCTTTCGGCCCTTGTTGCCAAAAAGCTGACCAAAAAGTAATCGGAGGAAGCTATGGAACAGAATAAAATTGAGATTCGGGACATGAACCTCTTTTACGGGGATTTTCATGCCCTGCATGATATAGATCTGGATATCAAAGCCAACGAGATCACGGCGTTCATCGGGCCTTCCGGCTGCGGCAAGTCGACGCTGCTGCGCTCCTTAAACCGCATGAACGATCTGGTGGAGGGCTGCAAGATCACGGGTGACATCCGTCTGGATGGTCAGGACATTTACCATGACTGCGATGTGAACATCCTACGCAAGCGCGTGGGTATGGTGTTCCAGAAGCCCAATCCGTTCCCGATGTCCATTTACGACAACATTGCTTACGGCCCGCGTACGCACGGCATCAAGAGCCGCGTCAAGCTGGACGAAATCGTTGAGACCTCGCTGCGTCATGCCGCAATCTGGGACGAGACCAAGGACTGCCTGAAAAAGTCCGCGCTGTCCATGTCGGGCGGCCAGCAGCAGCGTATCTGCATCGCCCGCGCGCTGGCAGCCGATCCGGAAGTGCTGCTGATGGACGAGCCGACCTCCGCGCTCGACCCGATTTCGACCGCGAAAATCGAAGACCTTGTACTCGAGCTGAAAAAAGATTATACTATCGTTATGGTCACGCACAACATGCAGCAGGCCACCCGCGTATCCGATACGACTGCGTTTTTCCTGCTCGGCGATATGATCGAGGTGGGGGACACCGAAAAGCTGTTCTCCATGCCGCGGGATAAGCGCACCGAGGATTACATTACGGGGAGGTTTGGCTGATGAGAAACCGTTTCGATTCGCAGCTTTTGGAGCTGAACAACGAACTGATCGCTATGGGCGCGCTGTGCGAAAACGCGATTGCAAGCTCGGTCAAGGCGCTGCTCGGCGGCGATACCAAGCTGGCCGCGTCCGCCATCCGCATCGATCAGGAGATCGACCGCAAGGAACGCGAGATCGAGTCCATGTGCCTGAAACTCCTGCTGCAGCAGCAGCCGGTGGCGAGCGACCTGCGCCTGATCTCTTCCGTTTTGAAAATGATTACGGATATCGAGCGCATCGGCGATCAGGCGAGCGATATTGCGGAAATTGTCACCTATCTGTCCGGTGCGTGCGGCCATAACGCGCATATCGAGCAGATGGCGCAGGCGACCATTAAGATGGTCACCGACAGTCTGGACGCGTTTGTGCGCCGCGATTTGACGCTGGCGTGGAGCGTAATCGAATATGACGACGTGGTCGATAACCTGTTTGCCGAGTGCAAAAAGGATTTGATCGCGGAGATCTCACAAAACTCCGAGGACGGCGAGCGAGTGCTGGATATCCTGATGATCGCCAAGTATCTGGAGCGCATTGGGGATCACGCGACCAATATTGCCGAGTGGGTGGAGTTTTCCATCACCGGCACGCACAAGGCGCAGGAAAAGTAAGCAATACAGCAAAAAGGTTTGGAAATGGCTGCCGGGGGCGGCCACTGAGGAGGAAACGCAATGATTTATTGCGTGGAGGACGATGCAGGCATTCGGGAACTGGTCGTCTATACGCTGCAAAACACGGGCATGGAAGCCCGTGGTTTGGAGGATGGCAGCGCGCTCTCTGCGGCGCTGCGCGAGAAAAAGCCGCAGCTGATCCTGCTGGATATCATGCTGCCGGGTGAGGACGGCATCAGCATTCTGCGCCGTCTGCGCGGCGCGCAGGAGACGGCAGGTATCCCGGTCATTCTGCTGACAGCGAAGAACACCGAGTATGATAAAGTGGTTGGGCTGGACAGCGGCGCGGATGATTATGTTGCCAAGCCGTTCGGCATGATGGAACTGGTGGCGCGTATCCGTGCGGTGCTGCGCCGCACGCAGGCCGGGACAGACGGCGAAGAAGCCGCCTGTCCGTTGGTAGCGGGCGATATTTGTGTGGATGAGCGCGCACACAGCGTTTTCGTCGGGGAACAGGAGGTACAGCTGACACTCAAGGAGTATCAGCTGCTCTGTCTGCTGATGAAAAACCGCGGCGCGGTACTGACGCGCGACGTGCTGCTGGAGAATATCTGGGGGTACGGCAACGAGAGCGAAACCAGAACGGTGGATGTACACATCCGCACTTTGCGGCAAAAGCTGGGTACAGCGGGCTCGATGATTGAAACCGTGCGCGGTGTCGGCTATCGTATGGGAGAGCACGCATGAGAAAGCGTGTTTTCGGCAGTATTTTTCTCACTGCGCTGGTCACGCTGATCGTCACGGTGTCCCTGCTGCTGGTGGCAGTGCATTCTGGCTTGACGCAGGATTTGCAGGAGCGTCTGAGTAATGAATGCAACTACATCGCTGCTGCGACGGCATCCGGGGATGAGCAGGAGTTGCAGCGCATCGGCAGTGTGTACGCTGACCGGATCACGCTGGTGGATGCGGATGGCACGGTGCTGTATGACAACGAGCGGGACGCAGTGGAGATGGAAAACCATGCTTCGCGTCCGGAAATTGCTGAGGCACTGGAAAAAGGCGTGGGTGAGTTCAGCCGTTTGTCCGATACGCTGGCCGAACAGACCTATTACTATGCGATCCGGCTGGCGGACGGTACGGTCTTACGCGTTTCTTCTACGGCGGACAGCGCTTTTGGCGCGTTATCGACCGCTTCCCCATGGATTGTGTTGATTGTGCTGTTGGCGCTGCTGGTGGCGGCGCTGCTGGCAAGCTGGCTGACCCATGTGTTTCTAGAGCCGATCGTGACGCTCGACCTGCACGAGCCGCTGAAAAACGACGCCTATGATGAGCTTTCGCCATTGCTGCACCGCATGGATAAGCAGAACCACAAGATTGCGTCTCAGCTGGGCGAACTCAAACGGCGGCAGGCGGAATTTGACGATATCACCGCGCGGATGGACGAGGGGCTGGTGCTCTTTTCCGCACAGGGCGATATCCTGTTTGCCAATCGCGCGGTGCGGGCGCTGTTCCCCAAGGACAGCGCAACCGGCGGCTATATGACGCTGTGCCGCGACGCGGAGTATATCCGCGTGGTGGAGGAAGCACTGGGCGGCGAAAGCGCGCACGGCCGGATGGAGAAGGACGGGCGCGTATATTCGCTCACCGCAAGCTCGGTCGCCGGAGAAGGACAGGGGCATGCGGCGGTATTGTTCGTGGTGGATATCACCGAGCGCGAGCAGGCGGAGCGCCAGCGGCAAGAATTTACCGCAAATGTGTCGCATGAACTGAAAACCCCGCTGACCAGTATCATGGGTTTTGCGGAGATCATGGAAAACGGCATCGTCCGACCGGAGGATATCGGCCGATTTGCGGGCAAGATTCGGAGCGAGGCAATGCGTTTGCTGACGCTCATTGAGGATATCATCCGCCTATCTCGGCTGGATGAAGGTGCGCCCGTGCCGTTCGAGCCGGTGGAGCTGAGCGCATTGTGCGGCACTGTGCGTGATCGGCTGACACACAAAGCGGCGGAAAACAAGATCACGCTGCATGTGAAAGGCACTCCGGTGACGGTGTCCGGTCAGCGGCGTACGCTCGAACAGATGATTTTTAACCTTGCGGACAACGCAATCGCCTATAACAAGACACATGGCTCGGTCACGCTGGAAACAGGTGAGGAGAACGACGCGCCATTTGTGCGTGTGTCGGATACCGGTATTGGTATTGCGCCCGCCGATCAGCCGCGCGTGTTTGAGCGATTTTATCGCGTGGATAAGAGCCACAGCAAGCAGACGGGCGGCACCGGATTGGGACTGTCGATCGTCAAGCATGGCGCGGCGCTGCACCATGCACAGATTGACCTGCACAGTACGCTCGGCGAAGGCACTGAGATTACATTGCGGTTTCCGAAAGCAGAATAATAAAACATCCCGCAGGGAAGTACCTGCGGGATGTCTTTTTATTAGGACAAACGGTTTTTGAAATCCTCATAGTCGAACATGCGAATGGCTTCGTCCGTGCCGTCCGCGCGGCGAATTGCGATGAGCGGCAGCGGTACACCGTTAAAGGTGTTGGTTTTGACCATGGTGTACAGCGCCATGTCCTCAAACACAACCTGATCGCCCGGGCGCAGCGTGTTGTCGAACGAGTATTCGCCAATCACGTCGCCCGCGAGACAGGAACGACCGGTGAGCAGATAGGTGAACGCTTTTTTGCCCGGCTCGTCCGCACGGAACACCGGCGGGCGGTAGGGCATTTCGAGCACATCCGGCATGTGGCACGCTGCCGAGGTATCCAGAATGGCGATCTCCTTGCCGTTTTTCATCACTTCGAGCACGGTGGAGACCAGATAGCCTGCGTTCAGCACAACGGCTTCACCCGGCTCCAGATAAATCTGCACGTTATACTTTTCGCGCAGATCGTTGATGCATTTGACCAGCAGTTCCACGTCGTAATCGTCGCGTGTGATGTGGTGGCCGCCGCCGAGGTTGAGCCACTTCATGCCCTCCATATACTTGCCGAAGCGTTCTTCGAATGCTTCAACCGTACGTACCAGATCATCCGCGTTCTGCTCGCACAGGGTATGGAAGTGCAAACCGTCGATGCCGGTCAGCAGTTCGGGCTGGAAGTTCGCCTCCGTGATGCCCAGACGCGAACCGGGGCTGCACGGGTCGTAGATCGCGTGTTCCGCGGGCTGGGTCGAGCATTCAGGATTGACGCGCAGACCGCAGCTCTTGCCCGCCGCGCGCGCAAGGCTGCCATACGCCTTCCACTGATGGAACGAGTTGAATACAATGTGGTCGGCGTAGTGTAAAATCTCCTGAAATTCGCCCTCGGCATAGGCGGGGGAGTAAACATGTGTTTCGCCGCCGAATTCCTCGTGGCCGAGGCGCGCTTCATACAGACCGGACGCGGTCGTGCCAGCCAGATATTCGCGCAGCAGCGGATAGACCGAGAACATGGAAAACGCCTTCTGCGCCAGCAGGATCTTTGCGCCCGTGCGCTCGGCTACGTCCCGCAGGACGGCCAGATTCTGCACCAGACGATTTTCGTCTACGAGAAAGCAGGGGGTAGGCAGTTCGGTAAATTTCATATCAGTCCACCAATGCCGGGTTTTCGTTGATCTGCCACGGCAGACCCCACTTGTTCAGCGCTTCCATGTACGGATCGGGATCGAACTCCTCGACCGTGTACACGCCGGGCTTGTTCCACTTGCCGGTCATCAGCATCATGGCGCCGATCATAGCCGGTACGCCGGTGGTGTAGCTGATTGCCTGCGAACCGACTTCGCGGTAGCATTCCTCATGGTCGCAGACGTTATAGATATAGGCGGTCTTTTCCTTGCCGTCCTTCTTGCCGGTGAAGATGCAGCCGATGTTGGTCTTGCCCTTGGTGCGCGGGCCGAGGGTCGCGGGATCGGGCAGCAGCGCCTTAAGGAACTGGATCGGCACGATCTGATGTCCTTCGAACTCGATCGGGGTAGTGGACAGCATGCCGACGTTTTCCAGACACTTCATGTGGGTCAGGTACGACTGGCCGAAGGTCATAAAGAAGCGGATGCGTTTCACATTCGGAATATTCTTCGCCAGCGACTCGATCTCCTCATGGTGCAGCAGGTACATGTCCTTCTGGCCGACCTGATCAAAGTCGTACTCGCGCTTGATGGACATGGCCGGGATCTCAACCCAATGGCCGTTTTCCCAGTAAGAGCCGGGCGCGGAAACTTCGCGCAGGTTGATCTCAGGGTTGAAATTGGTCGCAAACGGATAGCCGTGGTCGCCGCCGTTGCAGTCGAGGATGTCGATGGTATCGATCTCATCGAACAGGTGCTTTTGTGCATAAGCGCAGTAGGCCTGCGTGACGCCCGGATCAAAGCCCGAGCCCAAAAGCGCGGTCAGCCCCGCCTTTTCAAACTTCTCCTTATACGCCCACTGCCATGAATAGTCAAAGTAGGCGGTGAAGCCCTCTTCCTTGCAGCGCTTTTCGTAGATTTCGCGCCATGCCGGGTCATCGGTGTCCTCCGGCTCGTAGTTTGCCGTGTCCATATAGTTGACGCCGCACTTGAGGCATGCGTCCATGATGGTCAGATCCTGATAGGGCAGGGCGATGTTCATGACGATATCCGGCTTATACTCGTCGATGAGTGCCACCAGCTCGTCGACATTATCTGCGTCAACCTTGGCGGTGCGGATCTTGGTGGGCGTGGTGCCCTCCAGCTTTTCCTTGATCGCGTCGCACTTGGACTTGGTGCGCGAGGCAATCATGATTTCCTCAAATACGCTGCTGTTCTGGCAGCACTTGTGAATGACAACCGAGGCTACGCCGCCGCAGCCGATGATAAGTGCTTTTCCCATGACTCATTCCTCCACTTTTTCCAGTAGTTTTTGAACGTAATTCGGTAGATAAAATGCACCCTTGTGCAAATTGGTGTTGTAGTATTTGGTCTCGATGCCGCGGGCGTTCCATGCGTCTGCGTCGAGGTCGTGCACCGGATGCACGCCGCGAGATGAGAAGCCGAACAGCCAGTGTCCGGACGGATAGGTTGGGATGTGCGCCTGAAACAGGCGGGATAGCTCGAACGAATGGACGATATTGCGGTGCGCGCGCTGGCAGGCAAGCGCGTCGCCCTTGTAGAACGGGCTTTCGTGCTGGTTGACCAGAATGCCGTCCGGTTTGAGCGCTTTGTAGCAGTTGCCGTAAAACTCCATCGTGAACAGGCCTTCGCCCGGACCAAACGGGTCGGTCGAGTCGATGATGATGAGGTCGTACTCGTCCTCGATGCGGCGGATGTATTTCAGGCCGTCCTGATAGAGGATGTGCACGCGCGGGTCATCCAGACTGCACGCCACAGTCGGCAAAAATTCCTTGCACACCGCGACCACACGCTCGTCGATCTCGACGAGGTCGATGTGCTCGATGTGCGGATAGCGGCACAATTCGCGCACGCAGCCGCCGTCGCCGCCGCCGATGACCAGCACTTTTTTGATCGCGTCGCCCCGCACGGCGAGCGGGACATGCACCATCATTTCGTGATAGATGAATTCGTCGCGCTCGGTCAGCATCATGTAGCCGTCGAGCGTCAGAAAGCGGCCGAATTCCTCGCACTCGAATACGTCGATGCGCTGGAAGTCGCTCTGTTCGGTATAAAGCTGCCGGTCGACCTGAATTTGCAGGCCGACAGTCGGCGTGTGCATTTCGGTAAAGGTTAATCGCATGAATTTTGACTCCTTACGTTAGTCATTGGGGCTGATAACGCCCCGGATCACCTGTAAGTTGTTCACATCCGGGTCCTCGGTGCCGAGCAGCATACAGTTTTTCTCTTTTGCATAACGGATATAATCGAGAATTTCACGGGTGATGCGCTCGCCGGGGGCGAGGATCGGAATGCCGGGCGGATAGCACATGACGAATTCGGCGCAGATGCGCCCAACCGAGTTGTCCAGTGCGATCGTCTGCTTGTCCGCATAAAAGGCTTCCTGCGGGGCGGCGACCACCTGCGGCGAAATATACTCCTGCCGCATGAGCGTGGCTTTATCGCGCTTGTAGCGGCGGCGGATATCCGCCAGCGCCGCAACCAGCCGTTCCAGATCGCGCTCGCGGTCGCCAACCGAGACATAGGCGAGCAGGTTGCCCAGATCACCGAACTCGGTCTGAATGTCGTAAAAGTCGCGCAGCACGTCGTATACTTCGATACCGGCAAGACCGACATCGAGTGTGTTGACGGCAAGCTTGGTCACGTCGAAATCATAGACCGTATCGCCGTTGATGAGCTCGCGGCCATAGGCGTAGTAGTCGCCGATCTGGTTGATCTCGTCACGGGCATATTCGGTCAGGTGCGTCACCTTGCGGAAGATATCTTTGCCGTAGAGCGCGAGGTTTTTGCGCGAAATGTCCAGACTGACCATCAAAAGGTACGAGCCGGACGTGGTTTGCGTCAGGTTGATGATTTGGCGGACATACTCAGCGTTCATGGATGGGCCGCACAGCAGGAAGCTCGACTGCGTCAGGCTGCCGCCCGATTTGTGCATGGAAACCGAGGCGAGATCTGCGCCAGCTGCCATCGCGGACACCGGCATGTTTTCTCCAAAGTAGAAATGTGTGCCGTGCGCTTCATCCGCCAGCACCTTCATGCCCTTTTCATGCGCCAGCCGCACGATCTCCTTGAGGTCGGAGCAGATACCGTAATAGGTCGGGTTGTTGACCAGCACCGCCTTGGCGGATGGGTGCTTTTCGATCGCGGCCTTGACGTCCGCAACCGACATGCCCAGCGAAATGCCCAGCCGGTCGTTCATCTGCGGGTTGACGTAGACCGGGATCGCACCGGTCAGTACGAGCGCATTGATGACGCTGCGGTGCACGTTGCGGGGCAGGATGATTTCATCGCCGCGCGCAACGACGCTCAAGACCATTGACTGCACGGACGAGGTCGTACCGCCGACCATCAAAAACGCATGCGCTGCGCCGAAGGCTTCGGCGGCGAGTTCTTCTGCCTCTCGGATGACGCTGACCGGATGGCACAGATTGTCGAGCGGTTTCATGGAGATGACGTCGACCGTCATGCACGGCTCGCCCAGAAAGCGCGTTAGTTCAGGGCTACCGCGTCCGCGCTTGTGTCCGGGGACATCAAACGGCACAATGCGCATATCCTTAAAGTGTTCGAGCGCCTCTTTGATGGGCACACGGGACTGATCCATAGTCAAGCCTTCTTTCGGCGGGATTAATTAGTATATGTTTTTGCCCGAGAAAATCTCAATCATTTCGCGCCGCAGGTCGGAATGGATCTTCAGGCGCGTCTTGGGGGGCAGTTCGTAGATATCGGTGTTGAACAGATAGTTCTGCAAATCGACCTCTTTGAGCAGCATCCGCGTGTGGAACAGGTTGGACTGATAGACGTTGACGTCGTACGCATCATAGCGGTCGAGCGTTGCGGGGTCGATAAAGTCCTGAATCGAGGTGATGTGGTGGTCCATAAACAGCTTTTTGCCCTCGATATCGCGCGTGAAACCGCGCACGCGGTAGTCCATGGTGATGATATCCGAGTCGAACGAGCCGATCAGATAGTCAAGCGTGGACAGCGGCGTGATCTCGCCGCAGGTTGCCACGTCGATATCCACGCGGAAGGTTGCAAGGCAAGTGTCCGGATGGTATTCGGGGTAGGTGTGCACGGTGACGTGGCTCTTGTCCAGATGCGCTACGATGGTGTCCGGCTCGGGGGCGGGCTTCATATGCTCCTCCGCTATCAGGAAGGTGACCGACGCGCCCTGCGGGTCGTAATCCTGCTTGGAGATATGCAGCACATGCGCGCCGATCATTTCGGTGACGCGCTCCAGAATGCCGGTCAGACGCTCGGAGTTGTACTGCTGATCGATATACGCGATATAGTCGCGCTGTTCGCGCTCGGTTTTGGCGTAGCACACGTCGTAAATATTGAAAGAAAGCGCTTTGGTCAGGTTGTTAAAACCGTAGAGTCTGAGTTTGTTCTGCATATCTTATTATCCTCACATCAATAAAAAATCCTCAAGCAAAAGAAAAGCCCCGCGATCGGCGGGACGTACTTTTCCACTTGAGGAAGGCAATCTCTCTCTTTGTCCGGGCGGTTCCGGACCGTCTGTATCTGGAAGAGGAAAGAGTCTATATAGCAAGAATCTACTTTTACTACTCTTATTGATTGTTTCACAAGTGTGATGCGCCCGCGGCACACGGCTTTTAGTCAGCCAACTTATAAAATTCAATAAGGCAACAAAGTTGCCAAGTGCGGCATTTGACCCGGCTGTCCGTATGGCCTTAGCGCCTTCCGACAGGGGAAGGGCGGTCAAAGAATTCTGCTGAAAGGCTTTGCCTCTCCGAGTGAATATTATTATATCGTACAAAACGCAGGATTGCAAGATTTTCTTACAGGTTTTACGCACCGCAAACCGGTATTTTGCGTGGAAACAAAAAGTTTACAGTCGAACCTTTGAAAAAAAGCGCGAAACGTAGTACAATACTATCAACACAGTCAATAATGGGGAGTCTATGCGCCGTGAAGATAACAGGGTTTCATACAAATACAAAACGAAAGGGAAAACGCACAGGTGGCAGCCGTGCGCTGCTGCTGGCAGGGCTGGTGATCGTCTCGTTTCTGGCGGGTATGTTCACGCACAGCGCGATCAGCCGCCCGCCGCAGTCGGACGCGGGTTTGTCCTATATTGAGGATATCCCGGTTTACACCGATTATCTGCCCGAGGGCAGCCGTGCGCGTCCGGGCGAAAAACGCGAGATCAAATACCTGGTCATCCATGAAACGGATAACTTTTCTGAAGGGGCGGACGCCGCGGCGCACAATTCTTTCATCCATCAGAATGCAAATGCCGAATCCGGCATCGTTTCGTGGCACTATACGGTGGACGACCACGAGATATATCACCATCTGCCAGACAATGAGACCGCCTATCACGCGGGCGACCAGATGGAGAAAAACGGCGGCAACATGAACGGCATCGGTATTGAGATGTGCGTCAACGAGGACGGCAACTATGAGCAGACGCTCATCAATACCGAAAAGCTGTGCGCGCGCCTGCTGCTTGAATATGACCTCAATCCGGATAAGGCGCTGAAAAAGCATCAGGACTTTTCCGGCAAGGTCTGCCCGGCAAAGCTGATTAACGACGGCCGGTGGGACGAATTCTGCGAGGCGGTCAAACAGAAGTACGAAGAACTCAAAGCGGCACAGGCAAATGGTTAGTGCTATACAACTGCGTGCAAAACTGCATCAAAAAGAGAGGGCGATTTGTGGCAAATCGCTCTTTTCTTTTGGGTAAATTGGTGGTATACTGGCTAGGCTTATATTTTTAACTGATAAAGGAGTGAACTGAAATGATCGTTGTACTCAAGCAGAACAGCGACAAGGAACGTGTTGACCGTCTGATGCAGCATTTCATGGATATGGGGCTGCGGATCAACTATTCCGAGGGTGCCAATACCACTATCCTCGGCCTGATGGGCGACACCACCAAGCTCGATGAAGGGGACATCATGGCCTATGACGTGGTCGAACGTGTACAGCGCGTGACCGAGCCGTTCAAAGCCGTTAACCGCAAATTCCATCCCGAGGACACGGTCATTGAGGTCGCGGGGCACAAGATTGGCGCGGGATATTTCAATGTGATGGCAGGCCCGTGCTCGGTCGAGAGCGAGGCGCAGATCGTCGAAGTGGCCGAGGCGGTCAAAAAGGCGGGCGCGTCCTTCCTGCGTGGCGGCGCGTTCAAGCCGCGCACCTCGCCATACTCCTTCCAAGGGCTGGAGGCCGAAGGGCTGAAGCTGCTGCTCGAGGCCAAACGCCAGACCGGGCTGCCGATCGTGACCGAGATCATGAGCGAAAAGCATCTTGATCTGTTCGCGGATGTGGACATCATCCAGCTCGGGGCACGCAACATGCAGAATTTTATGCTGCTGAAAGAACTGGGCCGTTCGAACAAGCCCATTTTGCTCAAGCGCGGCCTGTCCGCTACGATGGAGGAATTCCTCATGGCGGCGGAATACATCTTCGCGGGAGGCAACACCAACGTCATCCTGTGCGAGCGCGGCATCCGCACATTTGAGAACCTCATCCGCAACAATCTGGATATTTCCGCTGTGCCGCTGGTCAAGATGTTCAGCCATCTGCCGATCATCATTGATCCGAGCCATGCCGCCGGACGGCGCGACATGGTGCAGCCGCTGTCGCGCGCGGCGATTGCCGCGGGCGCGGACGGCCTGATTATCGAGGTGCACAACGATCCCAAGCATGCACTGTGCGACGGTGCGCAGTCGCTCGACATCCCGCAGTTCGACGCCGTGATGGCGGATATCAAGCGCCGCGCGGCCTTCGAGGAGCGCGAGATGATGCCGCTGTGAAGGACTTTGTCCGCTTCGGTGTGATTTTGCACCATATCGCGACGGTCGCGGGCTGGGTATTCTGCCTTGTGCTGTTCACCTATCCGCAGGAGCGGTCGCTCGTCGGGACCGCGCTGCTGGTCGCGTGGGCGTTTTTGCAGACCATCGGGACGCTCGAGCTGATCGGGCGCTGGCTGCTCGGCCGCCTGGATGAAAAGGAGGAGCGGATGCAGCGCTCTTTTGCGCGCCTCGGCGAGCATCTGGGCGAAAGCAAGGCCAAGGGCATTTTCGCCGCCGAGATGGTCGCGATGGTCGCGCTCAAGCTGGCGCTGCCTGTCGGGCTCAATCAGATATAAGAAAAAGCGAGGCATTTGCCTCGCTTTTTTGCGTTTGCGGTCAGATTTTGATCAGTTCGTACTGGCGCGTGCCGATGCCGATCTTCTCGCCGTGTTCGAGCGCGGACTGCCAGTTCGTGTCCGGATGCACGGCATGGAAGTGGTCGTTCTCGTCGTGGATGTGGTGCCGCTCGTGCTCGTCGCACAGCAGGCTTGCGGGATTGACCGGCGCGGCGTTGACCGCATCCGCGCACGCCTGATCGAGTGCAACCGGGTCAAACGACGCAAACATGCCGATGTTCGGCACGATAGCGACGTCGTTTTCTGCGTGGCAGTCGCAGTTAGGCGACACGTCGATGACGAGCGAAATGTGGAAGCACGGACGGCCATCCACAACCGCCTTGGTGTATTCCGCGATCTTGCGGTTCAAAACAATGTTGGACTCATCATAGCCGCAGCCGATCGCGTCGGTCGGGCACACGCCGATGCAGCGGCCGCAGCCGACGCACTTATCGTGGTCGATATGCGCCTTTTTGTCCGTGATGGTGATGGCGCTGTGCGCGCAGATGCGCGTGCACATGCCGCAGCCCACGCAGGGGGTCTGGTCAACCTGCGGCTTGCCTGCGTTGTGCTGCTCCATCTTGCCTGCGCGCGAGCCGCAGCCCATGCCGATGTTCTTCAGGCAGCCGCCGAAGCCGCTTGCCTCATGGCCCTTGAAATGGGTCAGAGAGATAAACACGTCCGCGTCCATAATGGCCTGTCCGATTTTGGCTTCCTTGACGTATTCGCCGCCCTCGACCGGCACATACGCCTCGTCCGTACCCTTGAGGCCGTCCGCGATGATGACATGGCAGCCGGTGGAGAACGGCGAAAAGCCGTTGAGGTATGCAGAGTCGAGATGGTCGAGTGCGTTTTTGCGCCCGCCGACGTACAGCGTGTTGCAGTCGGTCAGGAACGGCTTGCCGCCGCGCTCACGCACGAAGTCCGCAACGGTTTTTGCCCAGTTCGGACGCAGGAACGCGAGGTTGCCCGGCTCACCGAAGTGGATTTTGATGGCGGTAAATTTCTTGTCAAAGTCGATGCTGTCCATGCCCGCTGTTTTCATTAGGCGGGTCAGCTTTTGCTGCAAATTCTCGGTCAGGGTTGTGCGGAAGTCCGCAAAGTAAACCTTGGATTTATCCATAACAGTTCATTCCTCTCTTGTCAATCTTTGCCCTGCTATCAGTATACCACAAGGCGGGGCGGCAAAACAAGCGGGCCGCGCCAAACGAAAAAACCGCACCGGATGGGTGCGGTCATTTGCGAAAGTCCGCGGCGCGCTCGAACAGGCGCTGCGCGATGCGGAGGACGCGGCTTGCGCGGATTAACTCGCCGCCAGATCAGTCAGACTGCCGAAGGTGTAGCCCTCGTTTTCCCAACGGGTCAGCAGCTCGTCGAGGATGCGCGCGTTGGTCTCGCTCGTCGAGTGCAGCAGCACGATTGCGCCGTTGTGGATGCGCGGCAGCAGCTTGGCGAAGGCTTGCTCGTCGGTCGGTTGGTTGTCGGTGTACCAATCCACATACGCCAGCGACCAGAACACGGTCGTGTAGCCCAGTTCCTGCGCCTGTTTGAGGTTCTCCTCGCTGAATTTGCCCTGCGGCGGGCGGTAGAATTTCTGCATCGGCTGACCGGTCAGCGCAGTATATTTCTCTTCCAGCCCGTTCAGTTCGGCGGCAAAGGCGTCCTTGTCGGAAATGGAGGACATATCCGGGTGATGCAGCGTGTGGTTGCCGACAATGTGCCCTTCGTCCACCATGCGCTGCACCAGCTCGGGCGCAGAGTCGATAAAGTTACCCACAACAAAGAAACATGCGGGCGCGTTGTGTTTTTTCAGCGCGTCCAGAATCGCGCCCGTGTTTCCGTTTTCGTAGCCTGCGTCAAAGGTCAGATAGATGGTGTTTTTGGTCGTGTCGCCCACATAATAGGAATCCCATTGCAGCAGCGTCTCGGCCGATACGTTGCCGACCGGCGGCTGTCCTTCGGTCTGGAAAGACAGACCCCAGTCGCTGATGGATGTGGGCACGGCTTCCTCTGTGCCGGCGGTTGTCTGCACGGTATTTCCGCGCTCCTCCTGCGGAACAAGGAAAAACAGCGCGGCAAGCAGCGCGCACACGCCCGCCGCCGCGCCGATGCGGTACAGCGTGTCGCGGGTGATGGTGATGAACATAAGTAAACGCCCCCTTGATGATATACGGTATGCAGGGCATAGAACGGATATGCCGGGGACATAAAAACGGCGGGCATTTGTCCGTCGTTTTTATGAACCATAATCCTCCAGCAGACGGGCGAGCGCCTGCGCGTCCGGCAGCAGAATACCGTCCTCGAGTGCTTCCCGGTCAGCGGAGGGCAGTGAGCGGACGTCAATATCGGTGCGAACGACGATCTCCCCGCCGCGCGTGACCACCAGACGGCCGTCCGCACTCTGCGCGACATATGGCTCAGCGCTTGCCGTCGCGGCCACGGTCGGCTCGGCAAACCAGACGCGCGCAGCGAAAAAGGCGCTGACAAGCGCCGCTGCACAGGCGGCAAGCGCGATGCGTCGCTGCCGCTTGGCACGCTGCATGGCCAGCATGTAAAATCCCTGCATCATGGAAATGGCCTCCTTCTATCCATGGAATTTTCTTTGAGTATTCCCAAAATCATGGAAAGTATTCGGGGGCAGATGTAAAAATTGTTTGGAATTTGCGGAATAATGTGGTATAATAGCCGCGAGCGACTGTGACATACAGCGCAGAGCAGAAGAAAAGGACGCTTTTAAAATGCTTTCTTCTGTGGTATAATGACTGAAAGCAGATAAAAAACTGCTGATTTTATGGAATATCGGGAACAAAAGGGACCGCTTACACGTCCGACCTGATAAGACCCGCGGCATGGATTCGACGGGCAAGGAGGAAACCGAATTGGCAACTGGCAAAAGAAAAGGACATGGCGTCTGGCATGCGATATCCCGCGTGTTGCTGACGCTGCTGCTTATCGGTGTGCTTTGCGCCTGCTTCTGCGGCATTGCATTTGCGTATTATGTACATGCATATATCAACCCGTCCGCACAGGAAACTGCGGCCGACTTGAGCAAGGGCCTCGGCTTGGACCTGAACTCGTTTATCTATACCGTGGATTCGGAAGGCAATGAGGTCTTGTATGAAACCATTCGTGGCATGGAAAACCGTATTTGGGTCGACAGCGAGGATATTCCGACTGACCTCAAGAACGCGGTTGTTGCCATCGAGGACGAACGCTTCTATAAACACCATGGCGTGGACTGGAAGCGTACGTTTGGCGCGGTGGTCAACTGGCTGGTCGGTGATGACCAGTACGGCGGTTCGACCATCACCCAGCAGCTGATCAAAAACGTCACCGATGAGGACGATTATTCGGTAAAACGTAAAATCAACGAGATTTTCCGCGCTTTAGCGCTCGAGGATGAGATTGGGGACAAGGATCGCATTCTGGAAATGTACCTCAACACGATCTACCTCGGCTATAACTGCTATGGCGTAAAAACGGCGGCGACTACCTACTTTGGCAAGGATGTATCCGAATTGACCCTTGCGGAGTGTGCCGCTTTGGCAGGTCTGACCAATAACCCGTCTATTTATGACCCGTATAATCACCCGGAAAAGGTCAAGGAACGCCAGGAAAACATCCTCGGCAAGATGCTGGAGCTGGGCATGATCGACCAGGCCACTTATGATGAGGCGGTTGCAACCGAGCTGGTATATCGTCCTTATGAGCAGTATCAGCAGGACATCAGCGATATTTATTCCTACTTCACCGATGCGGTCATCAAGGATGTGACCAAGGATCTGATGGAGCAAAAGGGATATTCCGAAGTTGTGGCCAGCAACATGGTCACCTCGGGCGGCCTGAAGATCTATGCCACCATTGATCCTGAGATTCAGAACATCGTCGATCAGGTATGGGCCGACGATTCCGTGTTCCCCAATACGGAGAAATACGGCGAACGGCCGCAGAGCGCGATGGTCATCACGGATAAGCAGGGCAATATCGTTGCCATTGCGGGCGGACGCGGCGAAAAGACCGGAAATCTGGCCTTCTCGTATGCGACGGACGCACGCCGCCAGCCGGGTTCCTCGTTGAAACCGCTGTCCACCTATGGACCGGCGATGGACAAGGGCATCATCGTTCCCTCTACGACGGTATACGACAAGCCGTTGTATATTCAGGATGACGGGAAGCCGTGGCCGATGAACGACGGCAAGATGCCGACGGGCCGTTCCATGACGATCAAGAGTGGTATTACCAGCTCTGTTAACACCATTGCGGTGCAGGTAATGGATATGCTGACCCCGCAGGCGTCGTATGACTTCCTGACCCAGCGCTTGGGCATGCAGCTGGTCGGCAGCCGCACCTATGAGGACGGCACGGTCAAGAGCGATATTGACTATTCGCCGCTGGCACTCGGCGCGCTGACCGATGGCGTGACCGTGCGTGAGATGGCAGGCGGCTTTGCATCCTTTATCAATGAAGGCGTGTACGGCGGTACGCGCACCTACACCAAGGTTCTGGATTCCGAGGGCAATGTGGTGTTGGAAAACAACCCGAGCACGGATTTGGGCTTTGAGAATGTGCGTACTGCGTACTACATGCTTGAATGCCTGCAGAACGTCACGGCGTATGGTACTGCGTCCGGTACGCAGATCTCCGGCGTGCAGACGGCTGGTAAGACCGGTACGACAACCTCCAATACCGACATTTGGTTCTGCGGCGTAACGCCTCAGTATTCGGCTGCGGTTTGGGCTGGTTATGAGCATAACTATACGCTCGACGGCTTGTATGGTCGAAATGCTGCGTCGATCTGGCTGGCCGTGATGGAGAAGGTGCACGAAGGCGATTCCGGTTTGGTGTTTGACTCGCATCCGGAGGATTTCACCACGGTAACCTATTGTATGGATACCGGTTTGCTTGCTTCCGGCGCTTGCCGTTCGGCGGGACGCGCTGCAAGCGGTCGCTTCTGGAACGATGAAGTACCGACCGAGACGTGCAGCCATCAGGGCATCACCACGAGCTATAACTTCGCCAAGGTTGGCGTGACCGACTGGAAGGAAGAAGAGGAAGAGGAAGAGGAAGAAACGAAGGAAGAAGAGAAGAAGCCGGAGGAAGAGAAGCCGACTGATCCCAACGATCCTTCGATTGACCCGGAGACTGGTGAGCCTGTGACGCCGACCGATCCGGAGGGCGGCGAGACTGGCGGTAATACCGGCGGAGAAACCGGCGGTGGCACTGGTGGAGAAACTGGTGGTGGCACCGGCGGAGAAACCGGAGGCGGTACCGGCGGAGAAACCGGAGGCGGCACTGGTGGAGAAACCGGCGGTGGTACCGGTGGAGAAACCGGCGGTGGTACCGGCGGAGAGACCGGAGGCGGCACCGGTGGAGAAACCACGCCGTCGCCTGACGATCCGGAAGCATAAATTCGCTAGGAACGCATAAAATAACAACCGAATATCTGTTCAGCGCCGCACAAGGCCGCACACATCGGGGCGTTAGCGGTGTCCTGTACCCGCAATCCGCTACAGCGGGGATGATGCGGGCAAGGAGGGACGTACGAGCGGCGAGGCAGCTGCCAACAGGGCGATGAGAGACCGGTACTGCGCAACGGAGGACCGTGAACCATGTCAGGCGGGGAACCGAGCAGCATTAAGCGGAAACCATCGTGTGCCGCAGAGCTGCCGATTTTGAGCCCAAACCGCAGAAAGGCAGTCGGGCGTACGCTTTCGAATTGCCCGTGTGCGGTCTTGTGGGGCGCTGAACAGAATATAGGGGACTTCAGAAGTCCCCTATATACGAAAGCAGGTTCCGGTAGAAACCTGCTTTCGATACCCGAACGACGCCGCCCAAGGCGGCTGAGACGAGGTATAAAAAGTCCGGCAAAGCTGGGCTTTTTATGAGTTGCGCGCTTGGCGCGCAGGAGAGAACGCTGGGAGGCGGGCTTGCGCCCGCCTCTTTTGTGGTATCACGGGCAGGGAAAGGAGTTGGGCGCATGTATCAGGCGCTGTATCGCAAATGGCGGCCGCAGACTTTTGCGGATGTGATCGGTCAGCAGCATATCACGGATACACTGCGCGCGCAGCTTCGGTCCGGGCGGCTCAGCCACGCTTATCTGTTCACCGGCACGCGCGGCACGGGCAAAACGACTTGTGCGAAAATTCTGGCGCGCGCGGTCAACTGTGAGCATCCGGTGAACGGCGACCCGTGCAACGAGTGCGCGGCTTGCCGCGGTATTTTGGATGGTTCGGTGCTCGATGTGACCGAGATTGACGCAGCATCAAATAATGGTGTCGATAACATCCGAGATTTACGCGACGAGACACGATATACGCCTGCACAGGTCAAAAAGCGCGTGTTTATCATCGACGAGGTGCACATGCTCTCGATCGGTGCGTTCAACGCGCTCCTCAAGACGCTCGAGGAACCGCCCGAGCATGTGCTGTTTATCTTAGCGACCACTGAGCTGCACAAGGTGCCCGCAACTATCCTGTCGCGCTGCCAGCGGTTCGATTTTCGACGTATCGGCGCGGAGGATATCGCGCGTCGCCTGCTGGATGTCGCTGCGGGCGAAAGCATCGAACTGACCGAAGGTGCAGCGCGTCTGATTGCACGGCTGGCAGATGGCGCAATGCGTGATGCGCTTTCCATGCTCGACCGAGCGGCGGCGGCAGGTGCGGTGGATGAGCAAACCGTGACCGCGGCGCTTGGCGTTCTCGGTCAGGACGACGGTATCCGGCTGGCCGAGCATCTGAAAACCGGCGATTTGGCAGCAGCGATTGCGCTGATTGACGATTATTATAACGCGGGTCGGGATCTGGCGGCGGTTTACGACCAAATGCTGGGGCTGATTCGCGATGCGTTGCTGGTAAAGACCAGCAAAACCGATGTATCTGCGTTGATTTCTCCGGCTTACACGGTCAAAAGCCTGCAAAAACTATGTGATGGGTTAGCTTCTTCCACGCTGATTGCGTGGAGCCGTGTGATCGGAGAAGCGCTTGACCGAATGCGCAGTGCGGCGAATCGACGTGTGGAGGCGGAATTGTGCGCCGTGCGGCTGTGCAGTCTGGGCGCGGAGCAATATGATACATTGAGTGGGCGCGTGGAAGCGCTCGAAGAAAAAATGAAGCATGGCGTACCTGTTGCGGTTGCACCGGTGCAAAGTGCGCCGCAGGCGGATGATATGCCGCCCCCGCCCGGGGATGCGGATGCGCCGCCTCCGCCGGATGACAGCGATGCACCGCTGTGGGCGCAGGAGGAAAACGAGGGTCAGGCTGCACCGCAGGCAAAGCCTGCGGCAACGGCAGTCGAGATGGCTGCCTGGCCGAAATGGACGCAGCTGCTCGAAGCGCTGACCGGTAGAATCAACACCGGGGCGCATACCAATCTCAAGGTATCCGCGAAGGGGCTGTTGGAGGATGGTGCGCTGGTCATTCTGTGCGAGGACGGCATCACGGCAATGCTCGCCAAAGCGGAGCCGACGATGAAGGTGATCCGCGAACAGGCTGCGGCGCTTGCGGGCGCTCCGATTAAGGTCAAGGTGCGCGAAGCTGGGGACGAACCTGTGATACAAAAAAACGCCGCGGTTGATGAGATCATCGGTCGGGCGAAAGCATTTGATATTCAAGTAAAAGAACTTTGAGGAGGACATAACAGATGGCAAAGGGAAAAGGTTTTGGCGGCTTCGGCGGCGGCATGAATATGCAGGCGATGATGAAGCAGGCGCAGAAAATGCAGGAAAACATGATGAAGGCGCAGGAGGAAATTGCGCAGATGGAGACCACCGGCACAGCGGGCGGCGGCATGGTGACCGCGACTGTGACCGGTACATCGATGCTCAAATCCATCGAGATCAAGCCTGACGTGGTCGATCCCGATGACATCGATATGCTGCAGGATCTTGTGGTTGCAGCGGTTAACGAAGCGCTCAAGGCAGCAAATGAGAAGTCCCAGAGCCAGATGTCGGCGATCACCGGCGGCATGGGCGGCGGTCTGGGCGGCCTGTTCTAATGGACTTTTTCGCACCGCCGGTGGAGCGGCTGATCGAGGAGTTTGCCAAGCTGCCCGGTATTGGGCAGAAAACCGCGCAGCGGCTGGCGTTCCATGTGCTCGATTTGCCCAAAGAGGATGCAGAGCGCTTTGCCGATGCCATTCGCGAGGCAAAAGCAAAGACCTTTACCTGCAAGCGCTGCCAGAACTTGGCGGACAATGAACTGTGTCCGATCTGCTCCGACCAGACCCGCGATCAAAAGACCATTTGCGTGGTGGCGGAGCCGCGTGACGTGATTGCATTCGAGCGCACCAAGGAGTATCGCGGGCTGTATCATGTGCTGCACGGCACGTTGTCGCCTATGGGGCATATTGGGCCAGACGATATCCGCATCCGTGAACTGGTGCAGCGCGTGGCCGATGAGGACACTGAGGAGGTCATCCTTGCGACCAATCCGGACACCGAGGGTGAGGCCACGGCAATGTACATTTCACGCCTGTTGCAGCCGTTCGGCGTCCGGATCACCCGACTGGCGTATGGCATCCCGGTCGGCGGGCATTTGGAGTATGTCGATGAGGTCACGCTGACCCGTGCGCTGGAAGGCCGACGGGATTTGTAAAAAAATCGTTTCTGCTTTGTTCCTGCCTTTTACGCGGCGCAGCCGTGCAAAGCGCAGTGCGGTGAATTTGATTGAAAACACGTTTCCAATCGGGCCGCAGGCGCAAAAACAGGAACGGCCGGACTTCCGTCCGGCCGTTCCCGCAATAAAAGGTAGGATAGAGAGTAGAAAGCAAGAACATGTGGGGGGATCTTACGCTTTCCACGGTTATTATGATATAAGGAAAATGTGAACATTCTGTGTACATTTCGCAACAAATTTTTGTTTTTGTACAATCGGGAGGAAAAAAGTCAGTGGCAGAACTGAAAAAGGAAATCGAAAACCGGCGCACATTTGCGATTATTTCGCATCCAGACGCCGGTAAAACCACCATTACGGAGAAATTTCTGCTGTACGGCGGCGCGATTCAAGAGGCAGGTATGGTTAAAGGCAAGAAAAACAGCCGCCATGCTGTGTCCGACTGGATGGAAATCGAAAAGCAGCGCGGTATTTCGGTCACGTCCTCGGTGCTGCAGTTCCGCTATGAGGGCAAGTGCATCAACATTTTGGACACCCCCGGCCATCAGGATTTCTCTGAGGACACCTACCGCACGCTGATGGCAGCGGACTCCGCGGTCATGGTCATTGACGCTTCCAAGGGCGTCGAGGCGCAGACGCGCAAGCTGTTTAAGGTCTGCGCGATGCGCGGCGTACCGATTTTTACCTTTATTAACAAGATGGACCGCGAATCGCGCGATCCGTATGAACTTTTGGAGGAAATCGAGAACGAGCTGGGCATTGGCACTTATGCCGTCAACTGGCCGATCGGCTCGGGCAAGCGCTTCAAGGGTGTGTACGACCGCATGGACGACGAGGTCATCGCCTTTGAGGGCGCGGATTTCCGTCATGAGGTCAAGGCGCAGCGCCTGTCGATCGACGATCCGGTCCTTGAGGGCTTGCTGCCTGAGGATCAGTACCAGACGCTGATCGACGACGTGGAGTTGCTCTCCGGCGCGGGTGATGAGTTCGACCTCAAGGCAGTGCATGAGGGCAAGCTGTCGCCGGTATTCTTTGGTTCGGCGCTGACCAACTTCGGCGTGGAGCCGTTCCTCAAGAAGTTTTTGCAGATGACCCCGCCGCCGACCGCCCGCACGGCGGATATCGGCGTGATCGACCCGTTTGAGGATCATTTTTCCGCGTTTGTGTTTAAAATTCAGGCTAATATGAATAAGGCGCACCGCGACCGCATCGCGTTCATGCGCATCTGCTCGGGCAAGTTTGAGCGCGGGCAGGATGTGTTGCATGTGCAGAGCGGCAAAAAGATGGTGCTCGCCGCGCCGCAGCAGCTGATGGCGCAGGATCGCTCGATCGTGGACGAGGCTTATGCGGGCGACATCATCGGTATTTTCGATCCGGGCGTGTTCTCGATCGGTGACACAGTATGCGACCCCAAGCGCAAGTGTATGTTCTCCGGTATCCCGACCTTTGCGCCCGAGCTGTTTGCCACGGTGCGGCAGAAGGATACGCTCAAGCGCAAGCAGTTTGTCAAGGGCGTTGAGCAGATCGCGCAGGAGGGTGCCATCCAGATCTTCCGCGAACCGGGCGCCGGCATGGAATCGGTTATCGTCGGCGTGGTTGGCGTACTGCAATTTGAAGTGCTCGAATACCGTCTGAAAAATGAATATAACGTCGAGATTATCCGCGAAAATTTGCCGTATGAGCATGTGCGCTGGGTGGAAAACGACGAAGAAGGCTTCGATATCAAGGCGTTGCAGCTGACGAGCGACACCAAGATCGTCGAGGATCTCAAAGGAAACAGTTTGCTGCTGTTCTCCTCGCCGTGGAACATCACTTACGCGCTCGACCATAATGAGGGCTTGCGGCTCGCAGAGTTTTCGGAAAATGCATAACAATTCAGCAGGGACAAAAATCCCCGGAACCAATCGGTTCCGGGGATTTCTTTTGCTCAAAATGTAAGCGGGTCATCCTCCCGCATTTGCACGGCGCGCATATACTGCCGCAGCAGCACAAGCGGCACGATTTGTCCCGCGAGCTGCACAAAAATGGCGGGCAGCGGCAGGCCGGTCAGGATGAGTGTACTCGCCGCGAATGCGCCCAACAGCGGCGCATATAGGCACCAGCGGATGCGGCGGGCAGGATAGTTGTACGCATGGGGGATGATACGCTCATCCAGTCCCCAGTACAAATAATATTCGCTGAGCAGCCCTGCCACACTGCCTGCCATCGACAGCAGCGACATGAAATTTTGCAGCATCACATTGTCGCCCGCCAGCTGCGTGACAACCAGCGCCAGACCGATCAGCACGATTGACAGAAGCTGTGCTGGAAACGCACGGCCTAGCAGCGCGCTTTCGTCAGACAAACGGTACAGCACATAAGCGATCACGCAATAAGCTAACAAATTGATGACATTTGCAACCAACAGAACAGTGATCGAGTCGCTCAGCGCCGCCAGATTGACCGCCGCAGAGACGGCAAGCGCGCCCCACAATACGCGCAGATGGGGATAAATTTTCATAAGTGTCGTTCCTCCGATATGGCCTATTATATCATAGCTGCAATCGGATGAAAATATTTTTTGTCAGGGCTTGACAATTATGTATGATTGTATTATTATCATAGTACAATAAAACATAGAGAGGAGCGAGCCTATGCAATGGCAATTGCGGGGTGACCGGCCGATCTACCAGCAGCTGGTGGAAATATTGACCGAGCAGATCGTCAGCGGTCAGCTGGCGGCGGGAGATAAGGTGCCGGCGGTGCGCGAACTGGCGGCGCAGGCAGGGGTCAACCCCAATACGATGCAGCGCGCGCTGGCGGATATGGAGCGCGAAGGGTTGATGTATACCAACCGGACCAGCGGACGCTATGTGACGGAGGATAAAGAGATGATCCAGAAGATTCGGGAACAAATTGCGAGTGACCGCATTGCGGAATTTTTGGCTGGCATGAGCCAGCTTGGCTTCTCCGAGCAGGAGGTTTACAGTCTGCTCGAAAAGCGTCAAGGGGAGGGAAATAAAAATGGAACAGAAAAATGAGTTGATTGTCTGCACGGGACTGACCAAAACCTATGGCAGCGTCAAAGCGTTGGATAATATGGATCTGACGCTGGGCGGCGGCCGGTTTGTCGGTCTGCTCGGTCCGAATGGTTCGGGCAAGACGACTTTGATCAAGCTACTGAACGGATTGATCCAGCCGACGAGCGGCACTGTGCTGGTGGATGGGCAGGCGCCCGGCATACACACGCACAGCGTGGTCAGCTATCTGCCTGACCGCGGTTATCTGAACGACTGGATGCGGGTGAGTGACCTCATGGACTTCTTCGCGGATTTCTATGCGGATTTTGACCGCGTCAAGGCAAACGATATGCTGCAATCGCTGAAAATCAATGCGCTGGACCGTCTGAAAACGCTGTCCAAGGGCACGAAGGAAAAGGTGCAGCTGATCGTGACGATGAGCCGTAGAGCCAAGCTGTTCCTGCTCGATGAGCCGATTGCGGGTGTCGATCCGGCGGCGCGCGACTATATTCTCAACACGATCCTGTCCAATTACAGTGAGGATGCGTCGGTGCTGCTGTCCACGCACCTGATCGCGGATATCGAGCGCGTGCTCGATGAGGTGATCTTCCTGAAAAACGGCGTGATGACGCTGCATGAGAGCGTGGACACGATTCGGGAGGAACATGGAAAATCGGTGGATATGCTGTTTAGGGAGGTGTTCGCATGCTGAAGCTGCTGAAATATGAATGGAAGGCGTGCGCACGCATTTGCCTGCCGCTGTATGGTGCGATGCTGCTGATGAGCGTGGTCAGCGCGCTGATGACAACCGAGCGTGCACAGGCTTTTCTAAATGGAATCCCGACGGCGATTCTTGGAATGCTTTATTTTGCCATGCTGATTGCGGTGTTTGTGGTGACGTTGGTCATTTTGATCCAGCGGTTTTATAAAAATCTGCTGGGCGACGAAGGTTATCTGATGTTCACGCTGCCGGTTTCGGTTGCGCAGCACATTTGGAGCAAGGTGATCATTGCAGCAGTGATTTGCTGCCTGAGCGGTATTGTTGCAGTGCTGAGCATTGCCATTCTCGGTTCCGGCACTGGCCTGCTCATCGGTTTTGGGATGGTGTTGGGCGAGTTTGGCCGAATCATCGTGACAGAGCCCAATGAATTGGGCTACATGCTGGAAGGCATCCTGCTGCTGCTCGTGAGTATGATCAGCGGTGTGCTGTATCTCTATCTGTGCATGGCGCTCGGCCATCTGGCAAAAAAACACCGCGTTCTGATGTCGGTCGTGTGGTACTTTGTGTTGTCGACCGTGGCGCAGTTCCTGTTCAGTTTTGTGCTGATCGGTATGGGCAACGGGCCACTGGAGATGCTGGTGCAAGCGATAGGCGACATGGTGAAGGGTGTGCCGCCGCAGGTGCTGCTGCATGGTGTACTGCTTGGCTTTTGTGTTGCTGCGGCCATTCCGGGTGCGATCTGCTATTTCGGCACGCATTATATCCTCAAAAACCGGCTGAATCTGGAATAAGCACAGCTGACACGGGGGACGCGCTTCCGCGCGTCCCTTTTTGCACCCTAAAATGCGGGATGCTCATAAAATCTTAAGGATTTTGCGGCACAAATGCAAAGAATTGCCGCGTACAATGAAAGGGTAATAGGGGAGGGATAGATATGACGGCGGTATCTCGGTATGTACAGCGGGCACGCTGCGACATGGTAGGACGGTACTCGCTCTGCGAGGTGGTGGGGTTGTTTTTGGCTTTCTCGGCGGCGGGTTGGCTCTGGGAGGTCGGGCTGCACCTGCTGATGGACGGCCAGCTGGTCAATCGCGGCACGATGCTCGGCCCATGGTTGCCGATTTACGGCGTGGGCGGACTGCTGTCTGTCCTGCTGCTGGAGCGCTTTGCCGCAAAGCCGGTTTTGGTTTTTGCATCGGGCGCGCTGCTTTCCACCGTAATCGAGTTCGCGGCAGGAAAATACCTGCTGGCGGTTTACGGTTTGCGCTGGTGGGATTACAGCGGATATCCGCTCAATGTGGATGGCTTGATCAGCTTGCCGACCGCGTTGGTGTTCGGACTGGGCTGCTGTGCAGCGGTCTATCTGGCCGCACCTCTGCTGCTGGCGATGTTTCAGCGCATGCCGCGCGAGGCGTTCGGACTGCTGTGCGCGTTACTGATTGCACTGTTTGCATTGGATTTTTGCGCGTCCACGCTGCGTCCGAACACGGGTCAGGGTGTTGCGATCCGTGCATCCGAGCAGGACGGCTTGCAGGTGATCGAACCGGCGCAGATCGAAATGCTGCTCTATCATTTGACGAAATAAACTTGCGCAGGCGTTTCTTCTCTGCTATGATGAAAACAGAGAGGGGGGCGTTTTCATGAAGTGTCAGCATTGCGGGATCAACTACAGCGACGAGGATCGGGAGTGTCCGATCTGCGGCGCACGCGCGGGAAGTCGCGGCCGTGTCGGAGAATTGGAAAAGAAGGCTGCCGCTTGGCGGGAAAAGCAGTTTGAAGGGGAACCAACCTATCAGGAAAACCGCACGCGGAAAACAAACACACGCGCGAAAAAAGCAAAGCCTAGCGCCAAGCCAATCCGTGAGACCCAAAAGGGAAAAGGCAAGGTTGCGGCGGTGGTGGCGGTTGCGGTGGTGCTGCTCAATTTGCTGCCATCATTGATTCCAGTGGTAGAGGACATTTTTCAAAATATAGGCGACAGCGTCAGCACGTTTGAACTTGACCTCGGCGATTGGGGTTCGTCCGAGACAGAAGCAGAGGATTGGGCCAGCCATGATGACGGCGCACGGTACTATACGCCGGGCGAAACCTATGAATATGACCCGGGCAACTATACCTCGGTTTACGTCCGTCTGCATGATTTGATTGGTGATAACGCGACGGCGACCCTATCCGATGGCACAACGCTCAACCTGTGGGTGGATGCAGACGATGGGGACGGCTACCGTCTGGAGCTGAACGATGGCGCAGGGATATACAGCGAACAGGGCTACTATTGGTGTGTGTATAACTTCCCTGAAGAAGGGATGTACGACGATAATTATCCGCCCGAACAATACGATTCACTGGCGCTTTGTTTGACGGCAGAGGAAACGGGTTATGATGGCAATACGTATTCTGAGCGATATGATGATCGTTTGGAAAAGGGCGCCGACCTGTGGTTGCTGGCATATGTCGACCGCGCGACCGGGCTGCTCACTTTGCAGGACGTGCAAAGCACCGGTATTTTCGGCGTGGACACGTTTGTGGCGCTTGCGAGCTTACAGCAGGGATAAATAAAAAAGGAAGCCTTTCGGCTTCCTTTTTTATTGTCGTTTTACTTTGCGCAGGTTTTGCAGGGTTTCTGCGACATTTTCCTGATGCAGCTTAGCTGCTTCAAAATGAAGCAGATGGAAGTTGATATTGAACAGTGAGCCGAGGCCGACTGCGCAGATCACCGTGCCAATGCCGACCTGACCGCCCAGCAGAAACCCGGCGATGATGACAAAAATCTCAACGCTTGCGCGGCACAGGCCAACCGACCGGCCGGTTTTACGCGCCAGCGCAACCATGAGCGCGTCGCGCGGGCCGGCGCCCAGCGCGCTTTTCATATACATCCAAGTGCCCAGCGCGAGCAGTTCCAGCCCGATCAGCAGCATCGGGAGGCCGGTGAGCAGCGTATGCATCTGCGGGATCCAACCCAGCCAGAGCAAGCCGTCGATGAACACCGCACACAGGATGATATTGATGACTGTGCCGAAGCCGAAGCTCTCGCCGCATAGCACGGCCGCACCGATAGCGAACGCCCCGACGATCATGGAGGCGGTGCCGTAGGTGATGCCGAGGGTCTGCGCCAGACCCTGCTGCAAAACACTCCACGGTTCCAGACCGATATTGGCTTGCAGCATCATCGTGATGCCGATCGCGCTGACCAGCATGCCCATGACCAGCCAGAGCAGACGGCGGATATAATGATTGGGCATGGGTCACCCCTCCGCGGCGAATGTGCGCACCAACTGCGCGATTTGATCGCAGTCTGCGCGGGAAATATCGTGGTGGCAAACCATACGGTACTCTCCGCCTGCGCAGCCGGTGACCTTGACGCCGTGCTCCAGCATCCAATTGGGATAACGGGCGGCTTTGTCCTCGTCCCAGTCGGCGGTGAAAAATACCATGTCGATATCCAAACGGTCACGGAACACCTGTACGCCGTCAATTTCGTCGAGCAACGCGCCCAGATGTGCGGCGTTTTCGTGATCTTCCTTGAGTCGATCGGTCATATCGCGCAGCGCAATCAGTCCGGCTGCGGCCAGAAAACCGCCCTGCCGCAGGCCGCCGCCCAGAATGCGGCGCGCGCGGCGCGCCCGCCAGATCAGATCCTTCGGTCCGGCCAGAATCGAACCAACCGGTGCGCACAGTCCCTTGGAGAGACAGCACATCACGGTATCGCAGTATTGCGTCATCTCACGCGCATCGGAAACGCCCAAAACAGCCGCGGCGTTGAACAGACGTGCGCCGTCCAGATGCACGGACACGCCCTTTTCGTGTGCGGTTTCATAGACTGCGCGCATGTTATCGAGCGAGACGACTGCGCCTGTGGAATGTGCATTCTCCACGACCACAAGCGTTGCGGGGGCCACCTGCACATCGCTGTCATCGGTCAGACAGTCGCGCACGGAATCCGGGTCCATGGTGCCGTTGACGCTCTGCGGGAAACGGAGCGATACGCCTGAAAGCTGTCCGTAGGAGCCAGCTTCGTGCTCGGCGATATGGGAGTGCGGGTCGATGATGACGCAGTCGCCGCGGCGGGTGTGTGCCATCAATGCGCAGGCATTGCCCTGCATGCCCGAGGTGACAAATACCGCGGCTTCCTTGCCCAGCCGTTCGGCGGCGTAGGCTTCCAACTCGTGTATGGTGGGGTCGTCGTCAAATACATCGTCCCCCACCACAGCGGCGGCCATCGCATCCCGCATAGCCTGTGTCGGTTGGGTGACCGTGTCGCTTCGCAAATCAATGTAACGCATGACAACATCCTCCTATATGTATAATTCGCCCCACCGTCCGCAGGGCGTAAAGCCGATCTGACGGTACAGCTCGGCTACTTCATCATATCCCGAAATCAAACGCGGTGTTTTGCCGCACTTCTGAATGCGCTGCACCAGAAAACGGCTGATGCGGTTGCCCAGTCCGCGATGGCGGTACTCCGGTACGACAGCGACCGCGCCAATCACACCGCATTCGTCATCCCATGAGACGATGCTGCCTGTGCCAATGACCGCGCCGTCCGCTTCCAATTGATACAGCTCGGACAGTCCGCGCGACAAGCGGCAGTCCAGATCGGCTGCCCAGACATCGTAGTCGAGATGCGTGCGGTAGTATTCGTGGCTGCGCTGCAATACGTCAAACACCGCGCGTTTGTCGCCGGGAACGATATCCGGACAGTCAAGCTGCTGCGGCGCGCCGCGATACACCATATAATAGGAACTATCCGTTTGTCCGCCGAGCAGCGCTTGCAACGCCTGACATTGCGTCCAATTGGTGTCGATCTCATGTACCTGTAAACGCTGCGCCAGTTCTGCGATGGGGGCAGGATCGGCGCGCTCGTCCGAAGAGATGGTCAGCACACCGTCCGCAAAGCAGAGCGCTGCGGCTGGCTCACGCCCTTTGCGGCACAGGAAAAACTGCGCCGCTTCGCTGCCCAGCCCATGCGCAGAGAGCGCGGTGCGGGCACGGGAGCCGAATACATGCTCATAGGTACAGGCGATGAGAAAATCCGGCACATCGGCGGCGGTTACAGGAATCAGCATAACAGGTTCCTCCTTTTGGGTAGCAGCGAAAAATGAGCGCAAAGCGCTCATTTTTTGTTTGTTTGCCAGAAATGAATCAGGTTTCGTCTTTTTTGATTTGAGATAGGTAGCGGTAGACGCTGGCCTGTGAGCAATGAAGCGCATCGGCCACATCCTTGACCGCGCCCTTGAGCAGGAAAATACCGCCCGTTTCGAGCGAAGAAATGATCTGGATGCGCTCATCCGGTGTCAGCCGGTCGGCGGTGACACCCAGCCGCGCCAACTCGCGGTTCACGGCATCGCCCGCGACGGCATCAATAGAATTATGGAAACTCTCGGTAGTTGCGGGCACGACGCGCACCGCTTCGCTGCCGTCCAAGGCATGGTCGGGCTGGCAGTGGTCTTGGACAAATGCATCCGGATGGCAAAGCCGCAGGATGCTTTCGCTAGCTGCCTGATATCGGCTGTCATCAAAATTGATGCACAGCATACCGATCAGCCGACCGTTCTGTTTGATGAACAGCGTAGAGGAGCGCAGTGTTTTGCCTGCAGCGGATACACCGCAGTAGTGCAGCCGGTAGTCCTGCGACTCATAGCTTTTATCCATCAGGATCTTGAGCGCCAAATTGGTCAGGGGAGCGCCGACCTCGCGTCCGCTGACATGATTATTCGCGATGGCGATGATCGAGCGGTTCTTATCGGTCAGGTCGTGCAGCGCGACCTCGTAATCGGGGCCAAGTGCCTGGCCGAGAAATTCGGTCAGTTTCATATAATGTTGCAGCAACGGATTGGCCATACGCTCACCTCATTTTCAAAAATCAGACAGGTTTTTGACCTTAATTTTATTATAACGTAAAAAAAAGAGAATTGTCAAAAAAGATGAGAATAATTTCTCACAATTAAAAGAAAAAGTTATTATATAATTTCGACAAAAGCTATGTAAAATTCCCACAAAAGCAAAAAATAAAAGTGTACCATCGTACAAAATATACAAAACCTGCTTGACAAAATATTATTCTAATGATAAATTTATCTCAGAAAAGGAGGCGTGGAAAGGATGAAAAAAGTCATCAGTACGGATTTGGCCCCCGCGGCAATCGGACCGTACGCACAGGCCGTCGCAACAGACGGATTGGTTATCACTTCCGGTCAGCTGCCGATTGATCCGGCAACCGGCGCATTCCCAGAAGGGATTGCAGCGCAGACCCGGCAGTCGCTGGAAAACGTCAAGGCAATTCTGGCGGAAGCCGGCGTCGGTATGGACCGTATTATTAAAACGACGGTGTTCCTCAGCGATATGAACAACTTCGGTGCAATGAACGAAGTGTATGCCACATTCTTTGGAGAGGGCAGTTATCCGGCTCGATCCGCTGTGGAAGTTGCGCGCCTGCCCAAGGATGCGCTGGTCGAGATAGAGGTTATCGCGGCCCTGTAAATATTTTTTAACTTGGTTCACATTAGTGAAAGATACTGTCCGCCAGTCGGAATTGCCGGAAGTGGGAAGCCGGTAATCGATGACCGGGGTATCCTCTAAAAATAACGGCGCAACGCGCCAAGAAAAATGGAGGTAATTTATATGGACAAGAACATGGCTCACTACCCGCTGGATGTACCCGCTCCGCACCATTTTACGTTTGCTGTCCGCGATCTTCCGGACGTTACCATCGAGCAGCGCGAGCGCGCTCTGAATGCAACGCACTGGAATGAATTCGCGTTCCCGGCCGGCATGCTGACCGTTGATATGCTGTCTGACTCCGGTACCACCGCGATGACCAATCAGCAGTGGGCGTCCCTGTTCCTCGGCGACGAGGCATATGGCCGCAACACCGGTTACTACGTTCTGCTCGATACCTTCCGCGACATCTTCGAGCGCGGCGGCGAGAAGAACTGGAAGAAGATCATCGACCTCGTGCGCACCGATTGCCGCGACGTTGAGAAGATGATGGACGAAGTTTACCTCTGCGAGTATGAGGGCGGCCTGTTCAACGGCGGTGCCAAGCAGATGGAGCGTCCGAATACCTTCATCATCCAGCAGGGCCGTGCCGCTGAGTCCGTCCTGATGGAAATTGTCCGCAACATCCTCAATCGCCGTTACCCCGGCAAGAAGTTCACCATCCCGTCCAACGGCCACTTTGATACCACCGAAGGCAACATCAAGCAGATGGGCTCCATTCCGCGTAACCTGTACAACAAGGAACTGCTGTACGAAGTACCCGAAGGCGGCAAGTACGAGAAGAACCCCTTCAAGGGCAACATGGACATCGAGAAGCTGGAGCAGCTGATTCAGGCTGTCGGCCCGGAGAACGTTCCGCTGATCTTCACCTGCATCACCAACAACCCGGTATGCGGCCAGGCGGTTTCCATGGCAAACCTGAAGGAAATCAACCGCGTTGCGCATAAGTACAACATTCCGTTGGTATTTGACTCCGCGCGCTGGGCTGAGAACGCATACTTCATCAAGATGAACGAGGAAGGCTATGCTGACAAGTCCATCGCAGAGATCGCAACCGAGATGTTCCAGTACTGCGACGTATTCACCATGTCCGCCAAGAAGGACGGCCATGCGAATATGGGCGGTATGCTGGCATTCCGCGATAAGGGTCTGTTCTGGAAGAACTTCTCTGACTTCGACGAGAACGGCAACCTGATTACTGACGTTGGCGTTACCCTGAAGGTAAAGCAGATCTCCTGCTACGGCAACGACTCCTACGGCGGCATGTCCGGTCGTGACATCATGGCTCTGGCAGTTGGCCTGTACGAGAGCTGCGACTTCAACTACATGAACGAGCGCGTTGCACAGTGCAACTATCTGGCAGAAGGCTTCTACAAGGCTGGCGTCAAGGGCGTTGTTCTGCCGGCAGGCGGCCACGCTGTATACATCAACATGGATGAGTTCTTCGACGGCAAGCGCGGTCACGACACCTTCGCGGGCGAGGGCTTCAGCCTTGAACTGATCCGCCGCTATGGTATCCGTGTCTCCGAGCTGGGCGACTACTCCATGGAATATGACCTCAAGACTCCGGAGCAGCAGGCAGAGCTGGCAAACGTTGTTCGCTTCGCGATCGACCGCAGCCGTCTGACCCAGGAGCATCTGGACTATGTTATCGCAGCAGTCAAGGCGCTGTATGAGGATCGCGAGTCCATCCCGAACATGCGTATTGTCTGGGGCCACAAGCTGCCGATGCGTCACTTCCATGCGTTCCTCGAGCCGTACCCGAACGAAGAGAAGTAATTTGAGGAATAAAATATGGGCGTAACCTGTGCCGCGTGGAAAGAGTACAGGAACGACTAGGCAAAGGCGCCTGCGGAAAAGTAAAGAGTTCCGCAGGCGTTTTTATTTACCGGATATCGGTATAAAAAAGGGGTGTAAAGTATGAGTAATAATCAGAGCACCGTAAAGACAGACGGCTTTAAGTCTCAGTGGGGCTTTATCATGGCCGCGGTCGGCTCGTGTGTCGGCATGGCGAACGTATGGCGCTTCCCGATGCTGGTTTCCAAGTATGGCGGCTTGACCTTCCTGATTCCCTATTTCATTTTCGCATTTATCATCTGTCAGTCCGGCATGATGGAAGAGTTCTCGCTCGGCCGTTGGGCCGGCGCAGGTCCGTCCGGCGCGTTCGGAAAGGCCATGGAAAACGGCGGCAAGTCCAAGAAGCTCGGTGAGTGGCTGGGCGGCATCCCGATCATTGGCGCGCTGTGCCTTGCGATCGGTTACTCGGTCATCATGGGCTGGGTGTTCTATTATACCAAGATGGCATTTACCGGCGAACTGACCGCCATGGGTCAGGATATGAATGTCATTGGCGGTACGTTCGATAAGGTCGCTCCAGCAGCAGATAACCTGATCGAAGCGATTCAGCAGACCTTTGCGACCGGCGGCGCCAACAACTTCTGGATCATTATCGGCGTTGTCGTTTCGCTCGTCATCATGGTTTTGGGCGTTGCGGGCGGCATTGAAAAATCCTGTAAGATTATGATTCCAGCGCTGTACGTGCTGTTCATCGGACTGGCAGTTCTGATGATTTTTACCCCGGACACCGGCGCAGGCTACAGCTACATTTTCTCCCTGAATCCCGCAGGCCTGCTCAATCCTGAGGTTTGGGTCTACGCATTCGGACAATGCTTCTTCTCGCTGTCTGTTGCGGGTTCCGGCTCGGTTGTTTACGGCTCTTACCTTGGCAAGGACGTTAAGATCCGTCAGTCCGCGATTATCTGCGCGATACTGGATACCTCCGCGGCGCTGCTGGCGATGCTGATTATCATTCCCGCAATGGCTACCGTCGGCGCTGACCTTGGCGATGGCGGCCCCGGCTTGATGTTCATCTATGTACTCCCTGTGTTCAACAACATGGGCGGCATTGCGAGACTGATTGTTATCTTCTTCTATGTGGCGATTCTGTTTGCGGGCGTTTCCTCGGTTATCAACCTGCTTGAGGTACCGATCAACTTCCTGCAGGATCAGTTCAAGATGAAGCGCTGGATTCCTACCGTTATCATTCATGCGGTCGCTCTGGTTGTCGCGCTGCTCATCCAGCCGTGGACTTCCCAGTGGATGGATATGGTTTCGATTTATGTGCTCCCGATCGGCGCGTTTACTGCCGGCATCATGTACTTCTGGGTCATGAAGAAAGATACGGCACTGGCCGCCGCGCAGCTGGGGTCCGACAAACCTCTGATGAAGTGGTTCTATCCGTTCGGACGATATGTATTTGTCCCGCTGTGTATCCTCTGCTTCGTGCTAGGTATCGCCTGGGGCGGCATCGGCTGACATAAAAGCTTTAATTCCGAGAATATCGTCCCTTTCCCACGGAAATTGTCCGCCGGCTGTTGCAGTCGGCGGACAATTTTGCTATACTAATTGAGACTGGGATGGAAAATGAGGAATGAAGGAGAAAAAGATGAATTCGGATTTGCGCGACAAGATATCTACTGCGGCAACTGCCGTTGAGATTGTTTTGGGTCTGATCATCCTGCTGGCCTGTGTCATCGGCAGTATAGGCTTGGTATGTACGACGGAAATGGATCAGATGCTGCATGTGCCGGAGTATTTTCAGGAGCGTTTGAGTGACGCGTGCCTGATTATCATCGGCATTGAGCTGATTAAGATGATCACCAGCTATACGATCGACTCGGTGGTTGATGTGATGCTGCTTGCGATCGCCCGTCAGATGGTTGTGGAGCATACGACGCCTTTGGAAAATCTGTTGGCAGTGCTGTCGGTCGGCGTGTTGTTTGTTATCCGTAAGTATCTGTATATTTCGCATCTGGATCGCCGCAAGAGAAGCAAAAAGGACATTGAAGAGGATGTCCGTGCGGAAGTGTATGGATTCACGGTACGCAGAAAAGAAGAGAGAGCGGAGGAAGGCCGTCCCTGAGGGGACGGCTTTCGCCGCATTTACCGGCGTGTGACAACAAAGCGCACACCGGTTTCAGTATTTTCTGCACGGCAGGAAAGACCGTGCAGCGCAAGTATTTTCTGCGTGATGGCAAGACCTAAGCCATGCCCGCCGGCGCGGTCTCTTGCCTTGTCGCCGCGGTAGAACATCTCAAACAGGCGCGGCAGTTCGCTTTCCGGAATGGGATCACATTCGTTTTCGACCGTGAGGAGCGGCCTGCCGCTTCGGCGGAGTACGACCGCGACACGTCCACCCTCAGGCGAGTATTTTGCAGCGTTTTCCAGCAGACAGCCGAACGCGCGGCGCAGCAGCGTCTCGTCGCCGCGGATGCGCACGCTGTCGGCAAGCGTTACGGTCAGGCGGCGGCGCTCGAACAGTGGTGCGTATTCCTCCAGCATGGATCGCAATAAGGCAGCGAGATCGATCGTGGTGCGGTGCTCTAACTCGTCCGTGCGGTCGAGACGGGTGTAGTCGAGCATTTCACGCACCAGACTGTTCATACGGGTGGTCTCTTGCTCGATAGCGGCAAGGTAGCGCGCGTTTTCCTCGGGCGAAATGTCCTGCGCAATGGCTTCGGCGTAGCCGCCGATGAGCGCGAGCGGGGTTTTCAGGTCGTGACTGGCCGCCGCGACAAACTGCTGCCGCCGGTCTTCGAGGTCGCGTTCGCTGTCCCAGCGTTGATGCAGGTCGCCTGCCATGTCCGCGAGCGCGCGGTTGAGGTCACCGATCTCGTCGCCGCGGGCGGTGTCGGGGCAAAATTCATCAAATTGCAGCGTCGAGACCAGCTGCGCCTGCCGGGTGGTCTCCCACAGCGGTTGCGTGACCGTGCGCCGGATTTGCCGGTGCAGCAGCCACAGCGAAAGCACAAGCAGCACGATAAGCAGCAGCACCGGCACACGGACGGACTGCCAGACGCAGGCAGACAGGGAGTAGGTGCGGATGGTTGCGATCTGATAGCCTGTTTCGGCGGTCAGTCGGATATCCTGATAGTTTGCCGCATAGTCGATGCCGCGCGGCGGGGAAATCGGCTGCTCGGACGGTGTATTCATCGGCCCGTAGTGGCGGAGCGTATCGAGGGCGAAGGCGAGCGCCTCCAGATCGTCATATTTGATGCCAACGGTAGAGGTCGGGATGCAGGTAGACTCTTCGGGGACGGGAATGGTTGACTGGAAAACACGCCCATCTGCATGCACGATGCGGTTGGGGAAAAAGTTGTTGCCGATTTGCATGCCGTAAGCGGTCAAACGCGCATCGGCAGTCGTATTTGGTTCGGTGAGATCCTGACAGATGGCGATGATGTCCTCGGTGGGAAACAGACCGATGTCCACATCGATTGCGGGGCTGTCCGCCAGCGTTGCGTCCACAAGGATGCGGGGTGGAAAATAGATATTTTCGGAACTGACTGGGTCGTAGTACGTCAGCGCAGTCAATTCGCCCCAATAGTCGTAAAAGAGCGCGCTTCTTAGCTGCCAGTATGCTTCTGTGCCGGGGCTGGGCAGCGCCTGCGGCGTGTAGCCAAGCGCTTCTTGCAGCTTGGCAGCAGTGTAATCGTTTGCAGTGTCGGTCAGATAAAACTGGTTTTCTGCGTGATAGCGCTCGGCCAGCTTGCACATCGGCCACAACCAAAACAGGCCGCCAAGCACTAAAAATACAGCAAACAGCGCCGTTAGGCGTGTCGCAATGCTGCGTCGCAGCCAGAATGCTTTGAGCTTTTTCATCACGATCCCCCCAATCGGTAGCCCTTGCCGTAGACCGCTTTGATGTGCTGCGCCGCTGTGCCGAGTGCTTTGCGCAGACTTGCCACATGGCGGTCCACCATGCGCTCGTCGCCGTCGAAGTTCACGCCCCACACGCGCTCGATCAGCAAATCGCGCGACACGGTGCGTCCCTGTTCTCGCAGCAACAGCTCGAGAATCTGCACCTCCTTGGGGCGCAAGGACACCGGTACGCCGTCCACCGTGACCGCGTGCGTCGCGGTGTCCAGCAAAATGTTGCCGTAGCCCAGCTCGGTTGCGCCCAGCCGCAGACCGCGCGCCCGGCGCGTGAGCGCCTGAACTTTGGCGACCAGCACGGGGAAGGAAAACGGCTTTGTGATGTAATCGTCCGCGCCCGCGCGGAAGCCCGCGAGCGTGTCGCCCTCCTGCCCGAGTGCGGTGACGAAAATCACCGGCACATCGCTCTCACGCCGCACAGCTTGGCACACTTCGAGACCGTTGAGGTGCGGCATCATCACGTCCAGCACCAGCAGGTCGAAGCTGCGTTCCTGTGCGAGCGTGAGCGCCTGTTCACCGTCATACGCCGGGGTGACGGCAACGCCCGCCGCCCGGAAAAAGTCCTGCATGAGCGCAGAGAGCGCGTTGTCGTCCTCTGCCAGAAGAATGTGTCCCGCCATGTCCATCCCCTCCTTTTGTTGCTTCCAGTATAGCACGGAATTGTCCGCATTTTATCCGCGTATGACAAAAAACAGCCCGCCGGATGGCGGGCTGTCTATGGTTTGCAGGTTATTCTGCGGGCGGAATCTCGCCCACGCCGTTTAAGATATAGTGCGGCCGGTAAGCGTAGTTTTCGACCTCAGTGCGAGTCGTGCAGCCGGACAGCACTAAAACGGTGTCCAGACCGGTCTCAATGCCCGCGACAATATCGGTATCCATGCGGTCACCGACCATGACGGCTTCATGCGAATGCACACCCAGCAGGCGCAGACCGGTGCGCATCATAAGGGGGTTGGGCTTGCCGACATAATACGCGCTCTTGCCGGTTGCCAGTTCGATCGGGGAGACCAGTGCGCGGCAGGCCGGGATGATGCCCTGCTCGGACGGGCCGGTCAGGTCGGAGTTGGTTGCAATCAAACGCGCGCCCTTGTTGACCAGATCGACCGCCTTGAGGATGGTCTGATAGTTATAGGTGTTGGTTTCGCCTGCGATGACATAATCGGGATCGACGTCATTCATCACGATACCCGCTTCATACAGTGCGCCGACCAAGCCGGGTGCGCCGATGACATAGGCGGATGCGCCGGGCTTCTGGCTTGCGACAAACTTTGCGGTTGCCAGCGCCGAGGTATAGAAATGCTCTTCGCCGATCTCCAGCCCCATGCGGGCGAGCTTCTGCTGAAGCTCGAGCGGCGAGCGCTCGGATGAGTTGGTCAAAAAAAGAAAGCTCTTATTTTCCTTTTGCAGCCACGCGACAAATTCGGTGACGCCTTTGAGCAGACGGTTGCCGTGATAGATGACACCGTCCATATCGCAGATAAAACCTTTTTTCTGACGAAGCAGTTCAAGTGTTTCGCTCATTTCGGTTCTCCTTTCGCAGTATGATACACTACTTCTATTATGCGGAGTGTACAGCGGTTTCGTCAAGAGAAAAAAGTATCGGAGGTGTTAAATAACTGTAAAGGATAGATGCTTTGCGCAGGGGAGCAAAGCGTGATATACTGTTTATAAATTGAGGAAATGGAGAACAGACAATGGCAATCAGCAAGGCGATGCGTGCCGCGCTGCACGCACTGAGCTATACGGCAAATATTGACGTAGGAAAGACCTATCGAGTAGAGCGAGCGGTGCGCGGCCTGCGCACACCGCTGGCGCCGCTATACCATCTGTGGGATCACAAAATTGAACGGGACGGGCACGAGATCCGCGTACGCATCTACACCCCGAAAAAGCAGACGGATGGCCGTTTGCTGCTGTTTTTCCACGGCGGCGGCTGGGTGCTCGAGAACGTGGATACATATAATGCAGTCTGCCGCAATCTAGCACGACGCACAGGCTGCCGCGTGGCCTCGGTGGAATATGGCCTTGCACCTGAGCATGTGTTTCCGGAGGGCTTGGAGGACTGCTATGCCGCAGCACGCGAGGTCTACTGCCATCCCGAGCAGTTCGGTGTGCGCTCACAGGAGATCACACTGATTGGGGATTCGGCAGGCGGCAATCTGGCGGCGGCGGTGTCGCTGATGGCGCGCGACCGCGGGGAGTTTGAAGTCGCGCAGCAGATTCTGATTTATCCCGCGACCTACCACGACCATTCGCCCGATTCGCGCTTTGATTCCGTGCGGGAAAACGGCACGGACTATCTACTGACTGCCAAGCGCGTATGCGACTACATGATGCTATATGCGGGTGGAGACGAGACGCGGATGCAGAACCCGTATTTTGCGCCGCTGCTTGCCGAGGATTTATCTCGCCAGCCGCGCACACTGGTCGTGACTGCGGAGTTTGACCCGCTGTGTGATGAAGGTGAAGCATATGCCCAAGCGCTGCGGGAAGCAGGCAATTCGGTGGAGCAGTACCGCATGCCGGACGCGCTGCACGGTTATTTCTCGCTGCCCATGCGGTTTCCGATGGTGCGGCGTACCTATGATCTGATCGAACAATTCCTGAATGGGGAGTCAATCACATGCCAAACGCCAAACGAAATCAAAAAAATTTAAGCTGGAGCCGTTTGGACAACGCGGCCAAGATCTTTCCGCCGACCTCGCATGGGTCGGCCACGGGGGTGTTCCGTCTGTCGTGTGAGCTGACCGAGCCGGTCGCGCCCGATGTGCTGCAAACCGCGCTCGCACGCACGCTCGAGCGGTATCCACATCTGCTGATGGTCATGCGGCGCGGCGTGTTCTGGTACTATTTGGAGCAGACCACCATGCGGCCCTCGGTTGTGCCGGAGCATGCGCCGCCGTGTGCGGCGCTCTATGAGGGCAGCCGATCGCTCCTGTTCAGGATTAGCTACTGGCGGCATAAGGTCAGTCTGGATATGTATCATGTGTTGGCGGACGGCGCGGGTGCGATCGAGTTTTTTGAATCGCTGATGACTGCCTATCTGATACTGCGTCACCCGGAAGCCGGGGTGGACGGAATCACGCAGGCGTCGGTATCCCAGCGCTGGGCAGACAGCTTTCAGAAGTATTATAAGCCGCACAGCGGCGGCAAGACCGCTGAGGGATTGGGTCGCGCCTATCGTTTGCGCGGTGTGCGCCGCGCGGACGGCGGTCTGACCATCATCGAGGGCGTGGCGGACGTGCGGCAGGTGCTCGCTGCGGCGCACCGCTGCGGCGCGACGCTGACCGTTTATATGACCGCGCTGCTGCTGTCCGCTATTCACAGCGAAATGTATGTCCGAGAGCAGAAAAAACCGGTGATTTTGACCATTCCGGTTGATCTGCGCAGCTTTTTCCCGTCGCGCACGACGCGCAACTTTTTCGGCACGATACGCGTCGGATATGATTTTTCGAGGCGGAGCGGTGAGATCGAGGATATCGTCGCCTGTGTAGCGGCGGCTTTTAAGGAAGAACTCACGCCGGAGCGGCTGGGGGCGCGCATGAACCAACTGGCGGCGCTCGAACATAACCCGGTATTGCGGGTGATTCCGCTGGCACTCAAAAATCCGGTACTGCGGCTGTCCGGTGCAGTGTCTGACCGCGGCGAGACGGCGGCATTGTCCAACGTCGGTAAATTCCGTTTGCCCGAAGCGCTGCATCCCTTTGTGCGCGGCTTCGGTGTGTTTATGTCAACGGGTGCAACGCAGCTTTGCACCTGTTCGTTCGGAAACAGCCTGCATTTTGGCTTTACGTCGGCTTTTGAGAACACCGAAGTGCAGCGCCGCTTTTTTGAACTGCTGACCAACGAGGGGATCGAGATCGAGATTCGCAGCAACGAATACCATGAGGAGGAGGGAGCGGCATGCAGCGATGCTACAGCTGCCGAGTGACCGTTGCGGGTCACAAAACCTGCTGTCCGCTGTGCGGCGGGCAGCTTTCCGGCACGCCTGAGCCGGACACCGAGGTGTTTCCTGCGCTGGAAAAGCCGCGCTTTACGACCGGTTTTGTGCTGCGCCTGTTGGCGCTGATTGCGATTGCGGTGAGCGTGATCTGTGTGCTGGTCAATATCGCAACCGGATGGCATGCGCTCTGGTCGCTGTTCGTGGTGGCGGGCGCGGTGTGCGTCTGGGTGGCGGCGGCGGTCGGCGTGGCGTATCGCCGCGATATGGCGCAGAATATCGGCTGGCAGGTCGTGCTCATTCCTGTGCTATCCTTCTTATGGGATTGGTGGACGGGCTGGCGCGGCTGGTCGGTGGATTTTGTGCTGCCGTGCGTGTGTATCGTGGGGATTCTGGCCATGCTGCTGATTGCGGTACTCTGCAAAACGCCGTTGCGGCGGTTTGCCGGACCGCTGATCGGCGCGTGTTTTCTGGGGCTTGTGCCACTCATTCTGATTGCCTGCGGACGGGTTCAGGTGCTGCTGCCCTCGCTTCTGTGCGCGGGACTGGCCATTTTGTCGCTGGCAGCGTTGGTGCTCTTCCAGTGGCAGACCATCAAGGCGGAATTGCAGCGGCGCTTTCATCTGTAACACAAAAAAGAGCGGCTTTGCCGCTCTTTTTTGTGCTTCAGGCATGCGCCTGATGGGGATAAAACGGGAAATCAGAAAGAGTAAGAGAGGTTAGAGAAGTTCACGTTTGATGCGCTCGAGCGCTTCAGGAGCCTGCTGATCCATTTTCTCCGGGAAGCCGAAGTAGGATACGCAGATGATGTTGTCGCCGCCGACCTTGGGTGCGTCGGGCTTCAGCTGCTTGTTAGCGAAATCCATGTCGCGCAGGGTCTCGAAGATGCCGTCAAAGTCTACCTCGCCTTCGCCCATGGCGGTGTGCTGGTGGATGGTGACGTCCGCGCGGCCGCGGCTGTTAAGCCAAGGCGGGTTGAGGATGTAGCGGCAGTCCTTGGTCTGGTTCCAGGTGTCTGCGAGCAGAACGTGGGTCAGTTCGTCGCCTGCATAGCGAAGCATGTGGCGTACGTCGCCCTTGCCCTGATCGTAGAAGAAGCCGTGGGATGCCGAGTAAACATAGCCGAGGTTCTTGGAGCGGAAGGACTTAACGATATCGCAGGTTTCGTCGTTCAGCTCGCAGAAGTCGTACGGATGGGACTGGATCTCGACGCGCAGGCCTTCGCGCTCGATGATGGGCAGCAATTCCTCCATCGACTTGTAGAACATGCCGTTGCAGATCTCCTGTTGGTTGGGGTCGCCGGAGAACTCGGTGTTGATGACCGGCACGCCCATATTGACCGCGATCTCGATCATGCGCTTCCAGTTGGCGACTGCGTGCTGGCGCTGCTCCTCGGTCGGGCCGGACCAGCGGTAAACCACGAT
>NZ_CALWJK010000004.1 GCF_944380975.1 uncultured Agathobaculum sp. | reverse complement strand
CAAGGCACAGTAAGGGAGGGTACGAACATGAGCTTTACTTTGATTGGCAAACACGAAAAGGATTCTCGTGCAAACCGCGACGGTTACGTTACCGCAATGCTCGAGATGATGGAAAAGGACCCCACGGTCATGCATGTTGACTGTGACCTCGAGAACTGCATCAATACCGGCAAGCTGGCGAAGGCATATCCGGAGCGCACCATCAACGCTGGTATCGCGGAAGCCAACGCTGTCGGCGTTTCTGCTGGCCTGTGTGCAACCGGCAAGACCGTATTTGTGCACTCTTTCGGCTGCTTCGCTTCCCGCCGTGCATTCGATCAGGCGTTCATGAGCGCAGCTTATGCCAAGCTGCCGGTACATATCGTCGGTTCTGACCCCGGCGTTTGCGCGGCTTACAATGGCGGCACCCATATGCCGTTTGAGGATTGCGCACTGTACATGTCCATTCCGGATGCAGTTGTTGTCGATCCGGTCGACTATGCGCAGATCAATTGCCTGACCAAGAAGCTGGCCGAATCCGGCAAGTTCTCTTACATGCGTATGATCCGCAAGACCTTCACCACCGTTTACGGCGATGGCTCGGACTTCGAGATCGGCAAGGGCGTTACCCTGAAGGAAGGCAAGGACGTTGCCATCATCGCTTCCGGCATCATGGTAGACGAGGCGCTCAAGGCACAGGAGCAGTTGGCTGCCGAGGGCATTTCCGCGAAGGTGATCGACATGTTCACCTGGAAGCCGCTGGATGAGCAGCTCATCATCGATTCTGCTAAGGAGTGCGGTGCGATCGTAACCGCAGAGAACCATCAGGTCAAGTGCGGCCTTGGTTCCGCGATTGCGAATGTTGTCATCCAGAACTGCCCGGTTCCGATGGAGATGGTCGGCGTTGAGGATCGCTTCGGCCAGGTTGGCGCGGAGAGCTTCCTGCGTGAGGAATACGGCCTGACGGCGGCTCACATCGTTGAGGCTGCTAAGAAGGCAATTTCTCGCAAGTAATCCAAACAGATATCAGGCGCGCTGCAATTGGCAGCGCGCCTTTTTGGTGTATGGGTTTGTCCATTCTGCCCCTATGCAGAAGCGTGATTTTACGGTAAAATTATACTAACGAAATTTGTGCTGAAAGCCGATGGAGGAAACAATATGGATTTAAAGGAACGCGCCCTTAAGGCGCATGAGCAGTGGGGTGGCAAGATCGAGGTTGTTGCACGCTGCGAGGTCAATAGCAAGGAGGATCTTTCGATTGCTTATACGCCCGGCGTTGCCGAGCCGTGTTTGAAAATCAAGGAGGATCCGTCCTTGAGCTACACTTATACCCGCCGGCATAATCTGGTCGCCGTTATCACGGACGGTACGGCGGTGCTGGGTCTTGGCGATATCGGCCCGGAGGCCGGAATGCCGGTTATGGAGGGCAAGTGCGCGCTGTTCAAGGCGTTTGCGGACGTGGATGCGTTCCCGCTTTGCGTCAAGAGCAAGGATGTGGACGAAATTGTGCGCACCATCCAGCTGATTTCCGGCTCGTTCGGCGGCATCAATCTGGAGGACATCGCGGCGCCGCGTTGCTTTGAGATCGAGCGCAAGCTCAAGGAAGTCTGTGACATTCCGGTGTTCCACGATGATCAGCACGGCACGGCGGTCTGCTGCGGCGCGGCGCTCATCAATGCCTGCCGTCTGACCGGCCGTAAGGTAGAGGATATCAAGATGGTCGTCAACGGCTGCGGCGCGGCTGCGATTGCAGTGACCAAATTCCTGATGTTCCTCGGTATCCGCGACGTGACCATGGTCGAGCGCTTCGGTATTGTCTGTGAGGGTGACGAGCGTCTCAATCCCGCGCAGGCCGAAATGGCGCGCGTCACCAACCGCAGCCACATGACCGGCACGCTGGCGGACGCCATCAAGGGTGCAGATGTGTTCTTTGGCATGTCGGCGCCGCAGGTGCTGACCAGCGAAATGGTTGCCACCATGGCGGAAAATCCGATGGTGTTTGCCATGGCAAACCCGGTGCCGGAAATCTGGCCGGAGGATGCCAAAAAGGGCGGTGCCGCAGTGGTCGGCACAGGCCGCTCGGACTATCCGAATCAGATCAACAACGTGCTCGCGTTCCCGGGCATTTTCCGTGGTGCACTGGACGTGCGTGCCAGCGATATCAACGAGGAAATGAAGCGGGCTGCCGCTAAGGCGATCGCTTATTGTGTATCGGATGAGGAACTGACGCCTGAATATATCATGCCGATGGCGTTTGACAAGAAGGTCATCCGCTCGGTCGCGGATGCAGTCGCACAGGCGGCGCGCGATTCGGGTGTAGCGCGCATTTAAGAGGCAGAACGTCGGGAAAAAAGGATGCTGCGTGCCCGCGCACGGCGGCACTGTGCAATTTGCTGAAAAAGTTTTTTGCACAGGTCATTTCTGTGCAAAAATGCGTTTGACTTTTGATATATTGTTGAGTACAATAAGGATAGTAATGGCGCATGTGGAAGCATGCGCATGAGAGATGAAAATGGAGGGAATAACACATGTTAGATCCGAAGAAAGTAAAGCTGGGCATCTGCCCGATCGGCTGGTCCAATGACGATATGTGGGATCTGGGCGATGAGAATACGTTCCAGCAGTGCATTTCCGAGATGAAGCTCGCGGGCTTTGACGGCTGCGAAGTCGGCCACAAGTATCCGGAGGATAAGGAAGTTCTTAAGCACATGCTCGACGTGCGCAACATGACCATCGCATCCAAGTGGTTCTCCTCTTTCCTGGTTGACAAGCCGTACGAAGAGGTTGAGGCAGAGTTCATCAAGGAACTGGATTACCTCTCCTATGTTGGCGCTACCGCAATCAACGTATCCGAGCAGTCCGGCTCCATTCAGGGCCAGCTCGATACCCCGGTTCTCGACATGGAGAACAAGCGCGTGCTGACCGATGAGGAGTGGGTTCGCTTCACTGAGGGCCTGAACAAGCTGGGCAAGCTGTCCATGGAGAAGTATGGCATCCGCACCTGCTTCCATCATCACATGGGCACCGTGTGCCAGACGGTGGAGGAGACCACCCGTCTGATGGAGAACACCGATCCCAAGTACGTATTCCTGTGCTTCGATACCGGCCACTTCACCTTCGCAGGCGAGGACCCGGTCAAGATGCTCGAGAAGTTTGCTGACCGCGTTGGTCACGTACATCTCAAGAACATGCGTATGCCGCTGGTGGAGAAGGCTCGTGCAGAGCATTGGTCCTTCCTCGACGCGGTTCGCGCTGGCGCGTTCACTGTTCCGGGCGATCCGGACGGCTGCGTAGAGTTCGACAAGGTGTTCGATCTGCTCGACAAGGCTGGTTACACCGGCTGGATCATGGTTGAGGCAGAGCAGGACCCGGCTAAGGCGAATCCGTTCGAGTATGCCAAGATGGGCCGCGAGTACATCACCGCGCACACCGGTCTGGGCGGCGAGGTCGTTCTGAAGAAGTAAGTTGTCAGACTGACATATAGCAAGAAATCCCGTTCCGAAAGGAGCGGGATTTTTTTGGCATCTGGGCGAGTGTGGGTAAGTGACGGTGTGTACTTGCGGCATACGCAAGACAGTTGTGCATAAATTGTAAAATCCATAGCGAAACCCTTTGCAAAATAAGCGGTTATAGGGTAGAATAGAATACGGGAAAATGAAGCAAGGAGTGTGGAGCATGGAAACACAAAGATATAAACGTGTGCTGATCAAAATCAGCGGCGAGGCGCTTGCGGGCGATAAGCATTTTGGACTGAACTTTGACGTAATCGGTCCGGTATGCGATGTGATCAAAGAATGCAACGAACAGGGCTGCGAGATCGGCATTGTTGTTGGCGGCGGTAACTTCTGGCGCGGCGTCAAGGATGGCGGCGGCAAGATGGAACGTACCCGCGCCGACCACATGGGTATGCTGGCGACCACGATCAACGCGCTGGCGCTGGCGGATGCGCTGGAGCAGCGCGACGTGCCAGTACGCGTGCAGACAGCAATCGAGATGAACCGTATTGCCGAGCCGTATATCCGGCAGCGTGCGACGCGCCATCTGGAAAAGGGCCGCGTGGTGATTTTCGGCTGTGGCACGGGCAACCCGTTCTTCTCCACCGATACGGCAGCGGTGCTGCGTGCGGCGGAGATCGGTGCGGAAGTAATTCTGCTGGCTAAGAATGTCGACGGCGTGTATGATTCCGACCCGGCAAAGAATCCGGATGCAAAGAAATATGATCGCCTCACCTATATGGACGTGCTCAATCAGGGCCTTGGCGTGATGGATACGACGGCGACCTCGCTTTCCATGGATAACCACATTCCGATTTTGGTATTCGCGCTTTCCGATCCGGAAAATATTTATCGTGCGGTCAATGGTGAAAAGATCGGCACGATCGTAGAGGAGGACAAATCATGAAGGCTCAGCTGAACGCTTATGAAGACAAGATGAAGAAAACACTCGACGTGCTCGCCAAGGAACTGGCGGCAGTGCGCGCAGGCCGCGCAAACCCTGCTGTTCTGGACAAGATCACGGTCGAGTATTATGGCGCGCCGACGCCGCTCAATCAGGTTGCCGCGATCTCCACGCCCGATCCGCGTTCGCTTGCGATCCAGCCGTGGGACGGCTCGATCCTCAAGGCGATCGAGAAGGCGATTCAGGTTTCCGATCTGGGCATCAATCCGCAGAATGATGGCAAGCAGATTCGCTTGAATTTCCCGCCGCTGACCGAGGAGCGCCGTAAGGAACTGATCAAGGGCGTGTCCAAGACGGGCGAGGAAGCCAAGGTTGCGCTGCGCAACATTCGCCGTGATGCGATTGACAAGTTTAAGGCTGCGCAGAAAAAGAGCGAAATGACCGAGGATGAGCTGCATGAGGGCGAAGAGAAGATGCAGAAGCTGACCGATAAGTACGTCAAGGAAATTGATGCAATGGTCTCGAAGAAGTCCAAGGAGTTGGCAGAAGTTTAAAAATGGGGGGCGGCGGGTTCGCCGCCCCTTTGCATGGGGGAAGTATTGTGGGTCTGTTTAGACGGAAAAAGAAAGTAGATGTGGCGGAAAACCGACCGGTGCCGCGCCATATTGCGGTCATTATGGATGGCAACGGCCGTTGGGCAAAAAAACGCGGCCTGCCGCGGCAGGCGGGGCACAAGGTTGGCGCGGAGACCTTCCGCACGATTGCGACCTACTGCAAGGACATTGGCGTACAGTATTTTACGGTGTATGCGTTCTCGACCGAAAACTGGAAACGGCCGCAGGAAGAGGTAAACGCACTGATGAACCTGTTCCGTGCTTACCTGAAAGAAGCGGCGGAGACCATGTTCCAGCGCGGGGTCGCGGTGCGCGTACTGGGTGATCTGACGCCGCTGCCGGAGGATATCCGTGCGCAGATCCGCGAAGTGGATGAGATCGCCGACCGGCTGGGGCCGGATGCGGCGACTGCTTCCCTGTGCATCAACTATGGCGGACGGGATGAGATCAAGAACGCGGTGCGTGCCATTGCGGCGCAGGTGAAAAGCGGTGCGTTGACGCCCGAGGACATCACCGAGGAGACGATCGGCGCGCATCTGTATACGGCACACATGCCGGACCCGGATCTGATCATCCGTCCTTCCGGCGAAATCCGCACCTCGAATTTCCTGTTATGGCAGTCGGCCTATGCGGAGTATTATTTTACCGATGTGTTGTGGCCGGACTTCAAAACGACCGATATGGACGCGGCGATCGATGCGTTTAACAAGCGCAATCGCCGGTTTGGCGGCGTATAAACAGACAGAGCGAGGTGTAATGCTATGAAAGCAAGAGTGTTGTTTGGCGTAGTCGGCTTTATCGCGGTGTTGCTTGCGCTGTATGTATTTCCGTCTATCATTTTGGAACTGGCAATCGCGGCGTTGTGTGTGCTGGCGACGTATGAAGTGCTCGGCTCTACCAAACTGGTGCATAACCGGCTGGAGCTGCTGCTGTGCCTGCTGGTTTCGCTGGGGCTGGCCATCGGGCATTTTGATATTTTGCCGTTGGATCTGATTGATGTGGTGCAGGGTCTGATTTTCGTGCTGCTGATTGGTTCGTTTGCTATCGAGCTGCGGTTCCACGAACGGATGAACGCCGCACAGGTTTCTTGGGGCTTTTTCGGCGCGCTGCTGGTGCCGTATCTCATGCTCAGCCTGCTGCGTATCTACCAGATGGATTTTCTACCGCCCATCGGGGAAACCAACCTGCGCGCAGGACAGTTCATCGTACTCCTGCAGCTGCTTGCGGCGTGGGGCGCAGATACCTGTGCGCTGTTTGCCGGCATGTTTTTCGGCAAGCATAAGCTTGCACCAGTCGTCAGCCCGAAAAAAACCGTGGAAGGTGCAGTCGGCGGCGTAATCGGCGGAGCGGTGCTGGTATTGCTTTTCGCGCTGCTGCTGAATGCAACGCTGGGTCTGGAGATGCCGCTGTGGGCAGCGGCTGTACTGGGCGGCGTGGGCGCTGTGCTGGGCGAGATCGGCGACCTGTCCTTCTCGGTTATCAAGCGGCAGACCGGCATCAAGGATTATGGCCATATTTTTCCGGGACACGGAGGCGTGCTTGACCGCTTTGACAGCGTGTTGTTTGTTGCTCCGTTCGCGGAGATTCTGTTCCGGATCCTTTGGTAAAGGTGTGTTTTATGAAGAAAATTGCGATTTTAGGGTCGACCGGGTCGATCGGTACGCAAACGGTCGATATTTTGCCCTCGATTGATGCCGAAGTTGTCGCATTGACGACGAATCGGCGCATAAACTTACTCGAAGAGCAGGCGCGTGCATTGCATCCGAAGATGGTGTGTGCGTTTGACGAAGCAGCAGCGCGCGACCTCAAGGTCAAGCTTGCGGATACGGATATTCGCGTATTGAGCGGTATGGACGGCTTAACCGCCTGCGCGGCAGAGAGCGGTGCGGATATCGTGGTGACCGCGGTGGTCGGCATGGTCGGTCTGCTGCCGACACTGGCAGCCATTGACGCGGGCAAGGATATCGCCTTGGCGAACAAAGAAACGCTCGTGTGTGCGGGTGAGTTGGTCATGCGCGCGGCGCGGGAAAAGGGCGTGAAAATTCTGCCGGTCGATTCCGAGCATTCGGCGATTTTCCAGTGTGCGCAGGCCGCACACGGCAATCCGCTTGCCAAAATCATCCTGACCGCATCAGGCGGCCCGTTTTTTGGAAAAACAGCTGCGGAAATGCGGTCGGTCACGCGCGAGCAGGCCCTCGCGCACCCGAACTGGTCAATGGGCGCGAAAATCACGATCGACTCGGCGACCATGATGAACAAGGGACTGGAACTGATCGAGGCGATGTGGCTGTACGACATGTCGCCCGAGGATATCGAAATCGTCATCCATCGGGAAAGCATCGTGCATTCCGCGGTCGAATTTGCCGACGGTGCGATGATCGCGCAGCTTGGCTTACCCGATATGCGGCTGCCGATCCAGTATGCGCTGACTTATCCCGCCCGCGTGGCCTGTAAGGTGCCGCGTTTGTCGTTGGCGGAAGCGGCAAAGCTGACCTTCTATGCACCGGATTACGAAGCATTCCCGGCGCTGAATCTTGCGCGTCAGGCGGCGGCACGCAAGGGCGATCGCGGTGCGGTGCTCAATGGTGCAAACGAAGCAGCGGTCGGGTTGTTTCTGGAAGGCCGCATCGGTTTTACGGAGATTGCCGAGCGGGTGGCACAGGCGCTGGATGCGATTGCGTACCGCAGTAGCGTGACGCTCGATGATGTGCTTGCGGCTGACCGTGCGGCACGGGAGATCGTATTGTCATAAAGCGAATTTGTTTTACCCTGTGAGAGGAGAAGTGTTTTGCTGCAAATCATACTTGCCATTCTGGCGTTTGGCATGCTGGTTATCGTGCATGAATTTGGGCATTTTATCACGGCCAAGCGCGGCGGGGTACAAGTCAATGAGTTTTGGATCGGTATGGGGCCAACGCTGCTGAAAAAGCAGTATCACGGCACGGTGTATTGTTTGAAGCTTTTGCCGTTTGGCGGCGCTTGCGTCATGGAAGGCGAGGACAGCGAAAGCGAAAACGAGCATGCATTCGGTAAGGCAAGCCTGCCGCGCCGTATGCTGATCGTGGCCGCGGGGGCGCTGATGAATTTCCTCGTCGGTTTTCTGATTGTGCTGGCAGTCATGCGACCCAACGGCCCGGACGGCGGCTATATTGTGGCGACGCTTGCTTCGGTTGACCCGGCAAGCACGGCTGCGGCAGAAGGCGGTCTTCAGGCCGGGGACGAGATCCTCAAGGTGGATGGATACAGAATCCTGCTGCGCAGCGATTTTGAGGTTGCGCTTGCACGCGGCGAGGATACCACCTATGAGGTCGTTGTGCGCCGGGATGGTGAGAAAATCACGCTGCCTGCCGTCAAGCTGGAAGCAACGATTGATGCGGGAGACGGCCGCAAAATGATCGGTCTGACCTTTGCAGAGCAGCCGAACAGTATTGGCTTGCGTCTCAGTATGGCGGTACGCACTTCGGTGAGTTATGCACGTATGGTCTGGGCCAGCCTTGGCATGCTGGTCACCGGACAGGTCGGTGTCGACCAGCTTTCCGGGCCGGTGGGCGTAGCCGAGGTCATGGCAGACACCGCGAAATACAGCATGATCTCATTCTTCCAGCTGGTTGCATTTATTTCGATCAATCTGGGCGTGATGAATCTGCTGCCGCTGCCCGCGTTGGACGGCGGACGGCTGCTGTTCCTTTTCATTGAAGCGGTGCGCCGTAAGCCGGTGCCGCCCAAGTATGAAGGATATATCCATGCGGCAGGGTTGATGCTGCTCTTGGCGTTGATGGTTTATGTGACAGGACAGGATATTTTACGCATCATCATGGGAGGTACAGGAACGTGAAACAGACCAAGCAGATCCTGGTGCGGGATGTGCCGATTGGCGGCGGCGCACCGATCGCGGTGCAGTCCATGACCAACACAGATACGCGCGACGCAAAAGCGACGCTGGCGCAGATTCATGCGCTCGCGGAAGCGGGCTGCGATATTGTGCGCTGCGCCGTGCCGGACGCACAGGCGGCGGAAGCACTCAAAGAAATCTGCGCAAACTCGCCGATTCCGGTTGTAGCGGATATCCATTTTGATTACCGGCTTGCGCTCGCCTCGATTGAGGCGGGCGTGGATAAAATCCGGCTCAATCCCGGCAACATCGGCGGAGCGGATCGCGTGCATGCAGTTGTGCAGGCGGCAAAGGAGCGCAAGATCCCGATCCGCATCGGCGTCAACTCGGGTTCAGTCGAAAAACATATTCTCGAAAAGTTCGGCGGCCCGACGCCTGAGGCGATGGTGGAATCCGCGCTGTATCACGTTGGCCTGCTGAATGACTGCGGGTTTGACGATATTTGTATTTCGATCAAGTCGTCCTCCGTGCCGTATACCATGCAGGCGTATCTGCTGGCGCACGAAAAGACGAACTATCCGCTGCACCTCGGCGTGACCGAGGCGGGTACTGAGTACATGGGCACGATTAAGTCTGCGGCAGGCATCGGCGGCTTGCTCGCACTCGGCGTGGGCGACACCATCCGCGTTTCCTTAACGGACGATCCGGTCAAGGAGATTTACGCGGCAAAGGCCATTTTGAAGGCAGTCGGCTGCGCGGAGGACGGCATCAACGTCGTTTCCTGCCCCACCTGCGGGCGCACCCGCATCGACTTGATTGGCATTGCCAAGGAGGTCGAGCAGCGCTGCATGAACATCCACGGCAAAAAGCTCAAGGTGGCTGTGATGGGCTGTGCGGTCAACGGGCCGGGGGAAGCGCGCGAGGCCGATTTCGGTATCGCAGGCGGCGACGGCGTCGGTTTGATCTTCCGTAAGGGAGAAATCATCAAAAAGGTGCCGCAGGAGCAGCTGGTGGACGAGCTGATGGACATGATAGAGCATTTCGAAGCATAATCCGGAGGAACGGTCAAATTGGCTGGCAAACTGATAGACTTATTTCAAAACTGTAAATTGCTTGCGGAAGAACAGCACCTCGCCTCAGGCGAGGTGCGTTCTCTCGCGTTTGGGGATAATAACACGGTAATGGTGGTGGAGCTCGACCTGAAGCAGGTCGTCAGCCGCAAGACGCTTGCCAAAGCGGAAAAACAGATCGCAAAGCAATACGGTCTGAGCCGTGTGTGCATCGAGCCGCGCTATACGATGTCGGATGGCTTGACGGCAGAGTACATCCATTCGCTATATGAGGATATGGCGTTTCGTATGCCGTCCGCGCGCGGGCTGCTCGACTGCGGCAAGTGGCGCTATGCGGACGGCGCGCTGCAAATCCCGATGGACGAGGTCAGCGAGCGCCATTTTGCAAATGCGCTGCGTCATCTGGAAGCGCGTATTCTGCGCGAGCTGGGCACACCCTGTCCGGTGCATGCCGTGCGGGCGGAAGTCTGCGACTTCGTACCGGCATCTGACGCGCCGCCGCGTGAAGAGATTTTGCAAAAAGCCATTGAGCAGGCGGCTACGGAAGCACCCGCTGAGCCGAAACCGAAAAAGCCGCGTCCCGCACCGAAACAAGAGCACACCGGCTATCAGCGCCCGCGCACGGAAAAGGTGCGCGAGGATGATTTGATTTTTGGCAAGCTCATACAGGACCCGATCATCTCGGTCAATGAGGCGATTGCGGCATATGACATGGTCACCATCCAGGGTGAGGTGTTCTTTACCGACAATAAGGATATTCACAGCAAGAAAACCGGCAAGGATTATGTGAAGATCGCCTTTGACATGACCGATCGCACGAATTCCGTGCGCGTTTCCAAGTTCCTTGCCGCGGATAAGGCGGGCGACACTGCTTCCAAGATCAAAAACGGTCTGTATTGCACGGTGCAGGGCAAAATGGTGTATGACTCTTATGCCAAAGAAATGTTTTTGGAGCCGACCGGTATCGTCAAGGCGAAAAAGCCCGTGCGGCAGGACAAGGCTGAGGGGATGAAGCGTGTCGAGCTGCATCTGCACACCAACATGAGCGCGATGGACGGCATGACCTCGACTGCGGCACTGCTGTGCCGCGCGGCGCAGTGGGGGCACCGTGCGATGGCGATCACCGACCACGGCGTGGCGCAGGCGTTCCCCGAAGCGCTGCATGCGCAGGAGGGCAAGCAGAAAAGCATCATCGGGGATATGAAGATCATTTACGGCATCGAAGCGTATTATATCAACGATGAGGACACGCTTTCGGTCGTGCGCGGCAAGTCGACCGAGCCGCTGACCGGTACATTTATCGTTTTTGACCTTGAGACGACCGGACTCAACCCTGCCAGCGAGGAAATCACCGAGATTGCGGCGGTGCGCATCGTGGACGGTGCGATTCAGGACAGCTTCCAGACATACGTCAACCCGCACAAGCCCATTCCCGAGGAAATCACTAGGCTGACCGGTATTTCGGACGAGACGGTCGCGGATGCGCCCGAGCTTGCCGAAGCCGTGCCGAAGTTTCTTGCATGGGCGGGCGAGGGAAAATATCCGCTCGTCGCGCATAACGCGGGCTTTGATATGGGCTTTTTGCGCACGGCTTGTAAGCGGCTGGAAATCGAGCGGGATTTTACCGCCATTGACACGTTGGAGATGAGCCGCCTGATGCTGCCGCATCTGCATAAGTTTAAGCTGAATATTCTGGCGAAAGAACTGGCGGTCGGCCCGTTTGAGCATCACCGCGCGAGCGAGGATGCGGCCGTGCTGGGGCGCATTTTCGTAAAGCTGCTTGCGCGGCTGAAAGATGAACTGCATGCGGTGACCACGGCGGATATCAACCCGGATCTCGCTGCGACAACCGACCGCAAGAATAAGCTGAAAAACCTGCCGCGGTATCACTTTATTATTCTGGTAAAGAATCAGGCGGGATTGCGCAATCTGTATCAGCTGATCTCCAAGAGCTTTCTGGAATATTACAATAAGCGCCCGATCATGCCGCGTTCCGAACTGATCCGTCATCGCGAGGGACTGATTTTCGGTTCGGCGTGCGAGGCGGGCGAGGTGTTCCGCGCGCTGACAAACGGCGCGGAGTGGGATGACCTCAAGCGGCTTGCATCCTTTTATGATTATCTGGAAATTCAGCCAATCGGCAACAACCAGTTTATGGTTGCCAAGGGCATGGCGAAGGACGATGAACAGCTGCGCGACTGGAACCGGGACATTTTGCGGCTGGCCGACGAATTAGGAAAACCCTGCTGCGCAACCGGAGACGTGCACTTCCTCGAGCCGGAGGATGAAGCCTTCCGTCGCATTTTGATGGCGGGGCAGGGCTTTGGCGATGCAGACAATCAGGCACCGCTGTATTTCAAATCGACCGATGAGATGCTCAAGGAGTTTTCCTATCTTGGCGAGGATCGCGCGTATGAGGTTGTGGTCGAGAATACAAATATGATTGCGGACATGTGCGATGCGATTCGTCCTGTGCCGAAGGAGAACTACCCGCCGCACATCGACGGATGTGAGGACGATCTGCGCAACATGTGCTACGAAAAGGCGAAGCGCATTTACGGCGACCCGCTGCCTGAAATGGTGCAGGCGCGGCTTGACCGCGAGCTGAACTCGATCATCGGCAACGGCTACGCGGTTATGTACATCATCGCGCAGAAGCTGGTGACCAAGTCGCTCGCAGACGGCTATCTGGTCGGTTCGCGTGGTTCGGTCGGCTCGTCGCTGGCGGCGTTTATGTCGGATATCACCGAGGTAAACTCGCTTGCGCCGCATTATCTGTGCCCGGATGACAAATATGTCGAGTGGCACGAGGAATACTCCTGCGGCGTCGATCTGCCGGACAAAATCTGTCCGAATTGCGGCAAGCCCCTGACCAAGCAGGGATTCAATATTCCGTTTGAGACGTTTTTGGGATTTGAGGGCGATAAGGTGCCCGATATCGACCTGAACTTTGCGGGTGAGTACCAGTCGCGTATCCATTATTACACGGGCGAGATTTTCGGGCACGATCATGTGTTCCGCGCAGGCACCATCGGCACGGTTGCGGAAAAAACCGCCTACGGCTATGTCAAAAAATACATGGACGAGCGCGGTATTGAGTGTTCACGCGCGGAGGAAAACCGCCTTGCGGCGGGCTGCACCGGTGTGCGCCGCACCTCCGGCCAGCATCCCGGCGGTGTCGTTGTAGTGCCCAAGGAAATTGAGATTTACGATGTCTGTCCGGTGCAGCATCCGGCGGACGACCCGGATTCGGACATCATCACCACCCATTTTGAATATCACTCGATCGACGCGAACCTCTTGAAACTCGATGAGCTGGGACACGATGACCCGACCATGATTAAGCATCTGGAGAGCCTGACCGGTGTCAACGCGCAGGAGATCCCGCTCGACGATCCGGACACCATGAGCCTGTTCCATTCGTGCAAGGCACTCAAGTACACGGGCGAAAATCCAGACACCGACCCGATTCTGGGTGATCTCGGCTGTCTTGCGGTGCCGGAGTTCGGTACCAAGTTCGTGCGCGGCATGGTCAAGGAGACGCATCCTTCCACCTTTGCCGAATTGGTTTCGATTTCCGGCCTGTCGCACGGCACGGACGTATGGCTGGGCAATGCAGCCGAATTGGTACGCAAGGGCATTCCGCTGTCCGGCTGTATCTGCTGCCGTGATGATATTATGAACTATCTGATCTTGCAGGGCGTACAGCCCAAGCTATCGTTTAAGACGATGGAATCGGTGCGTAAAGGCAAGGGCTTAACCGAGGAAATGGAGGGCGCGATGCGTGAGCAGAACGTGCCCGACTGGTACATTGATTCGTGCAAGAAGATCAAGTATATGTTCCCCAAGGCGCACGCGGTTGCATACGTTATGATGGCATTCCGCATCGCGTGGTTTAAGGTGCATCGACCGCTTGCATTCTATTCGGCGTATTTTTCGGTGCGCGCCAAGGGCTTTGACGCTTCCTGCATGATTAAGGGCGATAAGGTCGTGCAGGATAAGCTGCGTGAGCTGGCGGTCAAGGAAAAGGAAAAGACAATCACCGCAGCAGAAAAGGAAATGTCCACCACGCTTGAGGTCTGCCATGAGTTTTACCGCCGCGGCTTTGTTTTTGAGCCGATGGATATTTACGCGTCGGATGCGACGACTTTTCTGGTAACCGAAAACGGACTGATCCCGCCGTTTACTTCGATGCCCGGCATCGGCGAACAGGCGGCGCAGAACATTGTAGAGGAGCGCAAAAACGGCAAATTCCTCTCGGCGGAGGAACTGACCGTACGCTGCCCCAAGGCATCCAAAGCGGTCGTGGAACTGCTTGACCAGATCGGCGCATTGGGTTCTATGCCCAAGACAACACAGATTTCGCTGTTTGCATAATCAGCATGGAATAGAAGGAGGGACCCTGTATGGCAAAGTACGAAAAGCATTTGACCGGCGATTTTGACGCATTTCTGGACTATCTGTTTGATGGCATCATGAATGGCAGCGCATCGGCCTCTTATGAGGACGGCAGTGACTGGACAGCGGAAGGCGTGCGCGTGGCCGTGCGTGTATTTGAACGCTTCAGCTGGACGGGCAGCAACCGTGTGAGCCTGAACCTGACGTTGGCTGGGCAGGGGAACCGCCTGTTCTTGACGGCGATCACTTCGGGCGGCAGTCAGGCAATGTTTTGGAAGCTCAATACCATGGGCGAGGAAAGCTTTCTGGACAAGGTGATCGAGCTGGCTGAGCATTACAGCGGAGGTGCATGACTTTGTACTGGATTTGCTTTGGGGACAGCGCAAAGGGATGCTTGACAGAGGCATGCAGATCGCTTGATGTCGAAATGAAGGCAGAGCATATTCTTGCGCTTTCAGACGATTATTCACAAGGCGATATTCGGGACGTGACCGACCGCGCCGCGCGCGCGGACATAGTGACACCGTGGCGCGGCGATCCCGAATTGGACGGGGCATGGCAGACAGAATATCAGGCGCGGCACTGGGAAGTGATCGACCGATTGGATGAGGTTGACGAGGCGGTCATCTGGTATGCGGGTGGAAATGCGCTTGAGCAGTGCGGTCTGCGGTATGTGGTCAGTCGTCTGTATCAAAAGCAGATTCCGATTTGGGCAGCTGAGGTTGGCTGGATTCCAGCACGAGAGGTCGCCTTGGCAAACAAACGGGTGCGCAGCACATCTGTAGTCGGCGTGATCACAGACAGTCGTGTGACGAATGCTTTGCTGCGTCTCATGCCCCAATGCATACTGCGTCGGTATGCGGCGTGGATCGAGCAGCGTAGTTTGCAGAAACGAGTCGAGCAGTCGCCGCGCGAAGGAATGGCTTGTTTTTCAACAGTGGGTGAGATGTCGCCTAATATTGTTCCTTATTTCTACAAACGCCGTCGTCAGCTGACCCAGACCGAACAAGCCGCCCTTTTGACAGAATGGAAGCGCATGCAGGAGGAAAATGCGCCGCTGCGCGCTATGGTTGACGGCAAAGTGCAGTCGGTTTCTGAGGATTTTTATGATGAGATCATCCTGTCCTGCGTACCGGAGGAGGAAAAAAGCCGTGCTGCACTGACCGTGGGCCGGGCGCTGGCCAAGCTCGATGAAGCAGGCAATCGGGTCAGTGATATGCTGATTTTTTCCCGTGTCCGTGCACTGGGAGCGGCTGGGCGGCTTACCGTCGTGCAGGACGGCGCAACCTATCGCGATATGGTCATCCGTAAAAACAGGGGTTGACAGGTGGGATACAGGTATGGTATTATTTTAACGCGATAAAGCGATAAAGGAGTTTTGCGGCCATGAACCGTTTTCGGATTTCCACCCCTGAGGGTACACGCGATCTGCTGTTCGCGTCCTGCCGTGTGCTGCGGCAGACCGAGCGTGCTGTGCGCACTGCGCTGGAGGGGTGCGGATATAGTGAGATCATTACGCCTGCGGTCGAGTATTTCGATGTATTTGCGCAGGCAAACCCTGAGCTCGATCAGGAGAATATGCTCAAAATCATCGACCGGTCGGGACGTATCTGCGTTGCGCGTCCGGATAATACCACGCCGATTGCCCGCGTTGCGGCGACCCGTCTGGATGACGCGGCGCTGCCCGTGCGGCTGTATTACAGTCAAAAGGTGTTCCGCTCGGTCGTGGGCGGGCACGGGCACAAGGGTGAATTTCTACAGGTCGGCGCCGAGCTGATTGGTGCGGACGGCCTTGCAGCAGATCAGGATATTCTGTCGGCAGCCTTTGGTGCTCTGACCGGCACAGGTGTGGACAATTTCCGCATTGAACTCGGCCATGCCGAGATCTACAAGGCGCTGATCGAAGAATTGGGCGTAGATGTGCAGACGGCAGAGAGTATCCGCCGTCTGATCGAAAACAAGTCCTTTGCGGCGTTGGGTGATGCGCTGGCGCCTTACGGCGAGCGTCCTGCCGCCAAGGCGCTGGGTGCGATGCCGCAGCTGTTCGGCGGCGTGGAGGTGCTGGATCAGGTCGAGGCACTGACCGGTAACGTGCGCGTGCTGGGCGCGGTGTCCTACCTGCGCCGGCTGTATCAGGCACTCGATGCGGCGGGCTACGGCAATCGCATTATGATCGATCTCGGTCTGGTGCATGAGATGGATTATTACACCGGCGTGATGTTCCGTGGCTATATCGGCGGCGCGGGCGCGGCGATTTTGTCTGGCGGACGATATAATGCACTGTGTGCCAAATTCGGTAAGGATCTGCCGGCAGGTGGTTTCGGCATTGACGTGGAGCGCATTGCGGACAGCTTGCAGGGCGCTGCACGTCCCGAGGCGGCGACCCGCCGCGATACCGTGCGCATTGCACTGACCAAGGGGCGTCTGGAAAAGAAAACGCTTTCGCTGCTCAAAGCGGCGGGCTATGACATTTCCGAGCTGGAAGCCGGTTCGCGCAAGCTGATTTTCACTCTGCCGGATGCGGGCGTGGAAATCGTGCTGGCCAAGGCGGCGGACGTGATTACTTATGTCGAGCATGGCGTGTGCGACATGGGTGTAGTCGGTAAGGATACGATCATGGAAAAGGGCGGCAGTTTTTACGAGATGGTCGATCTCGGCTTTGGTAAGTGCCGTTTTGCGCTTGCGACCAAAAAGGGCAAGGATGTGTACGGCGGCTACAAGACCCCAGTCATTGCGACCAAGTATCCGGCGGTCACCAAGGCGTTTTTCAACAAGAAGAACATGGACGTGGAAACCATCAAGATTGAAGGTTCAGTCGAGCTTGCACCGCTGCTGGAACTCGCGGACGCGATCGTGGATATTGTGGAGACCGGCACAACGCTCAAGGAAAACGGCCTTGAGGTCATCGAGGATGTCGCGCCCATTTCCGCGCGTGTGATCGTCAATCTGGCAAGCGCGAAGATGAAGAAAGCCGCCATTCAGCAGGTGATTTCCGATCTGGAAAGCGGTTTGGAGGGATAATATGTTTTTGAAAACCGTGCTCGCGGATGGACAGGCCGAGCAGACCGTCATTCGTGAGATGAAAGCGCGTGCGGCGGGTGCGCGCGGCGATATCGAGCAGACTGTCCGCGCCATTATGGACGATGTGCAGGTGCGCGGCTGGGACGCGGTCTGTGAATATGCGGAGAAATTCGATAAAAGAGAGCCGTATATCATCGAGTCTGCGCAGTTGGACGCGGCTTACGCGGCTTGTTCGCCTGAACTGATTGCCGCGCTCGAAAAAGCGGCGGCCAACATCCGTGACTACCATGAGCAGATGCTCGCCAAGTCGTGGGAATGGAAACGATCGGAGGGCGAAGTGCTCGGTCAGACCGTGCGCGGGCTCGCGCGCGTCGGCCTGTATGTGCCGGGCGGTACGGCGGCATATCCGTCAAGCGTGCTGATGAATGCGATACCCGCTAAGGTTGCAGGCGTGGGTGAGCTGATTATGGTCACGCCGCCGACCGAAAACCTGTCCAATGAAGTGCTTGCAGCGGCGAAAATCGCGGGCGTGGATACCGTTATCGCGATCGGCGGCGTGCAGGCAATCGCCGCGCTGACCTACGGTGCGGGTTTTATCCCGCAGGTGGATAAAATCGTCGGCCCGGGCAATGCCTTTGTTGCGGCGGCGAAAAAGTTGGCCTTTGGCACAGTGGATATCGACATGATTGCAGGCCCCTCCGAGGTGCTGGTGATTGCCGACCACACCGCAAACCCGACTTGGGTTGCAGCTGACCTGCTGAGTCAGGCCGAACACGACCGTCTGGCTTCGGCTGTTCTGCTGACCGACTCGATGGCACAGGCGCAGGCGATTTCGTGCGAAATGGAGCGTCAGGCAAAGGAACTGCCGCGTTGGGATATCGTCAAAGAGAGTGTGGCGAATTATGGCTGTGCGATCGTGTTTGACGATTTGAGGGACGCATGCAAGATGGCAGATGTGGTCGCACCCGAACATCTGGAGGTCGTGACGGCAAATCCACGCGAGTGGCTGCCGTATCTGCACAACGCGGGCGCAATCTTCCTCGGACAGTATGCGCCTGAGCCGCTTGGCGACTACATGGCAGGCCCCTGCCATGTGCTGCCGACCTCGGGGACAGCGCGGTTCTTCTCGCCGCTCTCGACCGACACGTTTTTGAAGAAAACCAGCGTGATCGAATACACGCGCGACGCGCTGGAAAGCTATGCGCAGGATATCATTGCGCTCGCGCAGAGTGAGCATCTGGACGCGCACGCCAACTCGGTCGCGGTGCGCTTTGCGGAGGTGAAAGACGATGCGAAAGGCTGAGATCACACGGAAAACCAAGGAAACCGATATTACGCTTGCGCTCGATCTGGACGGCGGCGAACGTAAGATCGACACCGGCATCGGCTTTTTCGACCATATGCTCAATTCCTTTGCCGTACATGGTGGCTTTGGCCTGACGCTCCAATGCAAGGGTGATTTGGAAGTCGACGGGCACCACACGGTCGAGGATTGCGGCATTGTGCTCGGGCAGGCGCTTGCGCAGTGCTTGGGTGACAAGGCTGGCATTGCACGTTTCGGTCAGGCATTTGTGCCGATGGATGAAGCACTTGGCTTTTGCGCGCTTGATATTTCGGGCCGTCCGTATCTGGTGTTCGATGCCCCCGTGCCGCAGCCGATGTGCGGGCAGTATGACACTTGTTTGACGGTTGAATTCATGCGCGCGCTTAGCGTAAACGCCGGGCTGACGCTGCACCTCAAGGCCGAATACGGCGAAAATGCGCATCATATCACTGAAGCGCTGTACAAGGCGCTTGCGCGGGCGCTGCGGCAGGCGGTCACGGTGACAGGCGGCGGCGTTTTAAGTGCAAAGGGAGTACTGTGATGGGGTATATCGCAATTGTAGACTACGGCGCAGGCAATCTGATGAGCGTGCATAACACGCTGGATTTTCTGGGCTATGACAACAAGGTCGCGGATACGCCTGCGGTCATTGAGCAGGCTTCCGGTGTGATTTTGCCGGGCGTGGGTGCGTTCCCTGATGCAATGGACGCGCTGCATGCTTCGGGACTGACCGATGCGGTGCTGCGTGCGGCGCAAGAAAAGCCGTTTCTCGGCATTTGTCTCGGCATGCAGATGCTGTTTGAGGAGTCGGACGAGGTGCGGCTGTGTAAGGGGCTTGGCTTGTTGCCCGGTCGGATTGAGCGCATCCGAACCGAACTCAAGCTGCCGCAAATCGGATGGAATGCGCTGGATATTGTGCGTCCCAACGCAATGACCCAGGGGATCAGCAGCGGCGATTATGTCTATTTTGTGCACAGTTTTATGGCGTGTCCCGCGCAGGCGGACGATCTTGCCGCTGTGACTGATTACGGTGCGCGCGTGCCCGCCATGGTGGCGCGCGGCAATCTGTTTGGCTGCCAGTTTCATCCGGAAAAAAGCGGAAAAGTAGGACTGCGTATGCTTCAAAACTTTGCAAAACTGACGGAGGTGGACAAATGAAGGTTATTCCGGCGATTGATTTGAAAGACGGACAGTGTGTGCGCTTAAAAAAGGGCGATTATGATACCGTGCACAAGGTAGCCGAGGACGCGGTAGAGACCGCACGCAAGTTCATGGCCGCGGGCGCAACCATGATCCATATGGTCGATCTGGACGCGGCGAAGGATGGCTCGCATGCCAATTATGACGTGGTCGAGCGGGTCATCCGTGAGACCGGTGCGACAGTCGAACTGGGCGGCGGCGTCCGCACGATGCAGGATGTTGAAGCGGTGCTGGCGCTTGGTGTCAAGCGCGTCATCATTGGTTCGGCGGCAGTGCGCAACCCGCAGTTTGTGGCGGAAGCAGTCAAGAAATACGGCGATAAGATTGCCGTCGGCATTGACGCGAAGTCGGAAACCGTACGCACGGACGGCTGGCTGGGCGACAGCGGCGAAAATTACATTTCGTTTGCCGAGCGGATGGAATCCTACGGTGTGAAAACCATCATTTTCACCGATATTGACAAGGACGGCATGCTTGCCGGTCCGAACTTCGATCAGCTTGCAGCGCTGCGCGCGACTGTGTCCTGCCGTATCGCGGCGTCGGGCGGTGTGTCGACGCTGGATGATATCCGTCAGCTCAAGCGGCTAGGCATTGACGCGGCCATTGCAGGCAAAGCGGTCTACACGGGCAAGCTTGATCTGCCCGCTGCGATCAAGGAGGCCGAATGATGCTGGCCAAACGCATTATCCCTTGTCTGGACGTCAAGGACGGTCGGGTGGTCAAGGGGGTCAATTTCGTCGGACTGCGTGACGCGGGCGATCCGGTGGAACTGGCGAAATTCTATTCGCAGGAGGGCGCGGACGAGATCGTCTTCCTCGATATTACGGCGACTAGCGACGGACGTGACACGATTGCGGACGTGGTGCGCCGCACCTGCCGCGAGGTGTTCGTGCCGGTCACGGTCGGCGGCGGCATCCGCACGGTGGACGATTTCCGTGACATCCTGCGCGCGGGCGCGGATAAGATTTCAGTCAATTCGGCGGCGGTGAAAAACCCCAGTCTGGTGGATGCTGCTGCGGAGAAATACGGCAGTCAGTGCGTGGTCGTTGCGATTGATGGCCGTAAAACAGGCAAAACGCCTTCGGGCTTTGAGGTTTACGTCGCGGGCGGCCGCACACCGACCGGCATAGATGCGGTCGCATGGGCGCGCGAAGTCTATGAGCGCGGCGCGGGCGAGATTTTGCTGACCTCGATGGACAAGGACGGTACCAAGTCTGGTTTTGACCTCGAGCTGACGCGCGCGGTGGTTGACGCAGTTGGTATCCCGGTGATTGCGTCTGGCGGCTGCGGCTCATTGGAGCACTTCTCTGAGGTGTTCGAGAAAACGGGCTGCGACGCAGCACTTGCCGCCAGCTTGTTTCACTATGGCGAGCTGACGGTAGGGCAGGTCAAGACGCATCTGAATGAAAAAAGCATTCCGGTGAGGTTGTAAGAGATGGATTTGAGCAAATTTTTTGTCAAAGCGCCGCTGATTCCGGTGATTTGTCAGGATGAGCGAACCGGCGAGGTGCTCATGCTGGGGTATGCCAATGAGGAAGCCTTGCAGCTGACGATGGACACCGGCACGGCGTGGTTTTTCTCGCGCTCGCGGCAGAAGCTGTGGAATAAGGGCGAGACTTCGGGCAATTTTATTTTTGTCAGCAAGATATTGTCCGATTGCGACGATGATACCTTGATTTATGTCGGCATACCCAAGGGACCGGTCTGTCATACGGGCAACCGCACCTGTTTCTATACCACTTTGTGGGAAAAGGAGGAGCAGGCGTGATGGCGTTCCCTTTGGTGACCGTGGTGTGCTTTTTGGCCGGTGCGGTTGTGGCGATTGCGCTGATCGCGGTGCTGGTGATGCTGATTACCAAGCGGCAGTGACCGAAGAAAAACGAGAAGGAGGACGAATGACGTGAATTCGTTTGAACAGATGGAGGCGGTCATCGCGCAGCGCCGCGCGGAGCCGCAGGAGAATTCCTATACCTGCTATCTGTTTGAAAAGGGTCTGGACAAGATCCTCAAAAAGGTGGGCGAGGAGTGCGCGGAGACGATCATCGCCGCCAAAAACGGTGATAAGGCTGAACTTGTCGGCGAGATCAACGATGTATTCTATCACATGATGGTCATGATGAACGAATGCGGCGTGACGCTTGAGGACGTATGCGTGGAGATGGATAAGCGCGCGGAAAAGATCGGCAACCTCAAGCAGTTCCACGTTTCCGACCATAACACCTGATTTTACAACAGAACAAATCCCTTTCCCGCATCGTGTTCTTTATAGAACTGCGTATGGCTGCTGTCAGAAAAACGGGTAGTCAAACGTATTTTGGCAGGAGGAGAAAATTTCCCCCGAAATTTACAGATTTGCTGTAACGATTCGGGGGTTTTTTGACTCTTTATGAGTGAGAACGATTTGACGTGTCCCGCAAGGCTTCGGAAATCTTAAGATTTTTGGCTGCAAAATCAAAAGAAACCTCTGCTATGCTGGATGCATTAAGAACAAGCTGTTTGACGCACAGCTGGGAAAGGGAGAACAGTATGACGACCCGCTATTCGACCATACAGGTGCAGACCACTGCTGAAAGAACCGCACCCCGCCCTGCGCGGCGGCGCACCCGTCGTAAGGCGCGCAAGCGCCGGCATCCGTTCCGGCTGCTCATGGTGTTGTTTGTGCTGGGCGCTGCGGTCTGGTTTTTGCCGCGTGTTGCAATCGGCGGTATTGCCGCGCTGCGTTGGCAGTTGGATGGTGTCGATGTCAAAAGCGGAACGGCGGCGGAAATTTTTCAGCTTTCGCTGACCGATAGCCGCGCGGGCGAGATTTTGCAGCATCCGGAAAATTATCCGATCGAACTACTTGAGCTGTTGGCAGGAAATCATGAAACGCTGGATTTCGTGCTGGGGTATCCGGCGCATCACGCAGATGCGCCTGCCGAAAGCCTGACCGAACCGCTGGATACTGTGCCACTGCTGCTGCAATGGGATGGCCGCTGGGGATATCAGGATTACGGCGGCAGCACGATTGCGGTTAGCGGCTGCGCGCCGACCAGCTTGGCGATGGCGGCGGCATATCTGACTGGGGACAGCATGGTCACGCCTTATCGGGTGGCACGCTATGCTGCGGAGCATGGATATTACATACCGGGGCAGGGAACAAGCTGGTCACTGCTGAGTGAGGGTTCTGCTGCATTCGGGATCAGCTGCCGCCAGCTTTCGCTGGACAAGGCGCAGATCGACGCAGCGCTGGATGCAGGCCAGCCGGTGATCTGCTCGATGCTGCCGGGCGATTTTACGACCGAGGGTCACTTTATTGTGCTGGCTGGACGGGATGAAGATGGCACGTATGAGGTGCGTGATCCGAACAGCGTTAAGCGCAGCGAAAAAATATGGTCTTACGACCGGCTTTCCGGTCAGATCGCAGCATTGTGGGCATGTTCCCGCATATGATGCAGGAGGGGGCGCATTTGCGCCCTCTTTGTCTTGCCTGTGCTGGGAAAACGTGGTATGCTGGTGCAGAGGTGAAATCATCATGCGCAGAAAAGATAGAGAAATCACAGGACGGGAAAATATCGAGCCGATTTTGCAGGCGTGCAAAACCTGCCGTCTGGCGATGACCGCAGACGGTATGCCGTATGTCATTCCGCTGAATTTTGGTTATACATGGGATGAGAGCGGACTGACAATCTATTTTCATAGTGGCATTAAAGGCAAGAAGATCGACGCGCTGCGCGCAGATCCGCGCGTTTGCTTTGAGATGGATACCGAAATGGGTCTGACTGGCGAAGGCGATCTGGCCTGCCGATACAGCTTTGCATTTTCGTCTGTCGTAGGATACGGCAGCGTACAGTTTGCGCAGAATAACGAGGAAAAGCGTCACGGCTTTGACATTATCATGAAGCATCAGACCGGTCGTGGGGACTGGTCGTATACGGATGCTGCGCTGTCTGTGGCTGAGGTGTTCTGGGTGCATGCAGATTCGTTTGAGGGCTCGCAGAAACTGCCAAAATGATGCAGTGTTTGGCAAACAGAACAAAAGAAAACCGCCGGAAACCAGCTTGATTTCCGGCGGTTTTGCATTCATACGAAGAGATTATTCCCAGAAGTGCTGCGCGAGTTGGTCGGCTTGCGCTTCTGCCTCACAGAGTAGTGCTTCCGCATCGTTGCCGACAATATCCAGCCCCTCTGCGGCAAGCGTGTCAAAACGCCCTTGGCTGAGCAGCTTGCAGATCGAACGCAGGTAGGCGGAAGCGTGGTCCGTGAGCACGGGGTCTGTGTTATCCACAATACCGCCGCGCGTGGTGACATAGACAAACCGCTGCAAACGGCAGTCGCCCACGGGATAGTTATCGCTGCCGTAGTGGAAGGTCAAACCGGTGACACACAGGCGTTCCAGATAATTGCGCACCATCGATGGTACGCTCAGATCCCAGAAGGGGCAGGCCAGCACAACCGCATCTGCATTTTTGAACTGGTTTGCGAGGGCAAAAAACGGCAGACTGAACGCACCGGATGCGGAAAGTGCATCGCGTTCCGCGATATCCTTGGCGTCATAGGGGGTCAGGTGCAGCGCAGGAAGAGCGAGCACCTCGATTTCCGCGTCCGGGATCTGGCGGATCAGCCGCTGCGCCAGACGAAGGGTGCGGGAGCTGGCTCCGCGGATGCATCCGTTGACAAACAGTACTTTTTTCATATCGGTTTTACTCCTTTGGCAGTTGTTTGCCGCACTTGCGGCAGAAAGCGAAATCATGTTGCACCGGTGCGCCGCAATAAGGGCAGAAGTTGCTGGTCGGCGGAACATTCGACGTATGCTTGGGTTTGCCGCCAAAATGCTGGTTGAGCGGGTCAGGTTCCTCGGTATCATCCGTGATGTCAAATTCGGAATAGCGGTTTTCGCTGGTGGCGTTCTTGAAGTTGTAAACCGCGTTGACAACGCCAATGATGATGAACAGTACGCCGAACAGCGGGAAGATGATGCCGACAAGGCCAAAGCCCTGTGTCATGGATGCGGCAAGCACGGTCCAAAAAATGCCGAATACGATGCCGAACACAGCGCCAAAGCCGCCCATCATGGAAGGGCCACGGCCGGGTTTGATGCTTTTCATAGTACTCCACCTGCCTTTGCTTCATCATAGCACAGGGAAGGTTAAAAGACAAGAAAACCGCTCCTTTTTTTGAAAGGAGCGGAAAAGGATGGGTATGGCATTCATGCTTCGCTACGCTTGACAAATTTGCTGCGCGGGGCGCGGCAGATCGGGCAGACATAATCGTCTGGGATGGACTCATCCAGACGGACATAGCCGCAGACGGTGCATTTCCAGCCAGCATCCGGCCCTACCTCGTGATAAACGGGCGCTGCGGGGGGCGCGTCCTTGCCGCGGTTTTCCAGCGCTTTTACGGTCAGGCAGTCGCCGTCTGCCAGCACTTCGGCATCCGTCAGTTCGCAGATAAACAGCGTGTACGAACCGATGGCAACCGTCTCAGTTACGCGCAGGCTCAGGCGCGAAACCATACCGTCCTTGAGGAAGGGGCAGCCGTTGGCGTCGGTTTCAAACGGGAACGAAGCGAACTTGTCGATCGCCCGGCCGGATTTATAACCGAATTCGTTGACGATTTTTTCATCAGCGTCCTGCGCAAGCAGGGTAACAGAAGCAATACCGCTCTTTTTCAGTGCCGTGCTGGTAGCCGAGTCGTTGTTGAGGGACAGCGTAAACTTCGGCGGACGGGATGAGGTCACCTGATGCAGCGAATTGATGATGCAGCCGAAATTCTTGCCGTCGGCCACGGTCGAGATCAGCGCAAGACTATAATCGAGCTTTTTGTAGGCGGCGTTATTCATAGAGCAGCTCCCTTTCTTATACTATTAGAATCAATTACTAATTACAAATCAATACTACCACATATCAAAGGGAAATGCTATATCAAAAGCAACAAAGTTGCAGGGCAGAATTTAGGGAATCATAACAGATTGATGAAGCTGGGGCATTCCAGATCGGGCAGGTGGTTGAGCTGAGCGAGCAGTTCCGTGCGGTCGAGCAGAAAATCCTCCGAGTTTTCGTCTTTTTGGTATGCGGCAAGCACGCGGTCAAACAAACGGTCTGCCTGGTCGATTTCATCATGCAGCAGTAGGGAGCCGAGCAAAAGCTGTGCGTCGTCCCAGTGCTGGTGTGCCTTGTCCAGATCGCCCGCTTCGATTTCGCGGACAATGCGGTCGGTCACCTGCTCCACTGCATGCAGGCTCCACCAGCTGCCCCAGATGAGAAGCGCCAGCAACAGCAGGGCAATGCAAAGACGCCGCATATCAGCGTTTCTCCTTTCTTTGGATAAAGCTGTTGCCGCAGTCATCCAGCGTCATCAGGAATACGTCGGATACGGCAAGGCTTTGGTTCCTCAGGCGGTTTTCGATATCTTTGGGATCGAGTTTCAGCAGCCGAAGTGAACGGCGCACCAGCTGACCGTCGGACACGACAACCAGCGGCAGACCGGTATCCTTGGGCGTGATGCCCAGCATTTCTGCCGTGACCGGCTGCTGTGGCTGTTTGAGGATAACGGACAGCGTGCCGTCCGGCTCGATCACGCCATATTTCACATCAGACACCGAGGCAACATTCTGTTTGCGCAGTGTCTCGATGATTTCATCGGTGGTCAGACGCATTTCGCGCAGCTTGGGGATATCCAGCTGTCCGCCGCGGATGATAATGGCAGGCTGACCATTGAGCAGCCGCCGGAAGGTACGGCTTTTCAGTGCAATCCAACTGAGCAGGATCTCAAGGACAATAAGTGTCGCGATGGGTACCAGCCCGGCAAACATGGGGATACCCAGATCTTGCATGGGAACGGCAGCCAAATCGGACACCAGAATGGTGATGACCAGTTCGGACGGATCGAGTTCACCAATCTGGCGTTTGCCCATCAGGCGTACCGCAGCGATGACGGCAAAGTATAATATGAGCGTGCGAAGCAGAGGGACTGCCATTTTTCGGCCTCTTTTCTATCGGGATTTACCGGTAGTATGGCACAAAAACGGAAGAATATACCTGGTCAGGAATTTAACAAAGTAAAATGCGAAAAAGTTGTTGACAATCGCTGTGAGCAGATTTATAATATGAATTACATTTTGAACAACGCAAGTTGGCGATGACCGGAAAAGTAGCGTCTGGAATCCAAACGAGAGAGCCGCCGGGTGGTGCGAGGCGGTGGAGGAAGGAAAGTGCGAAAGTCCTCCGTGAGCCGAGCGTCTGAAATGGGATGAAACAGGGCCCTGTGTAAGGCGTTCCGCGTGATCTGCGTTAAAGGATCAGCTGAGTGGCCGCAGCATGCAATGCATGAAGTGCGGCAAGAAGAGTGGTACCGCAGAGGAATAGTCTTTGTCTCTTTGTAGAGACAGAGGCTTTTTTTATTTTTGTGATTTGAGGAAAGGAGGCGGATTCGCATGGTAAAGAACGGTTCTGAGATTTTGGTGGAAGCGCTGGTAGAGCAGGGGGTCGATACGATTTTCGGCTATCCGGGCGGCGCGGTCCTCAATATCTATGATGCGCTTTACAAAAACAGCGACCGCATTCGACATATTTTAACCGCCCATGAGCAGGGCGCAGCCCACGCAGCCGATGGCTATGCGCGCGCAACCGGTAAGGTTGGCGTGTGTCTGGCAACAAGCGGCCCGGGCGCGACCAATCTGGTCACGGGTATTGCAACGGCCTACATGGACTCCATTCCGATGGTTGCGATCACCGGCAACGTCGGCACGAGCCTGATCGGTCGAGATTCGTTTCAGGAGGTTTATATCGCCGGTATCACCATGCCGATCACCAAGCACAACTTTGTCGTGCGGCATGTGGAGGAATTGGCGGATACCATCCGCAGCGCATTCCGTATTGCAGCGTCCGGCCGTCCCGGCCCGGTGCTGATTGACATTCCGAAGGATGTCACAAGTGCGGAGTGTGAATACATCCCAGCCCCCAAAGTGGAAGTAAAAGAAACGTACGATGTCACAGCGGAGGAGCTGGAAACGGTTGCCGGTATGATCGCGCAGGCTGAGCGCCCGATCATATATTTTGGTGGCGGCGTGGAAACCGCGGACGCGGGCGCGGCGTTGCTCGAACTCATGCGCAAGGCGGATATCCCAGCGGCGCACACCATGATGGCGATTGGCTGCATCCCGGAGACCGAGCCGCTAAGCCTCGGTCTGGTCGGTATGCACGGAACGGTTTCGGCGGCTTGGGCGGTCGAGCGCAGCGATCTGCTGATCTGCATCGGCGCGCGCTTCTCCGACCGTGTGGCAACCAACCCGCGGCGCTTTGCCCCCAAGGCGAAGATTGTCCATATCGACATTGACGCGGCTGAGATCAACAAGAACATCGGCGTGGATTATTCGGTGGTCAGCGATGCGGAAAATTTCCTCGAAGCGCTGCTGCCATATGTGAAAGAAGCAAAGCATACTGCATGGCGTGAGCAGATTGCAGAATGGCGCAAGACGCTGGATTATGTGCCCAAGGATGACGACAGTGTCATTCACCCGCACCAGCTGCTGCGCACGCTGTATGACATGATCGGGGACGACGCGATCGTTGCGACCGACGTCGGTCAGCATCAGCTGTGGTCGGCACAGTATAACCGCTGCCGCAAGATACGTCACTTCCTGACCTCGGGTGGTCTGGGAACGATGGGCTTTGGTTATGGTGCTGCCATGGGGGCGCAGGTTGCCTTCCCAGATAAGACGGTTGTCCATATCACGGGCGATGGCTCGTTCCACATGAATCTGAACGAGCTGTGCACAGCAGTCACCTATAACCTGCCGATCATCACGATCATTATGAATAATAACGTACTGGGTAATGTGCGTCAGTGGCAGACCATGTTCTATGAAAAGCGCTATTCCCAGACCAATCTGTATCGCAAGACCGATTACATCAAGCTTGCCGATGCGTTCGGCGGCCGCGGCTTCCGTGTGACCAATATTGCGGAGCTGCGCGCGGCGCTGGCAGATGCTTTGCAGCGCACCGGCCCGGTGCTCATCGACTGCCGCATCGACAAGGATGAGCGCGTACTGCCCATGATTCCGGCTGGCGGCACAGTGGACGATATCGTGGCGGATTGAGAAAGGAGAAAACACAATGGAAAAATATATCCTTTCTGTAATCGTGCAGAATAACGCGGGCGTTCTGGCGCGCGTGTCCAGCCTGTTCGGCCGCCGCGGCTACAACATTGATTCGTTGACCGTATCTGCGACCACCGATCCCAAGGTTTCCCGCATGTCGATCATTGTGCAGGGCGATGAACCCATCCTTGAGCAGATCATCAAGCAGCTGCTCAAGCTGGAAGAGGTGCAGCGCGTCGACCATTTGCAGGAAGACGACTCCTGCTGCAGCGAACTGGTGTTTGTCAAGCTCCGCGCGGAGAACGGCAGCGAGCGCGACTCTATCCGTCAGCTTTGTGATTTGTATGCTGCGCATATTGTGGAATCTGCCGAGCAGACGATGATCGTCGAGTTGTCCGAGGTGCCGAGTCGCATTGATGCGTTCCTCGACGTGATTTCCAATTTCGAGGTCGTTGAGATGAGCCGCTCGGGCGTTACCGCCATCCAGAAATAACGGTGGCATATTCAATTTGTTTTCCTAATTTCATTTCTATATACTTAGGAGGAGTTAAAAATGGTAAAGATGTTCTATGATTCGGACTGCAACCTGTCCCTGCTGGACGGTAAGACTGTTGCCATTCTGGGCTTCGGCTCGCAGGGCCACGCGCATGCCATGAACCTGAAGGATTCTGGCGTGAACGTTGTTGTCGGTCTGCGTCCCGGCTCCAAGCATGAGAAGAAGGCCAAGGACTACGGCATTCCGGTTATGACCATGGCTGAGGCTGCTGCGGCTGGCGACATCATCATGATGCTGGTGCCGGACGAAAAGCAGGCAGACATCTATAAGGAAGTTGTTGAGCCGAACCTCAAGCCGGGCAATGTGCTGGCGTTTGCGCATGGCTTCAACATTCACTTCAAGCAGATCGTACCGCCGGCAGATGTTGACGTTATCATGATTGCGCCGAAGGGCCCGGGCCACACGGTTCGCTCGCAGTATCTGGCGGGCGCAGGCGTACCGGATCTGGTTTGCGTACATCAGGATGCTTCCGGCAAGGCAATGGATATCGCGCTGGCTTATGCATGCGGCATCGGCGGTGGCCGTGCGGGCATTCTGGAGTCCACCTTCAAGACCGAGACGGAAACCGACCTGTTCGGCGAGCAGGCTGTACTGTGCGGCGGCGTATGCGAGCTGATGAAGGCTGGTTTTGAGACGCTGGTTGAGGCAGGTTATGCACCGGAGAACGCTTACTTTGAGTGCGTCCATGAGATGAAGCTGATCGTTGACCTCATCAACGAGGGCGGCTTTGCCAAGATGCGTTACTCGATCTCCGATACTGCGGAGTACGGCGATTACCGCACCGGCAAGCGCATCATCACCGAAGAGACCCGCAAGGAAATGAAGAAGATCCTGCGCGAGATCCAGGACGGCACCTTCGCTTCCGAGTGGATTCAGGAGAATCGTGCGGGCGGCCGTGCGCGCTTCCTGGCGACCCGTGCGCTTGAGGCTGACACCGAACTCGAAGAAGTTGGTAAGAAGCTGCGCGGCATGATGAGCTGGCTGAAAAAGTAAAAAAATACTGCGCACAGGCGGGCGGGTTTCCGCCCGCCTGTTTCGCACAAGAGGAGGGAATCCCCGTGTCCAAGAGAAGTGACAACATCACCGCAGGCGCTGAGCGTATGCCCAACCGCTCACTGCTGCGTGCCTGTGGTTTGACTGACGAAGAAATGAAAAAGCCGATTATCGGCGTGGTTTCCGCATACAGCGAGATCATTCCCGGACACATCAATCTGGATAAGATCGCAGACGCTGCCAAGGCGGGTGTACGCATCGCAGGCGGTACGCCGGTGCTCGTTCCGGCTATCGGCGTGTGCGATGGCATCGCCATGGGCCATATCGGCATGAAGTATTCGCTGCCCAGCCGTGAGCTGATTGCGGACAGCGTTGAAACGCTGGCGCAGGCGCATCAGTTCGACGCGCTGGTACTCATCCCGAACTGTGATAAGATCGTGCCCGGCATGCTGATGGCTGCTGCGCGTTTGAATATTCCGTCTATCATCGTTTCCGGTGGCCCGATGTTGGCTGGTCACTATGACGGGCAGGAAATCTCGCTTTCCAAGACGTTTGAGACGGTCGGCGCGTATAAGGCTGGCCTGATCGACGATGCCAAGCTCGAGGAATGCGAATGCGGTTCGTGCCCGGGCTGTGGCTCGTGCTCGGGTATGTACACGGCAAACTCGATGAACTGCCTGTCCGAGGCGATCGGCATGGCGCTGCCCGGCAACGGCACGATCCCGGCGGTTCACGCTGCGCGTATCCATCTGGCTAAGCACGCGGGCATGCAGATCATGGAACTGCTGCGCCGCGATATCAAGCCGCGCGATATCCTGACGCCTGCGGCCTTCCGCAACGCACTGACCTGTGAAATGGCGATTGGCTGCTCGACTAACTCGGTGCTGCACCTGCTCGCGCTGGCAAATGAAGCGGGCGTACCGCTCGACCTGAATACGCTCAATGAGCTGTCTGCCAAGGTGCCGAATATCTGCCATCTGGCGCCGGCAGGCCCGCACCACATCGAAGAACTGTACATGGCGGGCGGCGTGCCGGCCATCATGAAGGAACTCACCAAGCGCGACCTGCTTGATTTGTCGCTCATCACGGCGACCGGCAAGACGGTGGGTGAGAACCTCGAGGGTGTTGTAAACAAGAACACCGAAGTCGTGCGTCCGCTGGAAAGCCCGTATTCCGAGACCGGCGGTATCGCTGTGCTGTGGGGCAACATTGCCAAGAACGGCTGTGTTGTTAAGCGCTCGGCGGTTGCACCGGAAATGATGGTGCATGAAGGCCCGGCGCGCGTCTTTGATTCTGAGGATGATGCCATCAAGGCGATTTATGCTGGTGAAATTCGCAAGGGCGACGTGGTAGTCATCCGCTACGAAGGTCCGAAGGGTGGCCCCGGCATGCGTGAGATGCTCAATCCGACCTCTGCGCTGGCTGGCATGCAGCTCGACAAGGACTGCGCACTCATCACGGATGGCCGTTTCTCCGGCGCGTCCCGCGGTGCATCGATCGGTCATGTTTCGCCCGAAGCCGCTGCGGGCGGCGAGATCGCGCTGATCGAAGAGGGCGATATCATCGCTATCGACATTCCGAACAGCAAGGTCAATGTCAAGATCTCCGACGAGGAGATGGAGGCGCGCCGCGCGAAGTTTGTGCCGCGCGAGCCGAACATCAAGTCTGGCTGGCTGTACCGCTATTCCAAGCTGGTTACCTCGGCCGATCAGGGTGCAGTGCTCCGATAAAATCAAGAAAAAGCCTGAAGCAATTGCTTCAGGCTTTTTGTATGTTGCAGACGGCTTGTTTCTGTCGGTTAAATCTGGTATACTGGTGACAAATGAGAATAAAGGTGGAACGAGTTATGCTTTCAGAGGCGAAAAAGGAATTTATCGAGTTTATGATGAGCGCGGATGTGCTGCGTTTCGGCGATTTTACGACCAAGTCCGGTCGCAAAACGCCGTATTTTGTCAACACCGGCAACTATAAGACCGGTCTGCAGAACTCCCGTCTGGGTGAGTTCTATGCAGCGCTGGTCAAGGAAACCATCGGTGAAAACTTTGATGCGATGTTTGGTCCGGCTTATAAGGGTATCCCGCTGGCAACCTCGGTTTCTGGTGCGCTTGCGCGCAACTATGGCATCGACAAGCCCTTCTTCTTCAACCGCAAGGAAGCCAAGGATCACGGCGAAGGCGGCAGCATCGTCGGCTACAAGCCGCAGGATGGCGACCGCGTCATCATCATTGAGGACGTTATCACCGCAGGCACCGCCATCCGCGAGACCATGCCGGTGCTCAAAAGTTGCGCGGATGTCAAGGTGACCGATATGTTCATCTCGGTCAACCGCTGTGAGGTTGGCACGACGCCGGGCAAGACGGCGGTCATGGAGGTAGGCGAGGAGTTCGGCATTAAGGTGCATGCACTCGTCACTGTGCAGGATATCCGCGAATATCTGGCGGACAAGGCAGAGTATGCACATCTCCTGCCGCTGATGGACGCTTATATGGAGCAGTACTGCGTGTTCTAAAACCAAAAATGCAAATGAAAACGGCTTGTTCCCGATTGGAACAAGCCGTTTTGTTTTTAGGATAAGGATTGCAGGAATTTGCGCATGCGGAAACAGGCTTCGCGCAGATGGTTCATCGAGTAAGAGTAAGAAATGCGCACATGGCCTTCTCCACTTGCGCCGAATGCATTGCCCGGTACGACCGCGACCTTCTGCTCCTTGAGCAGTCGCTCGCAGAATTCCTCACACGACAGCCCGGTGGAGGTGATGGACGGGAACATATAGAATGCACCCTGCGGTTCGAAGCATTCCAATCCCATTGAGCGCAGCTCACCGAGCAGATAGCGTCGACGGATGTCGTATTGCGTGCGCATCCGTTCGATATCATCCTCGCCGGAGCGAATGGCTTCGATGCCTGCAAATTGCGCGGTGGTCGGCGCGGACATGATGCCGAACTGGTGCACCTTGCAAATGTGGCGCATCAGCTCCTTGGGACCCATCGCCCAGCCGAGCCGCCAGCCAGTCATCGCATAGGATTTGGAGAAGCCATCCACGACGATGGTGCGCTCCTGCATGCCGGGCAATTCGGCAAAGCAGACATGTGGGTCCTTGCCATAGGTCAGGCTGCAATAGATCTCGTCCGACAGTACGATGATGTTGGTGTCGCGCAGGACAGCAGCGATCGCTTCCAGCTCGTCCCGCGTCATGATGGCGCCGGTCGGGTTGTTGGGATAGGGCAGGATGAGCAATTTGGTGCGCGGTGTGATGGCTGCGCGCAGCGCGTCCGCAGTCAGCTTGAACTGATCCTCTACGCGCGTTGGCAGCGGAACGGGTACGCCGCCCGCCATCTGGGTCAGCGGTGTGTAGCAGACAAAGCTCGGCTCCGGGATGAGCACTTCCTCGCCGGGATTGACCAGCGCACGGATGGCGTTGTCGATCGCTTCCGAACCGCCCACTGTGACCAGAATTTCTTTCTCTGCATCATAGCAGAGCTGATATTTGCGGCGGGTCAGCGCTGCGATCTGGCGGCGCAGTTCGGCAAGACCCCAGTTGGAGGTATAAAAGGTCTGGCCCTTTTCCAGCGACTGGATGCCCGCACGGCGGATCTGCCACGGGGTTTCAAAGTCCGGTTCGCCCACACCGAGCGAAATCGCATCGGGCATGGTCGCAACCACGTCGAAGAATTTGCGGATGCCGGAGGGCTTGACCTCCTTAACCCGATCGGAAAGCAGCTGTTCGTAATCTACCATGCGATCATGACCTCTCTCTTATCGTTATCGGAGGGGTCGAATTCCACGCCGTAATCCTTATACTTTTTCAAAATGAAATGCGTGCCGGTCGAAAGAACGTTTTCCATCGGCGCAAGCTGCTCAGAGACAAAGCGCGCGACCTCGCGCATGGAGCGGTCCTTGATGATAACCGTCAGGTCAAAGCCGCCGCTCATCAGATAAACGCTTTCCACCTGATGGTGGGAATAAATCTGGCGCGCGATCTCATCAAAGCCCATGCCTTTCTGCGGGGTGATTTTGACCTCGATCAGCGCAGTGACGCTTTCTTTTGCGGTTTTATCCCAGTCGATCACGGTCTTATAGCCCAGAATGGTAGAATTCTTTTCAAAAGTCCGGAGGGCATCTGTGACCTCCTCTTCGCTTGCGCCGGTCATGGCGGCAAGCTGGGCGGGGGTCAGGCGCGCGTCCTGGCTGAGCAAATCCAGCAGCTTTTCAGGATTTTCCATGGTAACAACCTCCTGTTTGAGTCAGTTTGCAACATCGGACAGTGCTGTGCACTGTCGTATGGCTATTATACACCAGAACGGACGAATTTGTCCACTGTGCGGCTGTTTTCTGATATGGTTCAGATCAGCCAGTCATATACGCCGATCATGAGCGGCATGGTGACGATGGACAGCAAAGTGGACAGAACGTAAAGTGCGCTTGAGTGCGCCGCGTCCCGATCATATAGCTGTGCCAGCGAGGTAACGGTGGCGCAGGCAGGTGTGATGCAGGCCAGATACACGGTCATCAGGATATTTTTCCCGTCGGGAATCAGGCCCGCAGCACCAACCGCACGAAACAGCAGCACAGTCAGCAGCGGACAGAGCAACAGCCGCAATGCAGCCGCCAGATAGCCGCGCGGCGCGGTGAACAATTGGCGGAGAGGTGTGTCGGCAATGACCATACCGGCCAGCAGCATGCCCAGCGGGCCGAGCATCGAGCCGGTGGTGTCCAGCGTCTGGTTGATGAAATCGGGCAGTTCGATACGCAGCAGAAACAGGGCACAGCCGATGGCAATGGCGATGATATTGACGTTGAGCAGAATTTTGCGCCATTCCATACCGCCGGTGCCGCAAAGCAGACTGCGGCAGTGCGTCCAGATCAGAACCTGCTGGATGACGATGAAGGCGCAGGAATAGATCACGTAATCCGCGCCCAGCAAGGCATTCACCAGCGGAATGACCAGAATGCCGGCGTTGGTGTAAACAATGACAGCGCGTTCGATCACATCCAATCGAAGCGGGCGGGCAAGTATGCGGGCAATGAGAAGGAACAGCAGATGCGCCACCCCTGCAAAAGCAAAGGAATAGAGCAGACCGCCCATGACCTGCGGCGTATATTCCACTTGAAAGGCATTGATGATAACGCATGGTGTTACGATATATACCATGACCACCGAAATGCTGCGGCTGTCGTCGGGGCGCAGCAGTTTGGCTTTTACGATGATGTAGCCCATTAGCAGGATGAGAAAGAGCTGCACGATCTGCTCCGCCAGAATCAGACTGATTTCCATATTGTCCCCCTGTTTTGTTGATGCAATACAGAAGCCGCCTGTCGGCGGCTTCCGTCTATGGATTGAAAAATTGTATCAGAACAGGCCTGTGATCTTGCCATCCGCATCAACGTCGATTTTTTCGGCGGCCGGTACCTTGGGTAGACCCGGCATGGTCATGATCGCGCCGGTTTCGACCACAACGAAGCCTGCGCCCGCAGCCAGACGCGCGGAGCGGACATTGACCACAAATTCGGTCGGGCGGCCCAGAAGTGCCGGATCGTCGGACAGCGAATACTGGGTCTTGGCGACGCAGACAGGCAGATTGCCGTAGCCCATTTCGGTGATATTCGCCAGTTCCTTATGGGCTGCCGGGGCGATGGTCACGCCCAGCGCGCCGTAAATCTCCTTGGCGATCTTGCGGATCTTGTCCTCAAGCGGGAGTGCATCCTCGTACAGCATATGGAAGTCTGCCTTGCCTTCGTCCAGCACGGCGAGAACCTCTTCCGCCAGTGCCTTGCCGCCTTCGCCGCCCTTGGCGAACACTTCAGACAAAGCGACCCGCACACCGCGTGCAGCGCAGTGCTGACGGATAAACTCCACTTCCTCTTCGGTGTCGGTCGGGAAAGCGTTGATCGCTACGACCGTCGGCACACCGAACTTCTTCATGTTGTCCAGATGGGCGTCCAGATTGCAGATGCCGCGCTCGAGCGCGGCGAGATCCGGCGTATTCAGCTCGGTTTTGGGCACGCCGCCGTTGTACTTCAGGGCGCGCACAGTCGCAACGATAACGATGCAGTCGGGTGACAGGCCTGCCTTGCGGCATTTGATGTCCATAAACTTTTCTGCGCCGAGGTCTGCGCCGAAACCGGCTTCGGTGATGGCGATATCTGCGAGCCGCAGCGCCAGCTTGGTCGCCTGCACGCTGTTGCAGCCGTGCGCAATGTTGGCGAACGGGCCGCCGTGCATCAGCGCGGGCGTACCTTCCAGCGTCTGCACCAGATTGGGCTTGATGGCGTCCTTCATCAGCGCTGTCATCGCGCCTTCTGCTTTCAGGTCACGCGCATAAACCGGCTTGCCTTCATAGTTATAGGCAACCAGAATGTCGCCGAAGCGCTTTTTCAGATCCTCTAGGTCGGAAGCAAGACACAGGATCGCCATGATCTCGGAGGCAACCGTAATCATGAAGTGATCTTCACGCGGCACGCCATTGACCTTGCCGCCAAGGCCGATGGTGATGTTGCGCAGGGCGCGGTCGTTCATGTCCATAACGCGGGTGAAGATGATGCGGCGCGGGTCGATGCCCAGCGCATTACCCTGCTGCAGGTGGTTATCCAGCATGGCGCACAGCAGGTTGTTGGCCGCGGTGATGGCATGCATATCGCCGGTGAAGTGCAGGTTGATGTCCTCCATCGGCACGACCTGCGCATAACCGCCGCCGGCAGCGCCGCCCTTGATGCCGAACACCGGGCCGAGGGACGGCTCGCGCAGCGCGATCATGGCTTTTTTGCCCAGCTTTGCCATCGCTTGGCCGAGGCCGACGGTCGTGGTGGTCTTGCCCTCGCCTGCGGGCGTGGGATTGATGGCGGTGACGAGCACCAGCTTGCCGTCCGGCTGGCCGGCCGTCTTTTTCCAGACGTCGGCAGACAGCTTGGCTTTGTATTTTCCGTATAATTCTAAATCTTCTGCATCCAGACCGGCGGATGCAGCGACTTCGGTGATTGGGCGCATCTGGCAGCCCTGAGCGATTTCAATATCGGATAGCATAGCAGTTCCTCCCGTATGTTTTACACAGTGACATTATTATAACAATGTTCTGCACAGTTTTCCAGCAGATAGAACGAAAAATTTGCCGAATTTGTGAATCGAAAAAGCGGCTGCGTTGTGGTATGATATAAAGCGTATATAAATTCAGTAAAAGGAGGGTCGGCATGGACGTTTTCAAAACGATCACGCATTATATCAAAAACACCGACCTGTATCTGGTAATATTGGCGCTGGTTTGTTCGGGGTATGGCATGGTGCTGATCTATTCAGCAACGCTTAACCCGGCAACCGTGTTTGACGGCAGCACGCGCAACCTGATTATTCAGGGGGCTGCGATTATCATTGGTCTGGGCGCGTTTGTGGTGATGAGCTTGATCGACCTGGAGGGTATGAGCGGCTGGTGGAAGATTTTTGTGCTGGTCAACATTGGCTTGCAGCTTTTGCTGTTTACACCTCTGGGTACCGAAGTGAACGGCCAGCGTGCATGGCTTAATCTGGGCGTGACCAGCTTGCAGCCGGGTGAGCTCGGCAAGCTGATTTTTATTTTCACGCTTGCCGCACATATCTCGGAAATTAAAGACCATATCAGCGAGTGGCGCGGATTGTTTGTTATCGGTCTGCACACGCTGATTATGATGGGCGCGGTGGTTATCGCTTCGGGCGATACCGGCATGGCAATCCAGTATTTTATGATTGCGCTCATTATGCTGTTTGCCGCCGGGCTTTCGCTCAAGTGGTTGGGGGCGGGCTTCGGCCTTGGCGTCATCAGCATTCCGATCATCTGGAATTTTATCTTGAAGGGTTATCAAAAAACCCGTATTCTGGTTCTGTTTGATCCATCCATCGACCCGGATGCTTCCATGCAATCGACTTACGGTAAAATTGCCATCGGCTCCGGACAGATTTCCGGACAAGGACTGACGCACGGTACCATGACGCAGATGCAGCTGGTATCGGAGAATCAGACCGACTATATCTTTTCGGTCGCAGGTGAGGAACTTGGCTTTATTGGCTGCATGCTGATTATTTGCTTGCTGGCGTTACTCATTCTGCGTTTGTTCTATGTTTCCTATCGTGCTTCTACCACGTTTTCTGCCTTGTTGGCGGTTGGTGTAGGCGGCATGTTCCTGTTCCAGACCTTTATGAATATTTTTATGAATATCGGTCTGCTGCCCGTTATGGGTCTGACGCTTCCGTTTTTCTCTTACGGCGGCACTTCGGTGGTGACGATGTATTCCGCGCTCGGCATTGCGGCAGGTGTGCGAATGCGTGAAAAGCCATCTTGGCTGCAATGATACGAAAAAAGGTAGGCACGCTTACGTGCCTACCTTTTTGTTTTATCGGATGTGGTAGCTTGGAAAATACTTTTCCACAAAGGGAATGTGCTGGACATAGAATGTGCGGCCGTTGAGATAAGCAAGTGCGCCTGCATCTGCTTCAAAATGGAATGTCAGCGAATAGGCGTACAGCAGTTGTCCGTTCTCACGATAGGGGCGGTTCAATTCATTTGTGCCGTATTTGCCATCGCCGAGCAGCGGACAGCCGATGGATGCCATGTGCGCGCGGATCTGATGGGTGCGTCCGGTGAGCAGCTCGCACTCGACCAGAGACAGCTTGCCACGGCTGGCAAGCGTACGATAGCGCGTTTTGGCGGTTTTCGCACCGGGAACGCGCGTTTTGTGCAGCGTGACCTGTTTGCGCTTTTCATCCCGCCGCAGATAGTTTTCGATCAAGCCTTCGGGCGGCTTGGGTTTGCCGTGCACGATGCACAGATAGCGCTTTTCCAGCTCGCGCTCCTTGATGCGCTCGTTGAGGATGCGCAGCGCTTCGGCGGTTTTGGCGCAAATCACGATGCCGCCGGTATTGCGGTCAATGCGGTTGCACAGTGCGGGGGCGAATGAAGCTGCGTCCTCAGGGTTCCACGCACCAGACTGGAACAAATACGCTTGAATATGCGCGATCAGCGTATTGCTGTCGCCGTGTTCGTCTGCATGCACCACCATGCCGGGCGCTTTGTCGGCCAGCAGGATGTTCTCGTCCTCATAGACGATACGGAGCTGTGGCTGCGTGATGCGGCGGAAGGCATCTTCCTCGCGCGGCGCGTCAAAGTATTCGTCGTTGAGGTAGAGCTGCACAGCGTCGCCTTCACAAAGACGGTAGGCGGCTTCCGTACGCTTGCCGTTGACCTTGATGCGTTTGAGACGCAGGTATTTGTGCATCATGCCGCCGGACAGCAGCGGTACTGCTTTTTCAAGAAATTTGTTCAGCCGTTGCCCGCTGTCGTTTTTTGTGATATAATACTCTCTCAAGATGCGGTATCCTTTTCTGAAAAAATAATGGAACGCATTCAGTATACCGCATTTCGGAACAAAAGGGAAGTGCCCGCGCCGGATAGAGAAATGCGTTTTTTGCCGCATTTTTTGGTTGACAAAGCGGGATTGGGTGTAGTATACTATCTTAGTACCATGTGAGGTTGACATGAAGATTGATTTAAAAAAACTGACCGCGTCCCAGCATGCGTCGATTCCGTTTTCCGAAACAATCGATTTGCGGGAAGAAACTTTGTACGGTGCCAAACCGTTCCAAAGCCCGGTTCAGATCAGCGGCGAGGTTTCCGGTGATAGCGGCGTATTGCGGATCAAGGGAACGATTAAAACGATTTATTCCACTGTTTGCGCGCGCTGTCTTAAGCCTCTTCAGATTCTGCTGACAGCCGAGGTCGACACGGTTTTGTCGGACGACCCCGATGCGGAGGAAGAGGATGATCTTTTCGTGCTGACCGGTGACAGCGTGGATCCGGCGGATGTGATGGTACCCGCGCTGATTCTTCAGGTACAGATGACCTATCTGTGCAGGGAGGACTGCAAGGGCCTGTGTCCGCACTGTGGCGCCGACCGCAATGAGGTCGATTGCGATTGCGAAAGCAAGCAGATCGATTCGCGTTTTGCCGCGCTGCGCGCTCTGCTCGATTCCAACGAGAACGAGCACAACTGAAGTTCGTGAATAAAAAATAAAGAAGATAGAGTAGGAGGTGTATCCACCATGGCAGTACCGAAGAGAAAGGTATCGAAAGCCCGTCGTGACAAGCGTCGTAACTCTCATTGGAAGCTCTCTCTGCCCGGCATGACCAAGTGCCCGCACTGCGGCGAGATGAAGCTGGCTCACAGAATGTGCAAGGCTTGCGGTTATTACAATGGCCGTGAGGTTGTCGCCGTTAAGGAAGCGTAAGGCGAAAACAGAACAGAAGATGGAGAAGGCGGCAACGACTTCTCCATTTTTTTATGAAGAAAACAGAAGGAGGGCGCAAAGTGGCATCTTTGATCGTCAGCGTGGACGCAGGCAGTCCGGCGGAGCGCGCCGGGCTGAAAGCAGGCGAAACCCTGCTGCAAATTGACGGCACCGCGATCCGCGATGTGTTGGATTATAAATTTTACAGCTATGACTCGGCACTCACCTTGCAGGTGATGGAAGCGGACGGAAAAACACTGCGCGAGGTGCGCGTGCGTAAACGCGAGGGAGAGCCGCTTGGCCTGAATTTTGAGCATTACCTGATGGATGGGATGAAGCAGTGTTCCAACAAGTGCGTGTTCTGCTTCATCGACCAGCTGCCGCGCGGCATGCGGAAAACGCTTTATGTCAAGGACGATGATGCGCGCATGTCCTTCCTGATGGGCAATTATATTTCGATGACCAACTTGTCCGAGGCGGATGTGGATCGCATTCTGCGCATGCACATTTCGCCGGTCAATATTTCGGTGCAGACGACCAATCCGGAGCTTCGCGTGAAGATGCTGCGCAATCCGCGTGCGGGTGATGCCCTGAAAATCATGGATCGCTTTGCAGAGGGCGGCATCACTATGAACTGCCAGCTGGTGGTGTGCAAGGGATTAAACGACGGTGAGGAACTTCGCCGTTCACTGCGCGACCTCAAGGCGCTGTATCCTGCGGTGAACACGATCTCGGTTGTGCCGTTCGGTATGACGCGTCACCGTGAGGGATTGTATCCGCTTGAGCCGACCGATAAGGCAGCTGCCGAAGCGATTCTGGACATCGTCGAGCCGTTTGCGGACGAGTGCCTGCGTGAACTCGGTACGCGACTGGTCTGGTGCGGGGATGAACTGTATCTGAAAGCGGAGCGTCCGCTGCCGGACACCGAATATTATGAGGATTTTACTCAGTTTGAAAACGGCATTGGCATGCTGCCGCTGTTTATGGAGGAGTTCCGGCTGGCGCTGCCCGATTATGAGGGCTGCACAGCGCGTCCGTTCACCATTGCCACCGGCGCGGCAGCAGCACCGTCTATGGCGGTTCTGCTTGACGAAGCGGCTGCAAAATGCGATAATCTGAATGGAAAAGTTGTGGAAATCCGCAATGACTTTTTCGGACACCGCGTTTCGGTAGCGGGATTGATCACCGGACAGGATTTGATCGCGCAGCTCAAAGGCCGTGAGCTGGGTGAGCGTGTGCTGATCTCTGCCAACATGCTGCGCGACGGCGGCGATGTATTCCTCGACGATTACACCCCGCAGCAGGTCGCGAAAGCGATTGGTGTGCCGCTGGTGCCGGTCGAGATCGACGGCGCAGACCTGCTCGCCAAAATTTTTGAAGACTAACACCCCCGGAGGAAAGAGGAGGGAATCGATATGCCAAAACCGATTGTAGCGATCGTGGGCCGACCCAACGTCGGCAAGAGCCAGCTGTTCAACCGTCTGGCAGGCAAGCGCCTGTCGATCGTGGAGGATACGCCCGGCGTGACGCGCGACCGTTTGTACGCGGAAAGCGACTGGCGCGGACGTGATTTTACCATCATTGACACCGGCGGTATCGAGCCGAATAACGACAACGAGATTTTGCAGTTTATGCGTTTTCAGGCAGAAACGGCAATCTCGCACGCGGATGTGATTATTTTTATCACCGATTTGCGCACCGGTATCACCGCAGCCGATCAGGACGTGGCGGCTATGCTGCTGCGCTCGGGCAAGCCGATCGTGCTGGCGGTCAACAAGTGTGACAAGCCCGGTCAGCCCGAGCCTGAGTTCTATGAATTTTATAACCTCGGACTGGGTGAGCCGTATGGCATTTCTGCGCTGCATGGTTACGGCATGGGTGAGCTGCTGGACGCAGCTTACGAGCATTTTCCGCTTGCGGACGAGGATGGCGAGGACGAGGAACGCATCCGCGTGGCTCTCATCGGCAAGCCGAACGTCGGCAAATCCAGCCTGCTCAACCGCGTACTGGGCGAGGAGCGCGTCATTGTATCCAATATGGCTGGTACCACACGAGACAGCGTAGACGCAAATGTGGACAATGCGCATGGAAAGTTTACTTTCATCGATACTGCGGGCATTCGCAAGAAGAGCAAGGTGGACGAAAAGATTGAGAAATACTCGGTGATGCGTTCGCTGCTTGCGGTCGAGCGCGCGGACGTATGCGTTATCATGATTGACGCAACCGAGGGAGTGACCGAGCAGGACACCAAGGTCGCGGGCGAGGCGCACAACGCGGGTAAGGCGTGCATCATTGTGGTAAATAAATGGGATTTGGTCGAAAAAGACGGCTCAACCATGAAGGAATACACGCTGCGTGTGCGCGAGGGTCTGGCCTATATGCCGTATGCGCCTGTGCTGTTTATTTCGGCGCAGACCGGTCAGCGTGTGGACAAGCTGTTCGGCTTGATCCACGAGGTATATGAACAGAACCACATGCGTATCCCGACAGGCCGACTCAACTCGATTCTGGCCGAGGCGACCGCGCGTGTGCAGCCGCCGACCGATAAGGGTCGCCGGCTCCGTATTTTCTATATGACGCAGGCATCCACCTGCCCGCCGACCTTCGTTTGCTTCTGCAACGATGCACGGCTGTTCCATTTTTCCTATCAGCGCTATCTGGAAAACCAGATCCGCGAGGTGTTCGGTCTGACCGGCACGCCGGTGCGCATGGTCATCCGGGAACGCAGCGAGAAAAAGGAACGATAAACGCGGCTGATATTTCTGAAACTGGGGGAAAACCATATGACACTTACGCATTTTGCCATTATCGCGGTGTGCGCTTATCTGCTCGGTTCGCTGAGCTTCGCAATCATTGTCAGTAAGGTCACGCTGGGAAAGGATATCCGTGAATACGGCAGCGGCAACGCGGGACTGACCAACTCCTACCGCACGATGGGCGCGGGCAAAACGCTGTTTGTGCTGCTGGGCGATATTGCCAAGGGCGCGGCGGCAGTCTCGATCGGCGCGCTGCTGGCGGGTCCGGTCGGCAAGCTGGTAGCTGGCATCTTTGTCATCTTGGGTCATATGTTCCCGCTGTATTTCGGCTTCCGCGGCGGTAAAGGCGTGCTGGTTGGCGCGGTGATGCTGCTGTTATTCGATTGGCGCATTTTCCTGATTGCATTTGTGCTGTTTTTTGTGGCCGTGGCGCTGACGCGTTGGATTTCGCTCGGCTCGATTCTGGGTGCAATCAGCTTTCCAATCACCACACTGGTGTTTTATAACGACCCGGTATTGACCGCAATGGCGTTTGGCATGGCGGTGGCAGTGATTTTCATGCATCGCTCGAATATCGCCCGCATTTTGCGCGGTGAAGAAAACAAGTTTTCCTTCAAGAGCAAGAAAACCATTGAACAATCCGACCGTAACGGAGAGGAGAACAAAAAATGAAGGTTTTTGTACTGGGAACCGGCGGCTGGGGCATTGCGCTGGCGATGCTGCTGCACGACAACGGCCATGAAGTGACCTCGTGGACGTATTTGCAGGAAGAGTGCGATTTGCTGCTGCGTGAGCGCGGCAATGAAAAGCTGCTGCCGGGGGTTAAGATTCCAGAGGGGATTACTATTACCACCGATATGGCGGGCGCGGCAAAGGCGGACCTGATCGTGATGGCGGTGCCATCGTTTGCGGTTGCGTCTACGGCGGAAAAACTTGCGGCTATCGTGCCGGCCGGTACGGTGATCGTCAACGTCGGTAAGGGACTGGACGCAAAAAACGGCTATTGCCGCTTTTCGCAGACCATCGACCGCATCATGCACGGCAATAACCCTGTCGTTGCGCTGACTGGCCCGACGCACGCGGAGGAGGTTGCGCGCCGTGTGCCGACCGCGATCGTTGCGGCGTCGGAAAGCCGTGCTGCGGCAGAGTTGACACAGGCAGCTTTTATGAACGAAAGCTATTTCCGCGTTTATACCTCTGCGGATATCATCGGTTGTGAACTGGGTGGCGCGTTTAAGAATATCATTGCGCTGGGCGCGGGCATCGCGGACGGCCTTGGCATGGGCGATAACTCTAAGGCTGCCTTTATGACCCGTGGTTTGACCGAGATTGCTCGTCTGGGCGTTCAGCTGGGCGCACGACAGGAAACATTTGCGGGCTTATCAGGCGTTGGTGATCTGATCGTGACCTGCTGCTCCATGCATTCGCGCAACCGACGCGCAGGTATCCTGATCGGTCAAGGCAAGAGTGTGCAGGAGGCAATGGACGAGGTTGGCGCAACGGTCGAGGGCTATTATGCGACCGAGGCGGGCTATCATCTGGCAAAGCAGCAGGGCGTTTCCATGCCGATCACTGAGGCGATGTATGAGGTGCTGTATAATGGACTGCCTGCCACGGAGGCGAGCCGCTTGCTGCTGGGTCGCCCGCGGCGCGGTGAGCATGAGGAAGTTTGGGTACGCTAAAACTTAATAGGTAAACTGCATAAGAAATTTCTGGTAAGATCGTTTTCTACTGTTCAGATATGTCTTTACATTTTGGTGTCTTTCCGCTATAATGCTTTATACAGTCTTGAAAAAATAAGGTAAGGAGAGACACAGTATGAAGAAGAATATGACCAAGCGTTTGTTGGCGGCATTGCTCGCAGCGGCCATGGCATTGTCCCTGGCGGCCTGCGGCGGCGGAAACGATGCGGCTAACAGCGGTGGCGAGACCGGCGAAACTGGTGAAGCGGCATCCACTGCCCTGACCGAGGAGGAGTACCAGCAGGCGGTTGAGGATCTGAGCACGGAGATGAGCGAGATCCAGAGCAGCGCAAGCTCGGTTGCAACCGATCCGGAAGCGGCCAAGGAAGCACTCGAGGCGATGAAGACCTCTCTGAATGATTTCATTGCCATCACCCCGCCGGAAGCCTATGCGGATGCACATGAAAAACTCCAGTCCGGCTGCCAGTCTCTGATCGAGTTTATTGATACCGTTGCTGCAATGACGGAAGAGACCGATCAGACCAAGCTGTCCGAGTTGACCACGCAGATGGGTGAGCAGCTGGAAGCGGCTATGACCGATATGGCGGAAGGTGCAAGCCTGCTGCAGTCGGCAAGCGCATCGTAACATTCATTTTATAGCAGATCAAAAAAGGCACCCTTCGGGGTGCCTTTGATTTGCACTTTGCGTCTGTATTTGGTATAATACTTGCGAACAAGAAACAATACTGCTGCTGTGCGGCGCGGATGCAAAAGAAAGCATCGGCCAGCCGCTGCGGCATCATACTGTGTAGACATACTGGTCAGAATAATGGAGGATAACATGGGAAATAGCAATGCATGCATGGCAGAGCTGCGCACTGCCGTTCCGGAAATAGAAATTGTGTCAAATGAGCCGATGAGCCGCCATACAACCTTTGCCATCGGCGGTCCTGCTGATTTGTTTGTGATACCGAAAACGTTGGAGCAGTTGGCAGGGGCGCTCAAGGTGCTTCGGAACTGCGGGGTACCGCTGCTGGTGCTTGGCAACGGTTCCAACATGCTGGTTTCGGATGCGGGATATCGCGGTGCGGTGATCTGCACGACCGAGATGGATGATGTGCGTGCAGGCGAGGATGGCACGTTGGTGGCGCAGGCGGGTGCTTTGCTGGCCCGCGTGGCGCGGCGCGCACAGCGTGCAGGTTTGACCGGTGCGGAGTTTTCCGGCGGTATTCCGGGCAGCGTAGGCGGCGCAGTGTTCATGAACGCCGGTGCGTATGACGGTCAGATGGCCGGCATTGTGGAAAAGACCGAGTATCTGGACGGCGAGGGTAACCTGCACACGCTGACAGGCGAGGAACATTGCTTCGGCTACCGCAACAGCGCATTCCGCGCGCATCCGGATTGGACGGTTGTCCGCACGACAATGCGGTTGCAGCCGGGTGATCCGGCGGCAATTTTGGATAAGATGAATGACTTTGCACAGCGCCGGCGGGATAAGCAGCCGCTGAATTTCCCGTCTGCTGGTTCGACCTTCAAACGGCCGGAAGGATATTTCGCCGGAAGACTGATCGAGGACGCGGGATTGAAAGGAGTCTCGGTCGGCGCGGCGCAGGTTTCGGAAAAGCACGCCGGTTTTCTCATCAACCGCGGCGGCGCGACCTGCGATGAAATGCTGCGTCTGATCGAGCTGGTGCAGCAGCGTGTGCGCGAGCGGTTCGGTGTGGATTTGGAATGTGAGGTTCGCATCGTTCGCTAAAGCGCTTTGCCGGACAAGGGGGATGGCATCAATGTATTTTTTAATTGTTTCGGGTATGTCGGGCGCGGGCAAGAGCCGTGCTGTAGCCACATTTGAGGATCTGGGCTACTACTGCGTGGATAATCTGCCGATTGCGCTGATCCCGCGCTTTGCGGAGATCTGCCTTGCGGCAACCGAACGATATGAGCGGGTCGCACTGGTGACCGATGTGCGTGCAGGCGGTGATTTTCAGCAGCTGTTTGATTCGCTTGATTCGATCAAAACCATGGGCTGCGATTATCGCATCCTGTTTTTGGATACGGATACGCCGACGCTGATCCGGCGCTTCAAAGAGACGCGCCGCAAGCATCCGCTGATGGAAAAAGGCGTGCCCATGACTGCGGCGATCGAAAGAGAACGCAATATGCTGGCAGCGCTGCGCAACCGTGCGGATTTTGTGGTCGATACGACCGGTCTGTCCGCTGCCGGTCTGCGTGAGCGCCTGCTGACCTTGTTTTCCGGTGCGGAGGGCAGCGGTGCGTTCGAGGTGATCGTGCAGTCGTTCGGGTTTAAGTATGGTATCCCGCCGGAGTCCGATCTGGTGTTTGACGTGCGTTTCCTGCCCAACCCGTATTATGAAATGAGCCTGCGCGAGAAAAACGGAACCGACCCGGATGTGCGGGATTATGTGTTCCAAGGCGGCACAGCCGATGCGCTGATGGGCCATTTGACCAGCATGATTGACTTTCTGCTGCCGCGCTATATGGCAGAGGGAAAGTCCAATGTCATCATCGGTATCGGCTGCACGGGCGGAAAACACCGCTCAGTCGCCATTGCAGAAGCGCTCAGTGGGCATCTGCGTGGACATGATTATGGTGTGGTCACCATGCACCGCGATTATCAGAGATAAACAAAGAAAAATAGGGAGCAGAGATGTCCTTTTCAACCGAGGTAAAAAATGAGCTGTGCCGTGTGTCGATGCAGCGTGCATGCTGCACGCGGGCGGAGGCTTACGGCGCATTGCTCCATGCAACGGTTTTCTCCCATCGGGAAATCCGTTTGTCCACAGAAAACGCTGTGGTCGCGCGCCGCTTGCAGGCTTTGCTGCAGCGCGCGTTTTTTGTCGTGTGTGAGCCGCAGCATCAGGGCAGAAAGTATCAGATCGTGCTCGATCAGTCTACACAGATCGGACGCATTTTTGACGTGCTGGGCTATGACCGGAAAAGCCATGTGACATACCATCTGAACCGAAACGAACTGGAGGAGGACTGCTGCTTAGCATCCTTTCTGCGCGGCGCGTTCCTGATGGCGGGCACAGTGGCAGGGCCGGACAAGAAAAGTCATCTGGAGCTGAAAAGCGGTCACCAGAGCCTTGCCGGAGAGGAAACCAGCCTGCTGCTGGACTTGGGGCTGTCCCCGAAGCTTGCGCATCGCAGCGGCAGCTGCTTGCTGTACTTCAAGGACAGCGCAAGTGTGGAGGATTTTCTCACGCGCATCGGCGCGCCGCATGCGGCGATGGCGCTGATGGAGGCCAAAGTGGAGAAAAATCTGCGTAACACCATCAACCGACAGGTCAATTGCGAGACAGCCAATCTTGTCAAGACAGCGGACGCGGCAGCGCGGCAGATCGCAGCGATTCGGGCTGTGCTTGACACGCGCGGCGAAGAGGCATTTCCGGAGAATCTGCGGGAAACTGTGCGTCTCCGGCTCGACTATCCGACCGATACGCTGGCAGAGCTGGCGCAGCGGTTCGATCCGCCGATCTCCAAGCCGGGGCTGAGCCACCGTTTGAAAAAGATCACTGAATTTGCGTCAAAGGAGGACTAAATGGTACCATTTGCGCATTTGCATGTGCATAGTGAATACAGTCTGCTGGATGGTGCATGCCGCATCGAAGGTCTGGTCGACCGTGTGGCAGCGCTGGGACAGTCCGCGTGCGCACTGACCGATCACGGCGTGATGTACGGCGTGATCGACTTTTACCGGGCATGCAAGGCCAAGGGCGTGCATCCGGTGATTGGATGTGAGGTGTACCTTGCGCCGCATTCACGGTTCGACCGCAGCTATGTGAACGGGGAATGGCACAGCCATCTGATTTTACTGTGCGAAAATATGACCGGTTACCGCAACCTCATTCACATGGTGTCGCTGGGCTTTGCCGAAGGATTCTATATGAAGCCACGCATTGACATGGAACTGCTGCGACAGCATAGCGAGGGGTTGATCTGCCTGTCTGCCTGCCTTGCGGGCGTGATTCCTCGTGCGCTGGCAGAGGGCGATATGGATGGCGCCTATGAACTTTGCGAGCAGTTTCTGGAAATCTTTGACCGTGACCATTTTTATCTGGAAGTGCAGGATCACGGAATTGAAATTCAGAAAAAGGTCAACGAAGGCTTGTTCCAGCTGGCCGAAGAACTGAACATCGGTCTGGTTGCGACCAACGACGCGCATTATCTGACTCGAAAGGACGCGCGTATTCAGGATGTCCTTATGTCCATCCAGATGGGAAAGACGGTGGACGACCCCACGCGCATGAAGTTTGAGACCGAGGAGTTCTATATCAAGGATGCGGACGAGATGGCCGCATTGTTCCCGAATCACCCCGAAGCGCTTGCCAATACGGTGAAAATTGCCGAGCGTTGTCAGGTCGAATTTGAGTTCGGCAAATATCACTTGCCGGAATTTGACGTGCCGCAAGGGTATACTGCCCTGCAATACCTGCAAAAGCTATGTGATGAGGGCTTTGCCGTGCGCTATCCGAAGGACGACGGCACGGTGCGGGCGCGCTTGCAGTATGAAATCGACATGATTACCCAGATGGGCTTTGTTGATTACTTCCTGATCGTTTCCGACTTTATCGGCTATGCCAAACGGCAGGGGATTCCGGTCGGGCCGGGACGTGGTTCGGCAGCCGGTTCGATCGTATCGTACTGCCTGGGCATCACCGACCTTGACCCCATCCACTATTCGCTCTACTTCGAACGATTCTTGAATCCGGAGCGCGTATCCATGCCGGATATCGACGTGGACTTCTGCTATGTGCGCCGCCCGGAAGTGATTGAGTACGTCACCAATAAGTATGGCAAGGATCGCGTGGCGCAGATCGTGACCTTTGGTACGATGGCGGCGCGCGGTGCGATCCGCGATGTCGGTCGTGCGCTCAATATCCCGTATAACGAAGTCGACGTGGTTGCCAAGCAGGTACCGAACGAACTGCACATCACAATCGACAAGGCGCTTGCGGTCAACCCGGAACTGAAAAAAATGTATGATGAGAAGCCGCAGGTGCGCGAGCTGATCGACACGGCGCGCGCGCTCGAGGGCATGCCGCGCCATGCTTCCACGCACGCGGCGGGCGTAGTCATCACCAAAGACCCGGTTGACACCTATGTGCCGCTCGCGCGTAACGACGAGCAGATGGTCACACAGTTTACCATGACCACGCTCGAAGAGCTGGGACTGCTGAAAATGGATTTTCTCGGTCTGCGCAACCTGACGGTCATTGCGGACGCGGAAAAGATGATCCGCCGCCATGTGCCGGATTTCAATATCGAAAAGGTGGACATGAATGACAAGGCCACCTATGAAATGCTGGGGCGCGGCTCAACGATGGGCGTGTTCCAGCTGGAAAGCGCGGGCATCACCAATGTCGTCACCGGTCTGCAGCCGGAGTCGATTGAGGATATCACCGCAGTCGTGGCGCTTTACCGTCCGGGGCCGATGCAGTCCATCCCACGTTATATCGAGTGCCGCCATCATCCGGAAAAGGTGACGTATAAGCATCCGCTGCTCGAGCCGATTCTTGGCGTTACCTATGGCTGCATGATTTATCAGGAACAGGTCATGCAGGTATTCCAAAGCTTAGCAGGCTATTCGCTCGGCAAGGCGGACATGGTGCGCCGTGCAATGAGCAAAAAGAAGATGAAGGAGCTGGAAAAAGAGCGCGTCAACTTTATCCACGGCAATGCGGAGCTCGGCATTGACGGCGCGGTGAAACGCGGTGTGCCGGAAGCTGTTGCGGCAAGTTTGTTCGACGAGATCATGGATTTCGCCAACTACGCCTTCAACAAAGCGCATGCGGTGTGTTATGCGGTGGTTTCTTTCCGCACGGCGTATCTCAAATGCCATTATCCGCGCGAATATATGGCGGCGCTGCTGACCAGCGTACTGGATTCTTCGGACAAGATCTCGGAATATATTCAGGCCGCGCGCGAAATGGGCATTTCCGTGCTGCCGCCGGACGTGAACGAGTCGTTTGACGGATTTTCGGTTTCCGGGCGCGATATTCGCTTCGGTCTTGCCGCAGTCAAAGGCGTGGGCCGTTCGTTTATGAAGCAGCTGGTGGCAGAACGAGAGACGGGCGGGCTGTTTTCCTCGTTTCAGGAGTTCTGCGAGCGCATGTACGACCGCGAACTGAACCGCCGCGCACTTGAAAGTCTGATCAAAGCGGGTGCATTTGATTCGATGGGCTACCGCCGCAGTCAGCTCATTCAAATCGTGGGCGCGGTGGTGGATGCGATTGCGCAGAGCCGCAAAAAGAATATCGAAGGGCAGATGGATCTGTTTGGTATGGGCAACGACGAGGTGCAGGATACGCAGATCGCTTTGCCCAATATTCCGGAGGTATCCAAGCGGGAACTGCTTGCGATGGAAAAGGAAACGACTGGGCTGTACCTGTCCGGGCATCCGATGGATGAATACCGCGATTTGGCGCGGCGGGCGCAGGCGGCTTCGGTGCGGCAAATCATTGACGATTTGTCCGGCGAGAGCGCGCAGCCGCAGTATAAGGACGGTATGACTGTGCATTTGGCGTGTGTTATCACGGCAGTGCGGCTCAAATCCACCAAAAACGGCTCTATGATGGCGTATGTCACGGTGGAGGATGAATCGGCGGCGATCGAACTGGTGGTATTCCCGCGCTCTCTCCAGCAGTGCGGTGCATATCTGACCGAGGACAGCGCGGTGCTGCTGACAGGTAAAATCGATGCGCGCGAAGATGAAGCACCAAAAATTTTGCTCAACGAAGCGCAGCCGCTGACCGAAGCGGCAGTCAGCAGCATGCAGTCGCGTGAGCATCCGCAGCAGTCGGTTTATACCGATGCGCAGGCGGCCCGCATCGCACCGCAAAAGCTTTATTTGCGCATCAACAGCATGCAGAGCGAGGAATGGCCGCAGATCAAAGAGATTTTGGTCAAACAGCCTGGCGATACGCCGGTTTATCTGTATCCGATGGATACCAAAAAGAAAACCCTTGCGGCGCGGCGATACTGGTGTCAGCCGGATGTGCCGTTTCTGGAAAAATTACGCTTCCTATTGGGCGAAGAGGATGTTATAATAAAATAAAGCATATTTTTATGGCCAATTTTTTTTATGGTTTGATACAGGGAGGCTCATTATGGACAAGCAGATTCGTAGAATTGGCGTACTCACCAGCGGCGGCGACGCGCCCGGTATGAACGCATTGATTCGTGCGGTCGTTCGAACCGCATCCGCTTATGATATTTCCGTGCTTGGCATTCGCCGCGGTTACAGCGGCCTGATCAATGGCGATATCATTGAGATGGGTGCGCGCAGCGTGGATGGCATCATTCGCCGTGGCGGCACAATGCTGTATACCGCACGCTGCAAGGAAATGATGACCGAAGAGGGTCTGCAAAAGGCGGCAGACACCTGCAAATATCTCGGTATTGATGGATTGATCTGCTGCGGCGGTGACGGTACGTTCCGCGGTGCGCAGGCGCTTTCCCGCAAGGGCGTGCCGTGCATCGGCGTACCCGGCACGATCGATAACGATATCGTGTGCACGGATTATACCATTGGCTTTGACACAGCATGCAACACTGCGATCGAGTGCATTGACAAGCTGCGTGATACCATGCAGTCGCATGAGCGCTGCTCGGTTGTCGAGGTCATGGGACGCCGTGCAGGCCATTTGGCGCTGCATGTCGGCTGTGCAGTCGGCGCAACGGCGATCTGCCTGCCCGAGCGCAAGCTGGATTTTGACACCGATATCGTGGAAAAAATGCGTGTTGGCCGTATCAAAGGCCGCAACCACCACATCATTATTGTGGCAGAGGGCTATGGCTCTGCGCAGGAGGTTGCCGACCATATCCATGAGGCGACGGGCATTGATACCCGCGTGACCATTCTGGGCCACATCCAGCGCGGCGGTGCGCCGACCGCACAGGACCGCGTCATGGCGACCCGCATGGGCTATGCTGCGGTGCGTGCGCTGATGGAAGGAAAGACCAATCGCGTGGTGGTGTTTGACAACAATCAGGTCACCGATCTGGATATTGAAGAAGGCTTGTCCCGCGATAAGGACCTCAACCAGTGCCTGTTTGAAGCGCAGCAGACGGTTGCGATCTGATGGCGCAGACGGTTTTTATCACCGGCGGTTCGCGCGGCATCGGCGCAGCGTGTGTGCGTGCGTTCGCTGCGGCGGGCTGGCAGGTTGCATTTACCTATCGGGTCAGCCGTGAAACAGCCGGTGCGATGGCGGAGCAAACGGGGGCTTTGGCGCTGTGCGCCGACCTGCATGACGATAAAGCGGTCAGCCGTGCGTTTGGCGAGGTGCGCGGGCATTTCGGCGCGCCGGATGCCGTGGTTTGCAACGCAGGCATTGCCGAGCAAAAGATGTTTCAGGATATCACGGATGAGGATTGGCAGCGCATGCTGGATATCAATCTGATGGGAGCGGTGCGCACCATTCGTGCGGCATTACCTGACCTGCTGCATCGAAAGCATGGCAGCATTGTGACGATTTCGTCCATCTGGGGACAGATGGGCGCCTCCTGCGAAAGCCATTATGCGGTGAGCAAGGCGGCGCTGATTGGACTCACCAAGTCGCTGGCGCAGGAATTCGGGCCGAGCGGCATCAGGGTCAACTGCGTGGCACCCGGTGTGATTGAAACGGATATGAATGCCATGCATAGCGGCGAAACCATGCGTGAACTGGCGGCGGAGACGCCGCTCGGGCGCATCGGCACCGCGGATGAGGTCGCACAGAGCGTATTGTATCTCTGCTCAGAGCGCGCTTCGTTCATCACGGGGCAGGTGCTCGGTGTGACTGGCGGCTTTTGACCGCTGGATCAATGGAAAGACAGAAAAAGGTCTTGCCTTCGGGCAAGACCTTTTTTGATTACATCGGGCTGAATCCGAAATAACTGAGCAGGCCGTTATAGATGCCCTGCGCAAAGCCATAAGAATCATCCTTGAGCTTTTGGGCATCCGCTTCGTTGCTCAGATAGGCCAGTTCCACCAGAATGGCGGGCATGCGGGTGCGCCGCAGTACGAACAGGCTGGGGTTGAGCCGCACGCCGTTGTCCTTGGTGCCGACACGGTTGACAATGCCTTGCAGCACATGCTGCGCCAGCCAGTAGGGCTGCGTATTCTGCTGATAGACGTAAACCTCGGTGCCGTTGATGGCGGGGTTGACGTTGGAATTGCAGTGGATGCTGATGAAGTAATCCGCGGGCCAGCTGTTGGCCATGTTGACGCGCATGGCAAGGCTGGTCGCGTTGCTCGTACCGAGGATCTCGGTCGGGGTATTGCGGCTCAGCCGCACGGCAAAGCGCGGGTCGGCGCGCAGCAAGTCGGCAAGGTACATGCTGACCTCAAAGTTGACGTCCTGCTCGCGCAGGCCGTTGCCTTCCGCGCCGGTGTTCGGGCCAGTCGGGTTGTGTCCCGGGTCAATGAAGATACGGATGGGCAAAAAATCACCTCCTCGGTTCATTGTATTCCGTCAGATTCCAGAACGGGACACGGAGGACGGGCAAAATACTCCGCCTTTCTTGACGCAAGGTACGGCAGAGTGCTATGCTGGATGCAGAAAAATTGCGGACATAGGAGCGGATGCGATATGACGGAAGCGTTTATCGAGATCAATCAGGCGTATGTGGATAGTGTTTTGCCGCGCAGGAAACCGGATGCAGATAAAAATGCGTTTGGGCGTGTATTGTGCGTATGTGGCTCAGCGGGCTATACGGGAGCGGCGTATTTTGCCGCACAGGGCGCGGTGCGCATGGGCAGCGGGGTAGTGACGCTGGCGACGCCGGAAAAAGCATGGCCGGTGCTGGCGGTCAAGTTGAATGAGCCGGTCGTGCGGCCCATGCCGTGCAGCGAGGACGGTATGCTGTCGCGCGAAGCCCTGCCTGTGCTGGCGGATTTGGCTGCTCGTGCGGATGCGGTGCTGATTGGCTGCGGATTGGGACGCTCGGACGCGGTGACAGAGATTGTTTGCCGCTTGCTGCAAAGCATAACATGCCCGATCGTTTTGGATGCAGACGGCATAAATGCACTTTCCGCGCATAAAGATGTATTACGGCAGACGGCGCAGCCGGTTATACTGACCCCGCATGCAGCCGAGTTTGCACGCCTGAGCGGTATCAGACAGCCGGAAACAGAGGAGTTATCTGCGTTTGCACAGGAAAACCGATGCATTTTGCTCTATAAAGGGCACCGCACGCGTGTTTTCGCGTCGGATGGCACGATGTACCGTAACCATTCCGGTAATCCCGGCATGGCCAAGGGTGGCAGCGGGGACGTGTTAGCTGGCATGTTGGTATCGCTGTGCGGGCAGGGGATCGCGCCGGTACAGGCGGCTTGCGCTGCCGCATGGCTGCACGGGCGCGCGGGAGATGCGGCTGCCAACCGACTAAGCGAATACGGTATGACACCGGGAGATATGCTGTGTGAACTGCCGGGACTGCTCAAACGGTATAATAGAAGGGAGTGGTGACCTGAAACGGGTATTTTGTATGGTTATGCTGCTGGTGCTGTTATCCGGCTGCGGCGGCAGTGCGGCAGCGGACGGATCGGCAGTACGTGCGTATTTCGAGGAACTGGGCGGATTTGAAGCACATTTGAAAATTTTATCCGATTTGGAGCAATCGGTACTGGAATATGAAGTGGATTACGTCTATAATAAGGAAGATAACGACACTTTCACCATCACCGCGCCGGAAAGTCTGGCCGGTATCGGCGGCACCATTGCAGGAACAGACAGTGCGTCTTTCGTTTTGCAGTATGACGGTCTTGAGCTGGATGACGCTATGCCGCAGCGCACGGGACTAACGCCTGCGGATGCGCTGTTCTGCCTGCTGGACGATCTGCGCCGCGCAGAACCGGCACAGGTCTGGACGGAAAGCACAGGCGGCGTTGACCTGCTGGTGTTGCGATACCAGCAGGACGGCGACGATGGGAAGGTCGAAAAACAGGTATGGCTCACCGAACAGGGATACCAGCTGGTCTGCGCCGAACTCTATGCGGACGGCGAGCGGGTGCTGCAAATTCAGGTGACATCATACCGGGAAACATAAATCTGGGGATGAATAACGAAATGAAGCCGAGTAAACACCGCGCCTGGGCCGAGGTTGATTTGGGCGCGATCGAACACAATTACCGCGTGATCTGTCAGCAGGCAAAAGCGCCTGTGCTGTGCGTGGTCAAGGCGGATGCATACGGACATGGCGCGGTGCCGGTCGCGCAGCACTTGCAGGCAATGGGCGCGCCGTATTTTGCCGCGGCGACCGTCCCGGAGGCGGTGGAGCTGCGCGAAAACGGCATCACAAAGCCCATTTTGATTTTGGGCTATGTGGATGAGGCAGATATGGATACCATCGCACGGCAGCACATCACCGCGCCTGTATACGATGAAGAAACGGCGCAGCTGCTGAGCGATGCTACGGTGCGCACCGGAGAAAAACTGACTGTCCATTATAAGCTGGACACCGGTATGACCCGTCTGGGTTTTCCTGCATGGGAGCGGGAGGAGACTGTGCGTAAAATCGAAGCATGTGCTGCCCTGCCGGGACTGGTATCCGAGGGTATTTTTACGCATTTTGCGGTCTCGGATGTACCGGAAGGGGAGGCCTATACCGCATTGCAGTATCAGCGTTTTGCGGATGTGTGCAATGATTTGGCGGCACATGGTCTGAAATTGCCGCTGCGGCATTGCGCTAACAGCGGCGCGATCCAAAGCTATGAACGCATGCACTGCACGATGACGCGTGCGGGTATCATCCTGTACGGCTGTCGGCCGGATGCGTCCGTGGCGCCTGTGCTCGATCTGCGTCCTGCCATGACGGTTAAGGCGCGGGTGGTACAGGTGCGCGATATCCCGGCGCATACTACGGTCAGCTATGGCCGCACCTATGAAACGGACGAGCCGACCCGCGTGGCTGTGGTCTCGATCGGCTATGCCGACGGTTTTCTGCGTGCAGGTTCAGGTAAGGCGCATGTGGTGTTGGGCGGACAAAAAGCGCCGGTGCTTGGTCGCATTTGCATGGATATGTGCATGGTGCGCGTGCCGGACGGCGTGGAAGTACGCCGCGGTGACGAGGTAACCGTATTCGGGCCGGAGGTATGGACGGCGGAGGACACCGCTGAGGCGGCGGGAACCATTTCGTATGAGGTCATCTGTGCGGCCAGCAGCCGTGTGCCGCGGTTCTATCAGGGTTGACGATGGCACGGTATGCTGCATAAGATGAAACGGGAAGAAATTCCCACCCATGTTTGCGTGAAATGACAGACAGCTGTTATATTTTTTCGCAGCGCGGGGAAAATAGGTTTGCGGACAAACCGCAAATCTATTTCATCGGAGTGTGAACCAACGTGGATACCAGCATCAAACGGGGAGATATTTACTATGCCGATCTCAGCCCGGTGGTCGGCAGCGAGCAGGGCGGTATCCGCCCGGTGCTGATCGTACAGAACAATGTGGGCAACCGGTATAGCCCGACCGTGATCGCCGCCGCCATTACATCGCAGATCAACAAGGCCAAAATGCCGACGCATATTACGCTCGGTGCGCCGAATTACGGCCTGACCAAAGATTCCATCATTCTGACCGAGCAAATCCGCACGCTGGATAAGCGACGGCTGCGCGAGAAAATGGGATCACTGGATGAAAAAGCGATGCGTCACGTGGACGAAGCGCTGGCAGTCAGTTTCGGTCTTGGCTCGGTGCAGGGCTGAGGGCATATCCGCAAAGCAAAACGCGTATCCTGTTATAGGATACGCGTTTTTTTGAGGAGGTGCGGCAATGCGGGCATCGGTAAACTATGCGGGCGAGCCGGCAGGCTGGCTGATATGGGAGCCGGATGCATACGGTGTGCAGATTGAGGTGGATTGCGCAATGCCGCCCGATGCGCCACTGCTGCGCTGCTATGGAGAGACCGGTGGCGAACCGCTGCTGGTCGGCTTGCCCGCACCGGAAAACGGCAGGCTGCGGCTGCGGCGGCATCTGTCCAAGGAGACGCTCAAAGCGGCAGGATGCATGGACGATCCGCCCAAAGCATTTTATCTGGCGGAGCATCCGCAGCAAAAACATGATGCCGTCACGGAGGAGGAGCGATGTCCGCAAGATGATGCGTCACCGCAGGATTCGGACAGCGCAGAGCCACTGCTGCGGACAGGCGATGCTGTGCTGGACGCATTGCTGGACGGTGGGGAAGTGCATGCAGAGCGCAGACAGGAGAGCTTGCGCCTGCATTGTCGATTTGTATCTGACCGACCATTCGCGCTCGCGCCAGCGTTTGTGTTGTGCCGGGTGGAAGGGGACGAGGCCATCCTCGACTGGACAAAAAAGGACGCAGCCGGTACGGCTGCGTCCGATGATAAACAGGAGTTTACTTAACGATCGTCTTCGCTTCCATATAATAGCGCTTTTCGTGTGCTTCGCCCATGGAGAAGGTCTTGCGCGGCAGAACGCCGTCAAAGACAACACCGCGGAATAGGTCGTTCTTGGCGATATCCGGCAGAATGAAGCCCAGATTGCCGGGCTTTTTGGAAAGATCGCCAACCACATCCGCGCCGTGGATGTAGTCGATGCGCGCGGAGGGGTTCTGCTCCAGACAAGCGTCGAGCGCGGTCTGCATGGTGGCAACCGGGATAGACCACTTGGGGTTTTCGACTACCAGCACGCCGGATTTTTCCGCTGTGCAGAACGGGAAAGAATGCACCGATGCATCTGCGGGCGCTTCGTCTGCAACATAAGCCTTGCAGCCCTGTGCCTCATAGAATGCAATCAGATCGTGCAGCATCTTATCGGCGTCCACACTGAACAGGATACGGTGGATCGGTTCGATAATCAGGCTTTCATCATGGATATTGACGATCTCGACCAGCACAAAGCGGGCAGGATGGGTGGCCTGCTCCTCGGCAGACAGACCAGCCTTGACTTCTTCCCAGTACGCCTTGGCAGTCGCCATCGAGTGGTTGCCGTCACCGACGGCGTAGGGCAGCAGTGCCTGCGCATCGGTGCAACCATATTTCTGATTGAAGGTTTCGCGGTCGCACAGCGCTTCCAGACCGGCTTCGATTTTGTCGGTCTGCGTGCCCTTGGGAATGAACCAGCCGGTAATGTGGCCGCCGTTCTGCATCAGGTCGGTGTCGTAGACCTTTTCCAGCTCTGCGGTCTGGTCAAACAGCGGCTCGATGATCTCGCGGTTGGGATCATCAATCAGGATCATGATGTGCGGCAGCTCCATGCACGCGCCCTGACGGACCTTGAGACGCGGCGGGATACGCTCAACCACGGTCTTTTCGGTCGGGCGGATGAGAGACGCCGAGCCGGGCGTGTATTCATAGGCCTCCAGATCGACCGCCATCACGATACCGCGACGCGGACAGGAACCGCCAGACCAACGCTCGGTCAGGATAACGCCTGCGGGCAGTGTGCGCAGTGTACCGTCCTCGATATACTGGTGCATGGTGCGGTGGATTTTTTCGGTGCGTTCAGCAACATCATCCTCTTCCAGATAGACCTCCGGCAGCGTCAGGCGCAGCGTAGAGGGAGCGTCGCCAACCGTGCGGTCGGTTTCCGCCCAGTATTCGGGCTGGGACGTGTATTGGTCGCAGGCGATGACCGCCCATTTGGAAAGGTCTGTGTCCTCTCGGGGCAGCATCATTTCAGGAATATGGGTGCAGCGGTTTGCCATGGTTGTCATTCCTCCTGTAGAAGTTCATATGTAGAATGGTATAAGTATAGCAGAAAACCGACGAATCGGCACAAAAATTTTTGAGTTCCTGCAAGTTTTCTGAAAAATGGTCTGTACACTTGACGAAAGAGCGGAAATATTATACAATGTATTTTGGGAAATGAATATAGTTTTTGTATAAGAACTACAAGAAAACAGGAGGATACGGCTATGGTCAAGTTTAAAGCGATTGGCGTTTCGGAGGGTCTTGCGCATGCCAAAGCTTTGGTCATCAAGGAGGAGGATCTGACGGTCGTCAAGGACAGCATCACAGATGTTGCGGCCGAGCAGAAACGTGTGACCGATGCGGTGGAAAATGCCAAAAAACAGATCCAGACATTGCGCGATGAGGCGGAGAAAAACATTGGTGCCTCTGAGGCAGAAATTTTTGACGCGCATCTGCTCATGCTGGACGACCCGGATTTTATTGAGGGTATGACCAATCTGGTAGAAGAGGAAAAGGTATGCGCGGAGTATGCTTGCTTTGTCAACTGCGAGAATTTCCAGGCGATGTTCCGCGCGATGGATAGTGAATATATGCAGGCGCGTGCAGCGGATATCGGTGATATTTCCAAGCGTGTGCTCAAAAATCTGAAGGGCATTGCGGATAATGCAATCGACACGATCACCGAGCCGTGCATCATCATTGCCAATGACCTGACACCGTCGGATACGGCAAAGATCGGCTCCAAGCCGGTTGTCGGCTTTATCACCCGTATCGGCGGGCGTACCAGCCATTCTGCAATCATGGCGCGTTCGATCGGTATTCCGGCCGTTGCAGGCGCAGGCGACAAGGTGGACGGTATTGAAGACGGTTCCGATCTGCTGCTTGACGGTGTGGCAGGTGAAGTCGTGGTCGATCCGGATGCGGAAACGCTGGCACAGTTCGAGCAGAAGAAAAAGGCGGAGGACGAGCGCCGTGCGATGCTGGCGAAGTTCAAGGATCGTCAGGGCGCAACGAGCGACGGCCGCCGCATCATCGTGGAAGGCAATATCGGTACGCCGGATGACGCAGTCCGCGTAGCGGACCTGGGCGGCGAAGGCGTTGGCCTGTTCCGTTCCGAGTTCCTGTTTATGGACCGCGATGATCTGCCGAGCGAGGAAGAGCAGTTTGAAGCATATAAGAAGGCGTGCGAAATCATGGCGGGCAAGCCGGTCATCATCCGTACGCTGGACATCGGCGGCGATAAGGAAGTGCCGGCACTTGAGCTGGAGAAGGAGCAGAATCCCTTCCTGGGCTACCGTGCGATCCGTATCTGCCTGAATAAGACCGATCTGTTCCTGACCCAGCTGCGTGCCCTGCTGCGTGCGGCGAAGTACGGTGATCTGCGTATTATGTTCCCGATGATCTCTTCGATCGAGGAAATCCGCAATGCCAAGCAGGTTCTGCAGCAGGCGAAGGATCTGCTCGCAGCGGAGGGCGTGGAGCACAATCCGGATGTCAAGGTCGGTATCATGATCGAAATTCCGGTGGCTGCCGTTTGCGCGGATATTCTGGCGAAGGAAGTTGACTTCTTCTCGATCGGCACGAACGACTTGATTCAGTACTCCTGCGCGGTCGACCGTATCAATGAGAAGATTTCGTATCTGTATCGTCCGCTGCATCCGGGCGTGCTGCGTCTGATTGCGATGACGGCGAAGGCAGCCAATGAGAACGGCATCGAGGTTGGCGTATGTGGTGAAATGGCTGGTACGCCGGGCATGGCGCCGGTGCTCTGCGGTCTGGGAGTTACCAACCTGTCTATGTCTGCTTCCGCGATGCTGGCGGCTAAGGCTGATCTGGCGGCGCATTCTTACGCGGAGTGCAAGGAACTGGCGGATAAGCTGGTTGCAGCGGCAAGTGCGACCGATGCGGAGCAGATTTTTGCCGAGTGGCGCGGTTGAGTCCAATCGAATAAGAAATCACGTTGTGACAAAAAAAGAAAAGCGCGCGGTTTCCGGAATCAGTCCGGAAGCCGCGCGCTTTCTATTGCCTCAGATCAGCCCTGGCCAGCCAGGTTCTGCTCGTAGGATTCGATCATCTTCTTGACCATCTGACCACCGATCGAGCCAGCCTGACGGGAAGTCAGATCGCCGTTATAGCCCTGCTTCAGGTTGACGCCAACCTCCCTTGGTGTTCCTGCACCATCTTAAAGCAATAGATACAAGAAATTTATTAAAAATTGCAGGATGCATCGAGCACTTGCGCATTGTCGGTTGTAATTTCACCGATAAAGCGATACGATATGCGGATGCTCTGCCGGTAGGGGGTATTGCGGTGGGTCGCTTTGCGCCGGCCGTCGGCAAATTGCTTGGGCCCGACTTCAATGCGTTCGACAAAGGTGAGCAGTGTGTCGCGGTCGAGTACGTCGATCTGGCTGTACTGCTTGGTAAGCGCAAAGAAACGTCGAAAGCGTTCCTCTGTGTCCTCCTGCGGTGGAAACGTCTGCGATAACTCTGCGATAACGGCTTGATGCGAAGCGGATTCTTGCTCGAGCGCTTCGACCATGCGCGTCAGACGATCGTCGTCCAGTCGGCCTTCGGCGTTGTCCGTGTACAGCTTGGTAATGACTTTGTCGATGGTCAGCAGGCGGGACTGTGCCTGCTGTAAGCGGGCTTGCCGTGCTGTGCGTTCGGATGCGCCCTGCTCCCGTTCTGCGGTTGCCCGTGCAAGCGCTTCGGCCTGTGTATCGGTCAGCGTCAGCAGATCGTTGAGATCGCGCCGCACTACTTCGATCAGATCCGCATATTTGATGCGCACGCCATCGCATCGATTGGCGATATCGCCGCGCTGATGTGTGCAGGACAAATACCAGTATTTTCCCCGTTCTCCTTTGTAGACTGTGCCGCAGGAACAGAGCGCGTGTCCGCAGCGTGCGCAGAACACCAGTCCGGCAAAAATGCTCTTGCGGATGTCTCTATCGGTACGATTGGCGTGTTGTCCGCGTCCCAGATTGCGCTGCGCCTGTTCATAGAGCGTCTGTGTGATGAGTGGGGGATGCGTGTCATGCGTCACGGCCCAGTCGCTTTGCGGTACAGCTACCTTTTTCTTGGACTTGACGCTGACCTTGCGGCTTTTGCCCAGCAAAGTGTGTCCGAGGTAGACTGGGTTTTTGAGAATCCGTTTGACGGTAGTGTAGTTCCACAGGTCGGATGCCCGTGCCGCGCCCTCTGGGCTGAAATCATCACGAAACAGCACACGGTATTTGAGCGGGGGGATAACGCTGTCTGCGTTCAGGTCAAGTGCGATCTTACGCGAGGAATCCCCGGCTGCTGCCCGCTCGAAAATACGCTGAACAATGGGGGCAGTCTGCTCGTCCGGGGCAAGACGGCTTTTGTCTGCCGGATTCTTACGATAGCCATAGGGCGGGCAGGCACAGTACTGGCCGTTTTCCCGTTTGCTGCGCAGCACGTCTTTAACCTTGCGTGAACCGTCCCGCAGATAGACCTCGTTCATGGCAAACTGGAACGGCGCCATGACGTTTTCATGTGCAGTGTCAAAATTGTCTGCAATGGTTAGATAGCGGATGCCGTGCTCCGGGAAAAACTGCTCGGCGTAATAGCTGGCTTCGCGCATGTCGCGCCCGAGGCGGGACAGATCCTTGGTAAGCACCATATTGGCCTTGTTATCGTGCAGCTGCCGCAGCATATCCTGAAATGCAGGACGGTCAAAGTTACCGCCTGAGTAGCCGTCGTCCACGAATTCGCGTACCAGCATAATGCTGTGCCGCTGGCAGTAGTCCCGAATCATTTGCCGCTGGTTGGCAATACTGGACGATTCACTGCTGTGCGCTTCCTCGTTGGAAAGACGCAAGTAAGCGAATGCCAATGTCTTGTTACCGGTTCTCATGTGGTTTAACTCCTTTCAGAACCGGCTCACGCAATGATTATACCGCGGCGCCGATCCCCTCGTCAATGGATGATGTTGTGTGTGCGGCTTGCTGCACACGCTGCTGGAGCAGTTCACCGACCGGACAGCTGCCGACATATTGCCGCCTGACCAGAAAGGTGCCTGCACCGATCTGTGTCTGTATTCCTTGTATAGCGGGCGGAGTGGAATGAGGGTCAGTATGCATATCAATTCCTCCTTTTCCTATAACTTGCATCATCCAAAACAAAATTATGCGCTTGCACAGCGGTTCTAAAAGCGATATCGGACAGATGGACGGTCGCATGCGAACGAAAAACCGCCAACCCTGCAGGATGCAGGATCGGCGGTTTTGATATTGCTGCTTCCCAAAATGGGAGACTGGACTTTTAGAGGTGGCTTATTTGGCGCGCTGGAGTACTTCTACAAGAAGCTTCCAGACACGCTGTACCGAGGAAATGCTCATCCGTTCGCGCGGCGTATGGATTTCCGGCATATCCGGACCGATGGAAACGCAGTCCAGACCGGGGATTTTTCCGGCGAACAGGCCGCATTCCAGACCCGCATGAATGGCTTCGATCTTGGGGGCATGGCCGTACTGCTCTTGGAATACATCGACCATCAATTCGCGCAGAGGAGAGTGCTCCTGATACTGCCAGCCGGTATACTCGCCTTCAAATTCCACACGGCCGCCCAACTGCTTCATCAGGCAGGTCAGACGCCGCTTGAGCATCTGGAGTTGAGAGTCGATCGAGCTGCGCAGGCTGAATACGGCGCACAGTTCTTCGTCCGTCGTGGTAAGGATGCCGAGATTGAGGGAAGTCTGCACCAGACCAGGAATATCCGCGCTCATGGCTAGAATGCCGTTGGGCAGGCAGGTGAGCAGGCAGATCACCTGATCGGTGGTTGCCGCATCCAGCGGATTCTGCGCCGTCTCTGCTGCTTCCGTGCTGATATGCAGCGCGGGATCGGTGACGCGGTACTCCTCCTTCAGGGCATCCGCCATTTCTGCAATGACTTTGCGTGCTGCTGCTTCGTCCGCGACCCAAACATCGGCAACCGACTCGACCGGGATGGCGTTGTTTTTCAAACCGCCGTTGACAGCTTGGATACGCAGCTCTGTGCGCAAAGCAATGGCTTGCAAAATGCGACCCATCAGCATGTTGGCATTGGCACGGCCCTTGTCGATCTCAGCGCCGGAGTGGCCGCCGGTTAGGCCACCGACCGTGATACGCAGGGCGCAGCCGGAAAATGCGTCGCGGCACAGCGGCAGAATGCAGGTGGTGGTGTTGCCGCCCGCGCAGCTGACAGTGAAGATGCCTTCGGCTTCCGAGTCCATATTGATCATTCTGCGGCCTTTGAGCGGGCTGACATCGAGCGAGTCCGCGCCCAGCAGACCGATTTCTTCATCGACCGTAAACACGGCTTCCACACGCGGATGCGCAAGATCGTTCGCGTCGAGCACAGCCAGCGCCATGGCCACCGCGATACCGTCGTCACCGCCGAGCGTGGTACCCTTGGCACGGACCCAGTCCCCGTCGATCATCAGATCCAGCCCTTCTGTTTCCATGTCCTTGGTGCAGTTCAGCTCTTTTTCGCACACCATGTCCAAATGACCCTGTAAGATGATGGGCTCTGCCTGCTCATAGCCGGGTGTAGCTTCCTTGATGATAATGATATTGTTGTCGGCATCCTGATGGTACTCCAGCCCGCGCTCCTGCGCGAAAGAAGCGCACCAATCGCTGATTGCCTTGGTATTGCCAGAGCCATGCGGGATGGCGCACATCTGCTCAAAAAAGTGGAATACGCTTTGGGGATCTAATTGTTCCAGTACATTCATTGTGTGATGCTCCTTTTTGAAATGGTTATGATTTTCGTTTGTAGCAGGCGTTGCCAGCCGGTTCAAGCAGTTGCTGTTCCAGCATATAGCGGGTCAGCTTTTTGGCAAAAACAGTTGCGTCTTGCACCTGCACTTGCTTGCGGGACCAGAACAGACCCGCTTTGACGTTTTTGATCTGGCGTGCCACTTCTTTTTGGGAAATGGTTGGGTGGTGCTTGAGATATTGCATCACGCGCGTAGCACTTTTGCTGAGCAGGATGTGCTCCAAATCGGCGGCCTGCGTCATGCTTTTGCGCAGTCCCCAGACATACAGAATGGCGGACGCGATGGCGAACAGAACAATGCCGATAATGATTTGTCCGGTGCTCATGATTTTACCTTATCCTTTCCAGAAAACAAGATAAAACGGTTGTTGTGCAAGATCTGCATATACTTGACCAGACGGTCATACAAGGGCTCAGCTTTTTCACCGAACTGGGCTTTCATTTTGGCTGCAAGGTCGCCGACGGTCTGTATGCCGTCGATTTCCTTCCAAAGAAAGCTGCCGTATTCATCCAGCTTGATATGGCTGACGCGCGGCGTGTGGAAGAATTTTTGCGCAATACGCGCATAAAAACCGCGGTGGACCATATCAATCGTGACAATACCCTGTTCGTCCTGTGTCCAGCTATTCTGCGGATTGACCACAGGGATAAAGTCCAGATAGTTTTGTTGCTTCTTTGCCATAGTATCCTCCTATAATGATCGAACAGGGCTGTATACCAGTAGGATACAGCCCTGTTCGGAAGAAAGCAAGTGTTTTTTTATTTGGTCTTCTTCTGTTCTTTGGTTGCAAAGAGATACATGGTCAGCAGCAGAAGCGCAAACACAATCAGACCACCGATGCGGCCGATGCTGAACGAGCCGCTCAGATCGATGAACTCGCCGACATTGCTGCCTGCGCCCATCGGGATAACGGCCAGCATAGCCAGAATGATACCAACGATGCCTTCGCCAGCGATCAAGCCGGAAGAATACAGGATACCGGACTGGATAACCGTGTTCTTTTCCTTGTCAGAGCTATACTTGCGCTTCTCGAGGAACCAGCGCAGAATACCGCCCAGCATAATCGGAACAGAAAGATAAATGGGCAGATACAGGCCGAGGGAAACCGGCAGAACAGGGAGGCCAAGAATCTCAATGACCAGCGCAATGAAGACACCGGCAAAGACGAGGTTCCACGGCAGATTGCCGCCCATAACGCCTTCAACGATCATCTTCATCAGCGTTGCCTGCGGTGCAGGCAGTGCATCCGAACCGTAGCCGCCCCAAGCCATGGACAGCAGGTAAAGCGTACCGCCGATGGCAATGGCGGAAACCACAACGCCGATCAGCTCACCGATCTGCTGCTTTTTCGGGGTAGCGCCAACCAGGAAGCCGGTCTTGAGGTCCTGAGAGGTATCGCCAGCGATCGCAGCAATGATACAGATGATGCCGCCGATAACAATGGAAGCCGTCATGCCTTCTGCACCGTCTGTGCCGGTGGATTTCAGCAGGATGGTGGAGATCAGAAGCGTAGCGATGGCCATACCAGAAACCGGGTTGTTCGAAGAGCCGATCAGACCGACCATACGGGAGGATACCGTCGCAAAGAAGAAGCCGAAGACGATAACGATGAGCGCAGTGAAGAAGTTCAGCGGAATGGCCGGGATCAGCCACAGCGCCAGTGCAACGATCAGGATGCCAAGCAATACGCTGCGCATGGAAATATCCTGCTGGGTGCGCAGGGTGCTGGCCTCGCGGCCCTTGCCGTAAACCCCCATGGAATCCTTAAAGGTGCGGATAATCATGGGGAGGGATTTCAGAAGGCTGAGCACACCGCCGCAGGCAACCGCACCTGCACCGATGTAACGCAGATAGTTGCCCCACAGCGCGGAGACGCCGTTTTCAGCAACCTGCTGGCTAATGGTCATGTCGGTGACAGGGAAGAGGATGGCGTCGCCGCCGAACAGGCACATGAGCGGCATGATGACCAGCCAGCCCAGCACACCGCCGGCAAACAGATAGGAAGACACCCGTGCGCCGCAGATGTAACCAACACCAGCCAGCGCGGGCAGAACATCAATACCAATGCCGGAGCCCTTGTAGGCGGAGATGTCATAGGTGATTTCGCTCGGGAAGATTTTGAGGCCGTCGGCTACAAACTTGTAGATCGCGGCAATGCCCAGACCGGAGAAAACGGTCGACGCCTTGGAGCCGCCCTCTTCGCCGGCGATCAGCACCTCGGCACAGGCCTGTCCTTCCGGATAAGCCAGCACGCCGTGCTCCTTGACGATCAGTGCGCTGCGCAGGGGTATCATCATCAGTACGCCCAGCACGCCGCCGCACAGTGCGATCAGCCCAATCTCAACCAGAGACGGCACATCGCACAGGCCTTCCTTTGCCCACATAAACAGAGCGGGGAGGGTGAAGATTGCACCGGCTGCAACGGATTCACCCGCAGAGCCGATGGTCTGAACCATGTTGTTCTCCAGAATGGAGTCACGGCGCAGAACTTTTCGGATGATGCCCATCGAGATAACAGCAGCGGGTATAGAGGCAGACACGGTCATGCCGACTCGCAGCCCAAGATAGGCGTTCGCACCGCCAAAGACGACTGCCAGAATGGCACCCAATAGGATGGATACCACGGTAAATTCCGGCATGACTTTGTCGGCGGGAACATAAGGTTGGAATTCTTTCTTGTCCACAACATTCGATCCCTTCATTTTGTTTCTTGTCTGCATAGTAGAGCGGTAAAGCAAAAATGCAGCCGCTCAGTGCAGACAACTCATATATTTTATACAAAAAGTTGCTATACGTCAAGGGATGATGCGCTATTTTGCGATAGAAAACGGCAAAATAATAACAAATTCACGGAATTTTGTTGTAGGAATGTGTTGCTTTTTGATGAAGAAAGGGAATATGCAAACAACCGGAACAGTGCAAAGGTGTTTGCAGTGTTCCGGTTGCAGTGATTTGCCGTGATGAAATTGTTTAATTTGCCATCAAATCATCGTGACGCGATAGCAAGTGGTGTGATGATAGGTCTGCCCCGCTGCAAGTACGATGGAGGGGAAATTGGCATGATGGATGGCATCCGGCCAAGCCTGTGTTTCCAGACAGAAAGCCGACCGCGGACCATAGCAGGCACCGTCCTTGCCGGGGCTGCCGTCCAGATAGTTGGCCGTGTACAGCTGCAAGCCGGGCTGGGTGGTGGAGCATTCCAGACACAGACCACCGCCGCAGACACGTGCTGCCGGTTCCAGCGGGGAAACCGGCGTCGTGTGCAGCGTAAAGTTATGGTCGTATCCGTTGCCCAGCGTCAGCTGCGGATGTTCCATGGCCAAACCCAGCAGGAAATCCCGCGGGGTACGCAGGTCGAATGGCGTACCCTCGACCGGCAGCAGAACACCGGTCGGTGTGCTGTCGGCATCGGTTTCAGTGATAGCATCGGCAAAAATCTGTACCTGCTGTCCTTCCAGAGAACCGTGGGCGTGTCCCAGCAGGTTGAAATAGCTGTGGTTGGTCAGATTGCACAGGGTGTCGGCATCGCTCTTCGCCTGATAGTCCAGTGTGAGCGCGCCATCCTCCGTGAGGGTGTAGGTTACCTGTACTTCAAGCGTGCCGGGGAAATTTTCGTCCCCAGCCGGACTGACATGACGCAGCACCAAGGCATCGTTTTCAACCTGTGCTTTCCATACCGCACGGTCAAAACCGCGCAAGCCGCCATGCAGGCAATTGGGGCCGTTGTTGACAGCCAGCGAGTAATGGACACCGTTCAGGTCGAAAGCCGCGCCGCCAATACGGTTGGCCACGCGGCCGACCAATGCGCCCAGATACTTATCCTGTGCCTCATATTCGGCCAGACTGTCATACCCCAGCACAATGTCCCGACTACCGTCAGGAGAGGGGACGGTAAACGAACGCAGGACACCGCCATAGGTCAGTACCTGAGCGGCATAGGAACCGGCACGCAGCGTCCACTGCTCGACTGCTTGGCCGTCAGCCGTGACGCCAAAGGGTTGATGCGTAAATTCTGTCATCTTTTACACCTGCCTTAAGAAACGGAGGAAAGCTTCCTTGCCTTCCGGCGTGCGGGCGTATACACCGGCATGCTCCAGCACCTTGGCAAAGACCAAGCCGGTTTCCTTATAGACCGCATCCAGTGCGTTTTCTTCGGTAAGCTCGTACTTGTCCCGGAAGCCCATGGCCCATTCCGCATGGGAAGCGGTGAGCGGGTCAGTGGTCAAATCTTCACCAGCAGCCAGCTTTTGCGCCACGGCAGCCAGTTCGGTCTTAAGACGGGCAGGCAGGACTGCCAGACCCATGACCTCGATCAGGCCGATATTCTCTTTTTTGATGTGGTGCAGTTCCGCGTGGGGGTGATACAGTCCCAAGGGATGCTCCGGCGTGGTAAGATTGTTGCGCAGCACCAGATCCAGCTCGTAATCGCTGCCGCGACGGCGGGCGATCGGGGTGATGGTGTTGTGCGGCTCGCCATCCGTCTCTGCGAGGATAACAGCACCCTCGTCGGTGTAGCCGCGCCATGAGGTCAGGATGCGGTCTGCCAGATCAATCAGGCGCTGCGGATCGGCAGCGGTGATGCGGATGACCGACATCGGCCACTTGACGATACCCGCCTGCACATCCTCATAGCCGGGGAAGGTGAAGGGCGTCTCGATGGGCGCCTTTTCCATGGCGAAGGTATAGCGTCCGCCTTGGAAGTGGTCGTGCGCCAGAATGGAGCCACCCACGATGGGGAGGTCGGCGTTGGAGCCAACAAAGTAATGCGGGAACTGACCGACAAAGTCCAGCAGCTTGGCAAAGCACGCTCGGTCGATCTTCATCGGAGTATGGACGGCATTGAAGCAGATGCAGTGCTCGTTGTAGTACACATAGGGGGAGTACTGCAAGAACCACGGTGAATCATTGATGGTGATAGGGACGATGCGGTGGTTCTGACGGGCGGGATGATTGACCCGACCAGCGTACCCCTCGTTTTCCGCGCACAGCAGGCAGCGGGGATAGGCCGAAGCAGGCATGTTGCGTGCCGCGGCAATCGCCTTGGGGTCTTTTTCCGGCTTGGACAAGTTGATGGTGATGTCCAGTTCCCCGTATTCGGTCGGCGCTTTCCACTGTACATCCTTGGCGATGCGGTCGCGGCGGATGTAGTTGGTATCCTGACTGAAGCGGTAATACCAGTCGGTGGCCTTTTCCGGGTTTTCCTGACGCAGGGACTGGAAGGTGTCGATCACCTGCGCGGGACGGGGCGTGAGGGCGCCCATCAGCGCGGTATCAAACAGATCGCGGTATACGATCGAGTTCTCTTCCAGAACGCCACGCGCATGCGCGTCGTCCATGAGAGCGTCCAGTACGGCAGGCAGGTCGATATCCGCCGGCATTTCCGTTTCCGGGGGCGTGTAGCTGTCCAGCTTGAGTACGCCCAGCAGGCTGTTGACTGCCCAGATTTCTTCACAGGGATGGATGAGGCCTTTGCGCAGCGCATAGGTCACCAGCATAGCAATGGCTTGATCGCGTTCCATGCTCAACCCTCCGTATAGCCGTGGGGATGGTTTTTGTGCCAAGCCCAAGCGGAGGCCACGATAGTGGACAGGTCGTTGTATTCGGGCTTCCAGCCCAGCACCTTGACAGCCTTCTCCGAAGAAGCAATGAGCTGCGCCGGATCGCCGGCGCGGCGGGGCGCCATCTGGGCGGGGATCGGATGACCGGTGACCTCACGGGCTACGTCGATGACTTCCTTGACCGTGAAGCCGACACCGTTGCCAAGGTTGAATACGTTGTTTTCGCCGCCGTTCATCAGGTAATCCAGCGCCAGAATATGGGCCTGTGCCAGATCGGTGACATGGATGTAGTCACGAACACAGGTGCCGTCCTTGGTGGGGTAGTCCTCGCCGAACACGCTGATCTGCTCGCGCTGGCCGAGCGGCACTTGCAGGATGAGGGGGATGAGGTGGGTTTCCGGGTTGTGCGCCTCGCCGATTTGACCGGAAGCATGTGCGCCGCAGGCGTTGAAATACCGAAGAGCCACATATTTCAGCCCGTGCGCACGGGATACCCAGCTCATCATGTGCTCCATGTCCAGCTTGGTCTGACCATAGCAGTTGGTGGGGCAGGTGGTGTCACCCTCCAGAATCGGAACACGTTCCGGCTCGCCATAGGTCGCGGCGGTGGAGGAGAAGACGATTTTGTCAATACCGTGCGCGACCATGGATTTCAGCAGCACCATGGTGCCGTGCAGGTTGTTGTCGTAATACTTGAGCGGGTCGGACATGGATTCTCCAACCTGAGAGGAAGCGGCGAAATGGATCACGCCGTCGATCTGTTCCGCTTCAAACAGTGCGTCCAGCGCTTTCTGGTCGCGGATATCCAACTCATAGAACTTTGCCTTGGGATGAACCGCAGCACGGAAGCCGGTTTGCAGGTTGTCTGCTACCACGACCTCGCGGCCCGCGTCGATCAGTTCATATACCGTATGGGAACCGATATAGCCGGCTCCGCCCAACACTAAAATTGCCATGTTACAGGTGCGCTCCTTTCACATTATCGCAGTCGTATCGTTTAAGACCAGAGTACCGTACCGCCTACCGGACGGATTCGCAGCACGTGGCAGCAGCCTTCGCCCAGCGCGCTCTCGATCTCGCTGCGGAACGCGGTGAGAATGTCCAGCGGGACAAATGCCTGAATGGTTCCGGCAAAGCCGCCGCCGTGTACGCGGCAAGCGCCGCGGCCCTTGAGTGCACGCTCTGCCACCGCGAGGGCAACCGCCATGGACTGTTCCTGTACGGCACCGGCAGGGGTGATGTCCTGCAGCTTTTCCCACGAGGAATGGCCGGACTCGTTGACCAGTGTGAGGAAGGTGTCCATTTCGCCGTTGGCCAGTGCGTCTGCCTGCTTGACTACCCGTTCATTGTCGGCAAAGAAGTGAAGTGCACGGAGTACAGCACGGTCGCCTACTTCTTTGCGCAGTGCAGGCAGGTTGCGGAGCACTTCTGCCTCATCTACCTCACGCAGCACTTCTTTTCCGAAGAAAGCGGCAACGGCCTTCATCTCACGCGGGACAGCAGCATATTCATCCGTCAGGTCAGCGTGGTCTGCGCCGCAGTCGATGATGCACAGGGCATAACCAAGGCTGTCCAAATCTACCTTCAGCGCACGGACAACCGGAGCGGCAGGATCGGCAAAGTCGATCGTAACAGCGCCGCCGACCGAGGACGCGGTCTGATCCATCAGGCCGCAGGGCTTGCCAAAATACACATTCTCAGCCTTCTGACCCATCTGCGCAATCGTTACCGGATCAAGCTCATCCCGGCAGAACAGGTGGTTCTCAATGACGCCGAGCAGCACTTCGCATGCCGCGGAGGAGGACAGGCCGGAGCCGGGCAGCACGCTGGAGGTGGCATATACGTCAAAGCCTGCTACGCTGTAGCCCTTCTGGGCTGCCTGCGCCGCCATGCCGCGTACCAAAGCCGCGGTACTTTCCTTTTCGTCATCCTTGGGGTCGAGCGTGTCCAGATTGACCTCTACCATCGGCCAGCCTTCGGACTGGAAACGGATGGTATTGGTGCCGTTCGGACTGGCACAGGCCAAAAAGTCCAAATCGACTGCACCGGCCAGAACACGGCCGTGCTGATGGTCGGTATGGTTGCCGCCAATCTCAGTGCGGCCGGGGGCAGAGCACAGGGCGACAAGGGTATCGTCTCCCGCTCCAAAGCTTTGCTGGAACTGCTCCAGTATATTTGCGATCCGCTGACGGGCGGCAGCAAGATCATCGTATAACAGATGAGACAGAGCCTCGTTCAGTTCTCCGGCATCCAGTGCGCGGCGCACATCGCCCAATTTTTGCATGGTTGCATTCACTCCTTCTTGCTCCGGTGGACCGGAGCGCTGTTATCAAACATAGTTACAATTTTGATTCGTGTAAATGGAAAGCCGCTGCAAGCAGGCGGGGCCTTTATAAGTGCCTTGCAGCGGCTTTTCGCTTTTAACAAATGGGTTGCTTACTTCTTCTGTACATACTTCAGGCAGTCCAGCATAACGGCTACCAGAATGATGATACCGGAGAATACGAACTGCAGGTTGGTGTCAATACCCAGTGTGGTGAGCGAGTAGGTCAGGGCGGTGAAAATAAATACGCCCACGACAACACCGGAGATCTTGCCGATACCGCCGGTGAAAGAGATGCCGCCTACTACGCAGGCCGCGATGGCGTCCATTTCCCAGCCTTGGCCGTATGCTGCAGAGCCGGAACCTACCATACGGATGCATTCCAGCCAAGCACCGAAGCCATACAGGATACCAGCCATCACGAACGCGCCGACGGTGACCCAGAATACCGAGATACCGGATACAGCAGCGGATTCCGGGTTGCCGCCAACTGCATACAGGTTCTTACCGAAGGTGGTCTTGTTCCAGATGAACCACACGATGACGACCGCGGCAACTGCCCACAGGATGATGGTGGGGAAGTTGTTGATGCGCGGGATGATCATGTTGGGGATGTTCGGGTCGATCGCACCGAAGGAAACACCCTTGGTGGAATAGGTGACCAGACCGAAGATGACCAGCATGTTTGCCATGGTGGAAATGAAAGGATGCATTTTGAATTTCGCCGTGAAGAAGCCGGCGATCGTGGTGAACACGGTGCAAAGAACGACACAAACGACCAGTGCCAGCAGAACGCGGGCAATCGTCGGCAGGCTGGTGAAGTCAAAGATATGACCGAACACAGAGCCGGTGTTGATGCCCTGATGCATGACGATGGTTGCCGCCGTCATGCCCATACCAACCATACGGCCGATGGACAGGTCGGTGCCGGCGAGCAGGATCAGGCCCGCAACGCCCAACGCCAAGAACATTCTGGGCGAAGCCTGCTGGAGGATGTTCAGCACATTGTTTACCGTCAGCAGCTGCACGTTCTTCACCAGCGGCGTGATGATACACAGGGCGATGAAGATGATGATAATGGCGATGTACAGACCGTTTTTCAGCAGGAAGTCGCGGCGGTTGAAGGTGTACTTGTAGTTCTCCCAGCGCTGCGCCATCGATTCACCAAAGGAGAATTTGGACATGCGCAGCATGTCGATGAGATGATACTTGTGCTCAAAGGCGGCATGCTGGCGATCCTTTACCTGCTGCAGGTTCTGCGCCCGCTGCATCTTGGCATCGAAAAGACGGTTTTTATGAACGTACTTTTCGTCCTTGATTTCGTGCGCGTCGCTGAGCTTGGAAATCGTGCTCTGATGCTCCTGATTCAGCTTGGCAACCGTCGCGCGGTATTTCTCCTCCGCAAGCACCTTTTCGTCTCGGCAGCTTGCGATAACCGCCTGATAGTAGTCGGCATTGAAGTGTGCTTTTAAGTAGTTTTCTGCGTCGCTGATCAGCTTGGCGATCGCGTCCTTGTTCCGGTTCTCGACCGCTTTAGCCTTCTCCAGTTCCGACTGAAGTTCCCGGATGCGGGCTTCCTTCTCCTGAGCGGTATAGATTTTATCCCGCTTCAGGCTGTCGATCGCGCTCTGGATTTCGATCACCTTGTCGGTGCCGTCCTCGCGCAGATCGTTGATCTGATCCTGAATTTTGCCGACATATTCGTCGATAGGCTGGCGAAGCTTCGCTTCCTGCTCAGCCGTAAGAATTTTTGTACTTGTTGATGCCATAAGCGATTTCTCCTACTACAGGTATTTTGCGCTAAGCCGCAAAAGCTCTTCCTGATCGGTCTCTTTGGTGTTGACAATGCCGGAGAGATGTCCGTTGGACATGACACCGATGCGGTTGGTGATACCGAGGATCTCGGGCATTTCAGAAGAGACAACGATGATGGTCTTGCCGCGCTTGGCCATATTGATAATCAACTCATAAATCTCATATTTGGCGCCCACGTCAATGCCGCGCGTGGGTTCGTCCATCATGAAGATTTGGGGTTCGCGTTCCAGCCATTTGCCGAAAATAACCTTTTGCTGGTTGCCGCCGGACAGGCTGGAGATCATATCATCCGGTCCCATGCACTTGGTGTGCATGATCTTGATTTCTTTGTTGGTGGCTTTGATCATCTGAGAATCAGACAGGGCAATGCCGCTCTTGTACTGATTCAGATTTGCAATGGTTGTGTTGAAAGTCAAGTCGCATTTGAGGAACAAGCCGTTGGCCTTGCGTTCCTCGGTGATCAAGGCAAAGCCATGCTCGATCGCCTCGCGGGCGCTGTTGAAGTTCATCAGACGGTTTTTGAAGTAAACACGTCCCGCCGCACGCGTGCGCACGCCAAAAATGGTTTCCAGCAGTTCGGTACGTCCGGCGCCGACCAAGCCATACAGACCAAAGATCTCGCCTTCCTTCACATCAAAAGAGATGTCCTGGAGATGAGGCGCATACTTGGTGGAAAGGTGCTGTACGGACAAAATGGTATCGCCCGGCGTGTTGTCTACCGGCGGGAAGCGACTCTCCAGAGAGCGGCCTACCATGGCGGAGATCAGTTCGTTCATATTGGTCTCCTGCGAGGGCTTGGTCATGACCAGATTACCGTCGCGGAGCACAGAGATCTCATCGCAGATCTCAAAGATTTCATCCATTTTATGCGAGATGTAGATCAGAGCAATGCCCTGTTCCTTGAGCATCCGCATCATTTCAAAGAGCTTATCTACCTCCTGCACGGTAAGGGAGGAGGTGGGTTCGTCCAGAACAATAACCTGAGAGTTGTAGGAAATTGCCTTTGCAATTTCGCACATCTGTCGTTGCGAAACGGACATGTTGCGCATGGGCTGGGTGAGGTTTACCGTCATGCCCAGCTTGCGGAACAGTTCCGAAGCCTTCTTTTTCATCCTGCCTTCGTCGACCATGCCCACGGAATTGGTGGGGTACCGGCCCAGGAACAGATTGTCGATCACGTTGCGTTCCAGGCACTGGTTGAGTTCCTGGTGCACCATGGCAATTCCGTTTTCCAGAGCATCCTTCGGGCCGGAGAAGCTGATCTCTTTGCCGTTCAAAAAGATTTTGCCTTCGTCCTTCTGATAGGTACCGAACAGGCACTTCATCATCGTGGACTTGCCGGCGCCGTTTTCGCCCATCAGCCCCATGACCGTTCCGCGCTTGACATCCAGATTGATGTGATCGAGCACTCGGTTACGGCCAAAGGATTTGCTCATGCCGCGGATTGACAGGACAACATCATTTTTTGCATCTGCCATTCTCGTTACTCCCGTTTATGCAATATTGCCAGATTGGACAGATCCGAGTGATCCGCCCGTTTTCCTTGGAAAAACAGGATTGGGGAGAAGGCCTTCTTCCGTATGGAGAATCGCTTCCCCTAAGACGGAGAATTCCTTCTCCCCAATCACATTGGCTTGTTACTTATTATTTGGCTTGAAAAGGGTCCGAGCCCGAATCACTGGCTCAGCAGAGCAGTGTAGGAAGCAGCGTTGTCGGTCTTAACCATGTTGATGGCAAAGGCGTCATATGCGCTCGGGTTGCTCAGACGGTTGGTGATGTTGGCCTCGGTCTGGCCGTCGCCGCCGATGTACTCGACCTTCAGGTTGAGCAGATCGTCGTAGTTCTGCAGCAGCGGCTGATAAGTAGCGCTCAGGAAGTTATCAGCAGCGTTGTAGATGTTCAGCCATACGCTCTTTTCCGGATGAGCGGATGCATCCAGCTGATTGCTGACAGGCTCATAAACCTTGGTGGAGTCGGTGAACTCAGTGTAGTTGTCAGCGGTAACTGCTACGTTCAGAGCGTAGTAGGAGCGAGCCGCTTCGTCGTAGTAGTAAACGTCGTCGCTCAGCACGTTGCCAGCGTCGTCTTCCGTGCCGATACCGGTGTCGATGTCAACGCCGTCGAGTGCGTTGCGCAGTACGCGCAGGGTCAGGTAAGCCTGAACGTCAGCGTGCTGGCTGATGGTGCCGCCGTAGCCTTCTGCGATTGCTGCAACAGCGTCAGCGTTTGCGTCGTAGCCGAAGGTCGGAACCTTGTTCGCCTTGGACCAAGCGTTGAACATGGACATGCCCATGCCGTCGTTGTTGGAAGCGACGATGTCGATCTGATCACCGAAAGAGGAAGCCCAGGTGCCGATCGCGTTACCAGCGGTAGCAGCATCCCAAGTTGCACCGGCGGAGTTCTTCATTTCCTGAGAAGCCAGCTCGCGGACAATGTAGGTCTTGCCGTTGACTTCCAGAGAGCCGTCCTTAACAGCGGTAGCGGAGCCGTCTGCGTTGCTGCCGACCGGATCGCTGACGATCGCGCCGTCCTTCTCAACCGCCGTGCCGAGCGCTGCGCGAACGCCGCGGGTACGAGCGATGGAGTCGTTGTGGCCGATATCGCCGATGGCCAGTACATAACCGATGATGCCGTCGCCGTTGCGGTCGATGGTGTCGATGTTAGCCTTTACGTAGTCCAGAATCATGGTGCCCTGGAGCTCAGCGCCCTGGTTGGCGTCAAAGCCTACGTAGTAAGTGTTGTCGTTGAAGTTCAGAGCGGTCATGTCCAGCTCGCCGGTGGAGCTGTTGGAGGGCTGACGGTTAAACCATACTAAGGGCTTATCCTTGTTGGCAACCTCCGCCGCCTCCGTACCGCCGTTGTCCTGCGAGGCATCCGAAGTGTTGCCGCCGGAGGAGCAAGCTGCCATACTGAGCATCATTGCTGCAGTCAGGGTAAGCGCGAGTACCTTCTTCTTCATAATGATTCTCCTTCTCTCCTTTGAATTGGGAGGGACGTCCAACCGGGGTTCCTCCCTGCTTGCTTTTATTGTAGGCGAAGTGAACCGGAAAAACAAGGTAAAAAATCACCGCAAAAGGGGTAAATTTCATTGAAAACTATCATAAAGCGAAATTATAAAACATAAAAACTGTGCATATTACACAAATCAACGGGAGTCAAACGCGAACAGAGCCTTTTGGCTGTCCACTTCAAAAAGGTTGTCCCTGTCGACGATTTGGGTCGAAGTGTCCACGATGCGTTCCATCCCGCCGGCCTGTCCGGCGAGCAGCTTGTAAGCGCTTTCCACACCCAGATAGCCCATGGCATAGGGATTCTGCACAATGAGGGCATCGACCGAGCCTTCCTGCAGTCCGTCCACGGTGGCAACGTTGGAGTCAAATCCCACCAGAAAAACCGTGTCGGACAGGCCCATTTCCTCGATTGCCTGCGCAGCGCCCACGCTGGTCGGCTCGTTAAAGGCCAGCAGCACATTGATTTCCGGGTGGGATGTAAGCAGGGCAGTGGTATCCCGTTTGGCGTGACCGGCATCGGCCAGCGTGTTGATGACGCTGATGACCTCCGCCCTGCCGCTGTCAGCAAAGGTATCCACCGCGCCCTGTTCACGCTCCTGACCGTTGGCGCTGCTGATATCATAGTTGACGATGCCGACCTTGAGCGGCGTATTGACCCGATCAAGTGCTGCCTGCGCTGCCATCTGCCCGGCAGCATAGTTGTCGGTGCCGATGTAGGTGCTGACCGCTTCGGAGTCTACGTTGCTGTCGATGGCTACAATTTTGGCGCCTTGCTTTGCGGCATCGTCGATGGCAGCGGCGTTGTTTTCGTAGTCGATGGCGGAAAAAACAATTGCTTCCGCGCCTTCACTGACCGCGTCGGCCACCATTTGGTTTTGGGCTTCATAATCCTCTTCCGTATCCGGACCAATGATATTGAGCTTCAGATTGTACTCCGTGGCGGCAGCTTCCGCCCCGGCAAAGACGGACAGCCAAAATTCTGTCTGTGTGGATTTGACTACCAGCGCCACCGTATGCTGTCGGGAGTAGTTGGTGCCGGTCGAGCAGCCACAAAGCAGGATGCACAGCACAGCGGCCCATACAGAGCGCCATCTATTTCGTCTCATAATCCCCCTCCTGTATCTTTGGCATGCGCAGCTCCACACAAGTGCCCACATCCGGTTCACTGGTGATGTGCAGGCCGTACTGCTTGCCGAAATAGATTTGCAGACGGTCGTTTACGTTTCGAATGCCGATACCGGTACGGTCTTCCGGCGCGTGCGCCAGGATGGATTGGATCAGCTCGTCGCTCATCCCTACGCCATTATCCCGGACATCAAAGACAATGTCCTCGCCGTCCTGCCGCACCTGCACGGTGATGCGGCCCTCATCCACCAGCAGGTCAAGACCATGGTTGATGGCATTTTCGATGATAGGCTGTAGAGTGATCTTGTTGCAGTAGTAGTTGAGACATGCAGGGTCGACATCGAATTCATAGGTGAACTGGTTTTTATAGCGGTATTTCTGGATTTGCAGATAGCTTTCTGCGTGTTCGATCTCCTTGGCGATGGGGATAAGCTCGTGACCCTTGCTGATGCTGATGCGGAACAAGCGAGCCAGCGCATGGATCATCTTTACCGCGTCGTCATTGCGGCCTTGCTCGCACATCCATGCGATCGAATCCAGCGTGTTGTATAAAAAATGCGGATTGATCTGCGCTTGAAGCGCTTTCAGCTCGGTTTTGCGCAGGTTGACCTCTTCCTCGCGCACGGTGGACATCAGACGCTGGATGCGCAGCACCATGTGCTCGAATGAACTGGATAACTCCTGCACTTCGCGGGTACCGCCCACAGGCACATAGGTGAAGTGGTCGGCATCGGTTTCGAAGCTTTCCATAGCAGCTTCTAAACCGCGGAGCGGGCGCGCCAGCAGGCGGGAGAGAAGAAAACTGGTCAACACCGCGGCGGCAAGCAGCACTGCACCCAGTACAAGGGAAAGACGGATCATTTCCCGGAAGCTGCGGTTGACCATTTCATCCACATAGCTGACGCCCACGATTCGCCAGTCGCTGTCCGCCACACTGGTGACGGAATAGATCACCGTGTCGTCGACATAAGAGCCGTCTGCCAATGATGCCAGCGAGGAGGTGTCCTCGGATTTCAGGCCGGCGTACAGCAGCTGCTGCTGTGGATGATAAACGATGTTGCCTTCCTTGTCCATCAGAAAGCAGTATCCACGCTGGCCAATGCTGACGTTGTTGATGTAAGTGGAGATGCTGGAAAAGCTCAGATCGAGCGATACCCATGCCGTCTGATTGCCGGATTCGAGCGGAACGGTCATGGTCACGACCCAAGGGTAATAGCCCTCAAAAATGCTCTCTACATGGGGGGCGGTCATATAGGCGCCGCCGGAGGCGCGAGCCCGATCCAGATTGAAGGAAAGGTTTTGATAAATGTTCTCGCGTGGCTCCCGATCCAGACACCAGCAGTCCAGCATCTTGCCGGAGGGGGAATAGCTGGTCACCGCCACCACATCCGGACGGAAGGTCAGGAAAGCGTCCAGAAGCTGGTTGCGGTTATCGGCGCTTTCCAGCATGGACCACTCGACCAGTGACATAGCCTGCTCCATGCTTTGCAGATAGTTGCCAACGGTATTCGATACCTGCGAGACTGCCTGATCGCTGTTGGTCAGGGCGCTTTGTACCATAGCGCTGCGGTATCGGTTGAGAAAGAGAAGAATGCAGCAGCACAGGATGACCGCGACTACACTCACCACCATAGAGACAAGAATGGTGGTGATGCGCAGCCCTGTGCGGGAGACGCCATCCTTCACAGTCAATCACCCGCCTTTTCCCGATCCAGCCTGCGGCGCATGGTGCTGGGGGATTCACCGCAATATTTTTTAAAGCAATAGCTGAAATAATGCTGGTCGGTATAACCGCATCGCTGGGCGATCTCCTGAATTTTTAGCGGGGAAGACACCAGCAGTTCGCGGGCCGCTTCCATTCGCTTGCGGATCAGGATGTTGATGAAGGTTTCGCCAGCATATTTTTTGATGCAGGCAGAAAGGTGATTGGGGCTGACGGTCAGCATGCCGCTGAGTGATACCAGCGAGAGATTGGCATCCATATAATGTTGGTTGAGTGCCTCCATGGCCTTTTTGCACAGAAGCTCGCCCCCCTTGACGGCAGGCGACAAATCGCTGATGAACTGTGCGCCGCTTTCCATGCCGTCGCCCTGACGCAGGGCTTCCATCGCTTCGCGATACGCATCGTGCAGAGAGGTCAAATTGCGCGTTGCGCGGCTGATGCCGATGCGGCAGCATTTGCCCAGCACGCGGTCGGCCATTTGGGGGATTTCATCTGCCAGAATATGAAGATATTTGTCAAAGTCGGAGGGGTTGCCCAGCAGTACAGAAATGACCTTGCCGGAGGCGAAAAAATGGGCACCGCGCAGATATTTGGTTGCCAGTCGGTTGACGGAAGAAACAAAGGAGGGCGCGGTGCAGTTGCCGCCGTCCGCTTCCAGAAGGGTGGATACCATCACAACAAAATGGGGCCTGTCCTCCATATCCCGCAGCAGGCCGCACTGGCGGGCATAGGCCTTTGCCCGCGGTTCTCCGTCCGGTTCGGCGTAATCATCCAGCACCAGCGGCATCAGCATCGCCGTCTGCAGATCCATGCCGCTGGGATTGGGGGTTGCCTGACGGAACATGGCGAACTGGGTGTCGATCTTCTGGCGGATATTTTGCAGCTCTTTGCTCAAGCCTTCCATAGTTAAGGGTTTGAGCATATAGCTGATGATATTATATTGAATCGCCTGCTTGGCGTATTCAAAATCGTCGTAACCGCTGAGAAAAGCGATGTTGGTGGCAGGCCGAACCTCACGAACCTGCCTGGCAAGCTCGATGCCGGAAATAAACGGCATTCGGATATCGGTGAGCAGAAGATCAGGCTCGCATTCCTCTACCATTTGCAGCGCGTCCAATCCGTTACTGGCACTACCAACCAGACGGAAGCCATATTCCTCCCAAGGAATCATGGTGCATACAGCTTCCCTCAATTCATCCTCATCGTCTGCGACAATCACGGTATATAATGATTTAGTGGCCATCGAGGCACCCGTCCTTTCCTCGCCAAGGCGGTATTTAGGGTTCTGCTGTGCAGTATTATACCAAATTTCTCCCCATTCCGCAAAGCAATTCTAACACCAAAAGCCAATCTAGCGGCTGCGGCGGGTGTGTGAGCAGAAGGAAAGAGCATCGGGGCCGCGCTGCAAACCCAAAGAATTTGACAGAAAAGGGAGGAAATGCTTCAATAGCATATATACCAAAAAAATATAAAAAAATAATTTATTTCTATGCAAAATATAAAATGGGGGGAGGTAGCATAGAGATTTTCGTGGAAAGAAATGCAAGAAAGGTTGAGGAGAGGATCATATGAAAAAGCGACTGTGTTCTATGGGATTGTTTGCGGCGCTGGCGCTTACGGTGGCAGTGTTTTGCCCCGTGACTGCCGAGGCATCCGCAGTGGATGACGCGTACCGCGCGTATTACGATTTTGTGCAGACAGAGCTGGACAGCATCGGTCTGCCGCCGACCGACGTGCCGTCATCCGAGTTGACCGGGTATGACTTTTATGTCAACTGGGTCAATCAAAAGGTGTGCTATGCCCAGCTGATCGATTTTGATCAGAACGGCATTCCGGAACTGGTGTTCGGAAAGAATGTGGGGGACAAAGGGGATAGTGTAGCGTCCGCTCTGATTGACTGCGTATATACCTATCAAAATGGAAAAATGGTGCGTCTGACCGGAGGCATCCCGGTGGATCGGAGTTATTTGGGTGGTGATAATTATGAGTATGAAATGAAGGTCAGCACCGGAAGCGACAGGCGCAAATATGCGGTATATTCGACCGATGTTTACATCAGTCAGGATGTGTTCTCTTCCACCGGTGAAATGCATTATTATTATGTAGATGACAACAGTTCGGTGGAAATGCCGCACGCAACATGGTATGCACGCTTGCAGCAGCTGACCAGCGGCGGGGAAAAGACGTATGACCTGCGCAACACCGTGCAATCCACACTGAATACGCTGGCCACGCGGGTGGATCCGGATTATGTGGCGCATTACCGTACACCGTCTGCTTGGGCGGCAGCCGATGTGGAAAACGGCATCGCGGCGGGTATTGTCCCGAGGCAGCTGCAATATAAGTTCAATACGCCCATCACTCGCGCGGATTTCTGCGCACTGGCGGTCAGCCTGCATGAGAACAGCACGGGGAGGACCATCGGTGCCAAGGTGGAGTTTTCAGACACAAAGGATATCAATGTACGGAAAATGGGCAGTTTGGGCGTGATTCAGGGCGTTGGTGATGGTAAGTTTGCGCCGAATGAACTGCTGACCCGTGAGCAGGCAGCAGTCATCCTGTCGAACCTCAGTAGCAAGCTTGGAACCGAGCTGAAGGCAGCATCACCTGCATTTACGGATAGCAGCGCGATCTCTTCTTGGGCCAACGCGCAGGTCGGGCAGGTGCAGGCTGCGGGTATTATGAACGGCATTGAAGGCGGCAAGTTCGATCCGCAGGGCTCGTATACCCGGGAGCAGAGCATCGTAACGATCATGCGCATGCGTCAGATTTCCGTTGTCAAAGGCGAGCGTCTGGAGCTGACGCCGAGCGAAGAATCCATCCGTGAGGGTACAACCTGCTCGGTGGATGTGAAAGTCTATCCGGAAAACACAACCAACCGCACGATCAAGGAATGGAAGACGTCCGACTCCATGATTGCGACGGTAAATGGCGGTGTGGTAACCGGCAAACGCCGTGGTGAAGTTACCATAACGGCGGTTTCTCCCGACGGCGCGACGGGCAGCTGCACGATTACTGTCCTGCCGGCGTATCAGTTCGACGTGCAGGCGGAGCGGCTGCCGGTAACGCTCAACTGCCTGTATCTTAAGGATGAGGATTGGGAGGATCAGGACTATGACTTTGTCCCGTCCGATCCCATCATCGCCGGCACGCTTCAGGTGACTGATGTTGAGCCGTCCACCTGGACAAGTGACAATCTGGCCGTCATTGAGGTCGATGGTACGCTGACCAGCCTGAATGAGGATTTCCGTTTTGCGTTCCAGTCGTATCTCAAATGCCAAGTGAAGGATGAGAGCGGAAAAGTCATTTACAGCGGTGTTGTCGATACGCATGGCACACCGAACAGCGTGGGCGATTCGTTCTCCGCTTCGATCTATCTGAATGATGTGGATCTGGAGGGTTCGTATACCGTTTCCTTCCGCAATGACAGCGGTAAGGATGCCGGAGAGGTGCAGGCGGCAGCGCCGGAAGTACGGGTTGAAGGTGTTCCGCTGACCGTGACGGACAAAAACGGCACGGCTACGATCGAGGAGATTGGCACAGAGCTCAGCTATTCCACCTATGGCGATTGCTATGAGCTGGATATCTCCTTCCGCGGCACGGCCGATTGCGGCGATTACTCGACACCAAAGTTTGTGTGGGAATTGCTGGATTCGTCCGGCGAGGTCGTGGGCAGCGGCACGACCTATGCATCCAGCTGGGACATTGAGGATGACGGAAGTTTCTTCATTGAGCCGGGGTATAGCTATAGGGGCATTGATTTGGAGAATGGCGAAAGCTATACCGTGCGCGTGCGCGCAGATGAGTGAGCATTTCGTTCCATAAAAAGCATAGTAACAGAAAACGGCCGCCTTTCACTGGGGTGAAGGGCGGTCGTTTGCGTTGTGAGCCGGTATGTAGTATGGTTGGGATGAGGCTTGTTAAGATGGAGAAGCGACAGCAACCTCGGCTGCCGCCTCCATCTTAAAGCGATCCATTGCAGCGCGTGCTTCCGGAACCATACCCTGATTAGAACCATTCTTCGTGTTAGTCATGTTTTTTCTCTCCTTTTGTTTGATTTGTGTTTTGGGGATTTGCTGATAGTATTTTGTGCGCAAAAAACCGCAATATGAGATGAAATTGCTGCTCTTCATGGAAAAAGATGCGCGAATTATGTGCAGAAATTTCAATTTTGGCGGTTTAACAGGAAAAAATGTTATGCACGGGTAGAGGTTGGAATGTCTTGTGCTTTAACTACTTTTTTGATATAATATCAATAAACCAATCAATGAGAAGGAAATTATGAAACGATTAGTCATCGGTATTCTGGCGCATGTGGATGCGGGGAAAACAACGCTGTCGGAAGCGTTGCTGTATTTGACGGGCGCGCTGAAAAAACTGGGACGGGTAGACCATCAAAATGCCTTTTTGGACACGTTTGCAATCGAGCGGGAACGGGGCATTACGGTTTTTTCCAAACAAGCGGAGCTGTCGCTGCCGACCGCTGCGGTGACGCTGCTGGACACGCCGGGACACGTGGATTTTTCCGCGGAGATGGAGCGCACGCTGCAAGTGCTGGACTATGCGGTTCTGGTAATCAGCGGAACGGACGGCGTGCAGGCGCATACGCAGACGCTGTGGCGGTTACTGAAACGCCATCATGTGCCGACCTTTCTTTTTATCAATAAAATGGACATCCACCCGGACGCGCGGGCGGCGCGTATGGCCGAGCTGAAAAAGCGTCTGGGGGATGGCTGTATCGCGTTTGACCAGCCGGATACCATGGCAGAAGAAATCGCCATGTGCGACGAAGCGTTGCTCGAACGGTATCTGGAAACGGGATGCGTGCAAACGGAGGACATTGTTTCCCTGATTCGCGCCCGCAAGGTGTTTCCGTGTTATTTCGGTTCTGCGCTGCGGCTGGAAGGCGTACAAGCATTACTGGACGGATTGGAGCATTATACACAGCAGCCGCAGTATAACGATGCATTCGGTGCGCAGGTGTTCAAAATTACGCGCGACGGACAGGGCAACCGTCTGTCCCACCTCAAAATCATGGGCGGAACGCTTGCTGTGCGCGCGCTGCTGTCCGGCGAAGAGGACGGCGGCTGGCAGGAAAAAGTCAACCAGATCCGAGTGTACTCGGGTGAAAAATTTCAGTCAATCGAACAGGCGGAAAGCGGCATGGTCTGTGCCGTCACCGGCCTGACGCATACCACTCCCGGTATGGGGCTTGGCAGTGCGGCGGGTGCGCTGCCGCCGGTACTGGAGCCGGTTTTGGGATATCGGGTAAAGTTTCCGGACAAGTATGACGCGCATACCATGCTGAAAAATCTGCGTCAGCTGGAAGAGGAAGATCCCCAGCTGCGCGTGGTTTGGAATGAGCGCTTGGGCGAGATCCATTTGCAGCTGATGGGTGAGGTGCAGCTGGAAATCCTGACCCGCGTGATCGCGGAACGATTTGGCGTTCCGGTCACGTTTGACGAAGGCAATATCGTTTATAAAGAAACCATCACTACGCCTGCGGTCGGCATCGGTCACTTTGAGCCGCTGCGTCATTATGCAGAGGCGCATCTGTTGCTGGAGCCGGGCGAGCGGGGCAGCGGTTTGCAGTTTGCAACCGCTTGTCCGACGGATACGCTCGATCTCAACTGGCAGCGCCTGATTTTGACGCATCTTGCGGAAAAAACGCATGTTGGCGTGCTCATCGGTGCGCCGATCACCGATATGCAGATCACGTTGCTGACCGGCCGCGCGCATGTCAAGCATACCGAAGGCGGTGATTTCCGCGAAGCAACCTACCGCGCGGTGCGTAACGGTCTGATGCAGGCGGAAAGCGTGCTGCTCGAACCGTATTACGCCTTTGAGCTGATGCTGCCTGAGGAATGCGTGGGCCGTGCGATGAATGATATTCAGCGCATGGAAGGCACCTTTGAGCCGCCAGAACCGCAGGAGGACGGCGTACTGCTGACCGGCACAGCACCGGTTTCCACGATGCGTAACTACTGGACTGAGGTGGCAGCCTATACCAAGGGGCGTGGACGGCTGGTGTGCACGCCGGATGGATACGCGCCCTGCCATAATGCCGCGCAGGTGATCGAGCAGTGTGGTTATCAGCCCGAGCACGATACCGAGAATTCTCCGGATTCTGTGTTTTGTTCGCACGGCGCGGGCTATGTTGTCAAGTGGGACGAGGTGCGTGCGCATGCGCACATGGACGCGGGCATCTGCTTGCAGTCGGAGGAAGAGGAACCAACACCACAGCCGGTGCGCCGCGCGGCAGCATCCTCCGGTTTGGATGACGATAAGGAACTGCGCGCGCTGTTTGAGCGTACGTATGGTCCGATTCGAGACCGCGGATTTGAAGCCTTTCAGCAGAGCCGCAAAAAAGCGGAAACGATCGAGCAATTATATGTTACCCGCATTCGCGCAGATGATTATTTGCTGGTCGATGGATACAATATCATTTTTGCGTGGGACGAGCTGCGCAGCATGGCGGCTGCGGATATCAATGCAGCACGGGAAGCGCTTATCAATGTGCTGAGTAATTATCAAAGTGTGCGCAAGTGCCATTTGATCGTGGTGTTTGACGCATACAAGGTCAAAGGGGGAATGGGGTCGATCGAAAAACGGCATGGTCTGCATATCGTTTACACCAAGGAGGCGGAAACGGCAGACATGTATATTGAACAGGCATCCTATGACCTGTCTCGCAAGCATCGTGTACGCGTTGCAACCTCGGATGGTATGGAGCAGATGATTATTCTGGGGCACGGTGCGGAGCGAATTTCTGCCACGGAACTGAAATGGGAAGTGGAGCAGGCCAGCCGTCATATTGCAGATGTGATTGCGCGTTTGCAGCAGCAATCCTAGACGGCGGATGTGAAAACGTGGCGGCTTTTGAGAAATAAATGTTGCAAAGGTGTATGTATATGAAGATTTCGACAAAGGGAAGATATGCGCTTCGCCTGATGATCGATCTGGCACAGCATGATGCTGCCGGCTATATCCCGTTGCGGGATATTTCCAAAAGGCAGGAGATATCAGCCAAATATCTGGAACAGATTGTCGTTCAGCTGTCTCGTGCAGGTTTTGTGACATCTACGCGCGGCGCACAGGGCGGATACCAATTGGCGCGGCACCCGTCGGAATATACCGTGGGAGATATTTTGCGCATTACGGAAGGCGCTTTGGTGCCGGTGGCGTGTCTGGAACACGATCCGGTGGAGTGCGCCCGTGCACAGGACTGCATTACGCTGGACTTTTGGCGCGGGTTGTACGATGTGGTCAATCAGTATGTGGATTCGGTCACACTGGAGGAACTGGTCAACCGCGGCCAAGCGCTGGATTTTTCAATTTGAAAACAAAAACGCCGGACGAAAGTCCGGCGTTTTCTTTTTGAAAAAGGGTTGCTCATGCGCGGTGCAGCAGTTTTTTGACGCCAACCAGCAGCTCGCGGCAGTTGAGAAGAAATACCATAGAGAACAGAAGCAGCTGCCACAGCAGCCAGAGCGGCGGCTCCAGCAGCATCAAAGCACCCTGCACGCACAGCAGAAATACTGTGCAGCCCAGCCGCTTTTTGTTCCAGTGCACCGGCATAAAGCGGCGGCTGTCTACGGCACGGTACAGGAACAGGACAACATAGCTGATGAGCGTTGCAGTTGCCGCACCCATGCCGCCGTAGCGCGGAATGAGCAGCGCATTGAGGGTGATGTTGACAACCGCAGAAAACGCGGTGGACAGGAACGATGGGATGGTGCGTTTTTCCAGCAGATAGACGCTTTTCTGAAAGCTCGACAGGCAGTTGAAGCCCGCGCCCACCGCCAGCACCGGGATGAACGTCCAGCCGATGTAATAGCTGGGCACGGCCAGTACCGTGATGGCGAGCTTAGCGCACATGATGCCGCCCGATGCAATGATGAATACGATCGAGCTGTAGGTGTTGCCGACATTGGAGAAGAACTGGATTTGCTCTTCGCGCGAGTTGTTGTTAACAATGGAGATCTGCCATGCATCGACAAAAATCGAAGCAACCAGTGCAATCAGTGTCGGCACGCGATAGGCAATGGAGTAAATCGCGCTGACCGAGGTATCCTGCATGGCGGCGAGGAACGCCTGATCGGAAAAGCCGATGATATAGACCAGAATGGCGTCCGGTACGAGCGGCAACGAATAGGCCAGCATGCTGCGCCACAAATAAAAGTTTGGCTTATGCAGACGGATATACTTCCACAGGCTTGCGATCAGGAAAAGGCAGATGGTCGAAAGTGCATCTGCGCAGATGATCGAGAACACATAACCGAAGATGTTCCATTTGAATACCGTCAGATACAGGATATTCAGTAGGATGGTGACAAAGGTGCGGAAGATGCCGTCGATGGCATACAGGCGCACATAACCCAGCGCGCGGATGAACTGACTGCAGGCGTTTTGCGTGCAGGAAGTCAGCACATACAGATAAATCAGCCACTGGTATTCCAGCAGCGAGCCGGTCGCGCCGGTCGATGTGTTATAGTGGATCAGACCGAGCAGCGGGTGGAACGGCAGTGCGATGAGAAAACCGCACAGAATGGTTGCAAGGCCGATGGTGAATACATCGCTTTTGCGGCGGCGGCGTTCCAGACCGTACCGGATGATCGCCTGTCCGATAGAGAGCGAAACGACCGGATAGAGAATGCTCGTCGTTTTCACAATCAGATCGGCAACACCCATCTCGTCCGTCGTCATCACGCCGGTATAGAAGCGCAGCATGAGGATGACGAGGATCTTGGAGCTGAACGTGCCGATGGCAAAAATAAAGGTGTTGCTTAAAAGACGCTTATATTGATTCATTTAAGCACCCTTTCTCAGTCGGATGGTATGGATGCGGTCGGTGACGCGGTCGGTCAGCCATGCGGCAACCAGACCACAGCCAATGCCGATCAGCAGACCGGCCAGCACATCGGTCGGATAATGCACGCTGGCATACAGGCGGGAAAAAGCGATCAGCGCGGCCAGCACATAGGCAAGCGCCCCTGATTTGCGGTGGAAAAAGCACAAGGCGGTTGCCGCCGCAAAGGAGGACAGCGTGTGACCGGAGGGGAAGGACCATTGATCGCCCGGATCGAGCAAGGCGGTCAGCTCCGGATGCGTCACAAAAGGACGGGGACGCATGATCCATTCCTTCAGCCATACGTTGCCGATGAGCACGCCGATGAGCAATGCCACCAGCATCGCGGCGCCCGCGCGCCGCGTTTTCCGAAAGAACAGCAAAACGATGGCCAGAACAATCCAAACGGCGCCGGCGTTTCCAATCAACGAAAAGAATTTCCAGAACAGATCGGATGCGCCGCCGCGCAGGTGGGTGGAAATTTCATATAGAATATCAAAGTCAAATGACCGGATGATGTCAAGCAGTACCTCCAAAGCAGGTGCTCCTTTCTGTCAATCAGTAAGCGTTTTTTTCGCTGCTTGCGCGATCAATCCGGTCGACGATCAGTGCAATCGCCTGATCGCCGGTCACGTTGGTCGCGGTGCCGAAGCTGTCCTGCGAGAAATGCAGCGCGATAATCAGCTGCTGCATGGGATCGGTAAAGCCGAGCATAGAGGTGATCAGGCCAAGCGCCGCCATGACGCCGCCGCCGGGAACGCCGGGAGCTGCCACCATGGTCACGCCGAGCATCATGATAAAAGGCGCAAACATGGCGAGCGTGGGCGTCAGACCGCTGGCGATCATAATGCCCATCGAGCCAAGCACCAGACAAATCGTGTCGCCGTTGAGGTTGATGGTGGCGCACAGCGGAACGACAAAGTCGGCTACGTCCTCATTGACATCATTATTATACGCACAGTTCAGTGCAACCGGAATGGTGGAAGCGGAGGACTGGGTGCCCAGTGCGGTAAAATAGGCGGGCGCAACATTTTTGATGCTCTTAAAGTGGTTCTTGCGGCAGACAACGCTGGCCAGTCCGAACTGAGAGAGGATATACAGCAGCTGCAGCACAATAATGATGCCGTACAGAGAAGCGAACATCTTGATCGTTGCAAACAGGCGGCCTTCTGCGGCAATGTTGCAGAACAGACCCGCAATATGCACCGGGATGAGCGGAATGATGATGTGCTTGAGCACACCGGACACGATGCGCTGCAGATCGCGGCACACATCCAGCAGGGAGGAGCCACGCAGATTAGCCATGCCGATGCCGAGCACAAACGAAAGCACCAGCGCAGTCATGACGCTGAAGATCGGCTCGACCTCAATGGTAAAGAACGGCTGAAAAGCGTTGCTTTCCAGCACATCGCCTGTAATGGGCTGGATGAGCGAAGGCAGCACCACCTTGCCGATCAGGAAGGTCAGAAAACCGGAAAGAACCGTGGTGCCGTAAGCCAGCAGCAAAGTGATGCCGAACAGACGGTTGGCCTTCTTGCCCAGCTCCGCCATGCCCACTGTGATAAACGAGAGGATGATCAGCGGCATCATGAAGGACAGGAAGGTGGAAAACAGAGAGGTAAACGTGGCGAACAGGCGCACGACGGCGATAAATGCGGTGGAATCCGCAATGCCGAACCAGCCGCCGCAAAGGCCGATCAGCGTACCGGCAATGATGCCGATAATCAGGCGAATAAGCAATCCGAGTTGTTTCACGTCAATTTTCTCCTCTTTTTTACAGTATCACTATTACTATACCAGATTGCTGCCCTATTCGCAAGTCGGGGCGTCTGCTGGGAAAAAATTAAAATACCCCTTGACAACCGCGAGGGCAGAGGCTAATATAATAACATATTGCAAAAGGTGATGAACGGGTAAAGTAATCGCATCCCTGTCCGCAGAGAGCTGCCGGTTGGTGTAAGGCAGCGTCAGGAAACGGTGAAACTCGCCCGGGAGCGGTCCGCTGAAAGCCGTCTGGCCGGTAGGAGGGAACGGATGCCCACCGTTACAAGGGCGGCGCATTGTTAGATGCGCGATGAGGGGCCGTATTTTATGCGGCAACAAGAGTGGTACCGCGGAGTTTATGCTTCGTCTCTTAATTTTGATTAAGGGACGAAGCTTTTTTTGTCCCTGTACACCCCAAGACAAGAAAGAGAGGACAAGAACATGGCAAGAACCATCCGAATTTTTGACACGACCCTGCGTGACGGTGAGCAGTCTCCCGGCTGCAGCATGAACCTGAACGAAAAAATCGAGGTTGCCAAGCAGCTGGAAGCGCTGAAAGTAGATATTATTGAAGCGGGCTTTGCCGCTTCTTCGCCCGGCGATGCCGCAGCGATCGCGGCGATTGCGGACAATGTGCACGGCTCTACCATCTGCTCGCTGGCGCGCTGCGTGGAAAAGGATATTGACGCTGCATGGAACGCTATCCGCCGTGCGGACTCGGCCCGCATCCATACCTTCCTCGCAACGTCTCCGGTGCATATGGAATATAAGCTCAAGATGACGCCGGATGAGGTTATCGAATCCGTGGCGCATAATGTAGCCTACGCCAAAAAGTACTGCGAAGATATCGAGTTTTCGGCGGAAGACGCTTGCCGTTCCGATCTGGATTTCCTGTGCCGTGTGTTTGAAACCGCCATCAAGGCCGGCGCGACCACGCTCAACATCCCGGACACGGTCGGTTACATGGTTCCCGAGGAATACGCTGCTCGTATCCGCTATCTGCGTGAGCACACCGAGGGCATTGAAAATGTCATCCTGTCCTGCCATATGCACAACGACCTCGGCATGGCGGTCGCCAACTCTCTGGCCGGTGTGGAAGCCGGTATCGACCAGATCGAGTGCACGATCAACGGCATCGGTGAGCGCGCGGGCAACGCCTCGATGGAAGAGTGCGTCATGGCGCTCAACACGCGCAAGGATCTGTTCGGCGTACAGTGCAACATTGACACCCATCAGATTTATCGTGCCAGCCGCATGATCCAGACGATCACTGGTGTTTCGGTCGCCCCGACCAAGCCGATCGTTGGCGCGAATGCGTTCGCACACGAAGCGGGCATTCACCAGCATGGCGTCATGGCGAACAAGGAAACCTATGAGATCATGACACCCGAGTCGGTCGGCATTCCGAAGAATGCGATCGTGCTGGGCAAGCATTCCGGCCGTCATGCGTTCGAGGATCGTTTGCGCGAACTGGGCTACTCGCTGGATAAGGAGAAGCTCGACAAGACCTTCGAGAAGTTCAAAGTACTGGCGGACAAGAAAAAGGTCATCAAGGATCGCGACCTGGAAGCGTTGGTTGGCGCGGTGCCGGTTTCCGGCGAGGAGCGTTACACGCTCGACCGCTTTGTTATCAACTCCGGCAATACCATCACCTCGACCGCAGTCATCCGCGTCAAGAAGGGCGACGAGATGTTCGAGCGTGCCGCGGTTTCCGACGGCCCGATCAACGCGGCATTCCGTGCAATCAACAAGATCGTCGACAAGGACGTTGTACTGGAGGATTACACGCTGCGTTCTATGACCGACGGCGAGGACGCGCAGGCTGAGGCGATCGCCAAGATCAGCATTGACGGCAGCGAGATCGTCACCGGCCGCGGCGTATCGACCGACGTAATCGAGGCATCCATCAAGGCCTATATCAACGGCATCAACAAGTATTTCATCGACTGAGGGCAGGAGGAAACAACCGCTATGGGTATGACAATGACGCAAAAAATCCTCGCAAAGCATGCGGGGCTGGACAGCGTTTGCGCGGGGCAGCTGATCGAGGCGAACGTCGATCTGACGCTCGCCAACGATATCACCGGGCCGGTCGCCATCCGTGAGATGGAGAAGGCTGGTTTTGACAAGGTGTTTGATAACACCAAAATCGCGCTGGTGATGGATCATTTTGCACCGAATAAGGATATTAAATCGGCGGAGCAATGCCTCGAATGCCGCGAATTTGCCAAAAAGCACGGCATCGTTAATTTTTACGATGTCGGCACGATGGGCATCGAGCATGCGCTGCTGCCGGAAAAAGGCCTGACCGCCCCCGGTGAGCTGATTATCGGCGCGGACAGCCATACCTGCACCTACGGCGCGCTCGGTGCGTTCTCGACCGGCGTCGGTTCGACCGACCTTGCCGCCGGTATGGCGACGGGTAAGGCGTGGTTCAAGGTGCCCAGCGCAATCAAGTTTGAGCTGAAGGGCAAGCTCCGTCCGTGGGTGTCCGGCAAGGACGTGATCCTGCACATCATCGGCAAGATCGGCGTGGACGGCGCGCTGTACAAGTCGATGGAGTTTGTTGGTGAAGGCGTTTCCTCTCTGTCGATGGATGACCGCTTCACCATCTGCAACATGGCGATTGAAGCGGGTGCGAAAAACGGCATTTTCCCGGTCGACGACAAGACCATGGCGTACATCAAGGATCGTGTTAACCGTGAAGTTACGGTGTTCGAGGCGGACGCGGACGCAGAGTATGAGCAGACGATTGAGATCGACCTGTCCACGCTGGGGCTGACCGTTGCTTGCCCGCACCTGCCGGAAAACACCAAGACGATCGACGAACTGGGCCATATCGAGATCCAGCAGTCGGTCATCGGTTCGTGCACCAACGGCCGCATCGACGATATGCGCGCCGCGGCTGAGATTCTCAAGGGCCGCAAGGTGAACCCGAACGTGCGTACCATCGTCATTCCTGCTACGCAGGAGGTGTATCTCCAGTGCATCGAGGAGGGTCTGACCAAAATCTTCATTCAGGCGGGCGCGATTGTTTCCACCCCGACCTGTGGACCGTGCTTGGGCGGTCACATGGGTATTCTGGCGCACGGAGAAAAGTCGATCTCGACGACCAACCGTAACTTTGTCGGCCGTATGGGTCACATTTCCTCGGAAATCTATCTGGCCAGCCCGGCGGTAGCTGCGGCAAGCGCGGTTGCGGGCTATATTTGCGCGCCGGACGAGCTGAAATAAGGGAGGAAACAGTACCATGAATGCAAAAGGCAGAGTTTTCAAATACGGGGACAACGTTGATACCGACGTTATTATTCCCGCACGTTACTTAAATATTGCAGATCCCAAGGAACTGGCAACCCACGCGATGGAGGACATCGACGCGGAGTTTGTGAAAAAGATGCAGCCGGGCGATATTGTTGTGGCAACCCGCAACTTCGGCTGCGGCTCTTCGCGCGAGCATGCGCCGCTGGTGCTCAAAGAAAACGGCGTTTCCTGCGTGATTGCGGCGTCGTTTGCGCGCATTTTCTACCGCAACGCCATCAACATCGGTTTGCCGATTTTGGAGTGCGAAGCGGCGGCAAACGGCATTGAGGACGGCGACACGGTTTCGGTCAACTTTGACACTGGCGTTATCACCAACGAGACTAAGGGTGAGACCTATCAGGCGGCTGCGTTCCCGCCGTTCATCCAGAGCATTATTCAGGCGGGCGGTTTGCTCAAGTCGCTCAAGGAAAGAGGGGAATAAGCCATGCAGTACAATATTGCGGTCGTCAAGGGCGACGGCATTGGCCCGGAAATCGTCACCGAGGCAATGAAGGTGCTTGACAAGGTCGGTGAGAAGTTTGGCCACCAGTTCAACTATACCGAGGTGCTTGCAGGCGGCTGTTCCATTGACGCAAATGGCATTCCGCTGACCGAGGAAACTATTGAAATCTGCAAAAACGCGGATTCTGTGCTGCTCGGCGCAGTCGGCGGCCCGAAGTGGGACGAAGTCCCCTCGGAAAAGCGTCCGGAGAAGGCGCTGCTCGGTCTGCGTTCGGCGCTCGGCCTGTTTGTCAATCTGCGCCCCGCGCAGATGCACAAGGCGCTGTCAGATGCATGCCCGATCAAGCCTGAGATCATCGGGGACGGCTTTGATATCCTCGTCTGCCGCGAGCTGACCGGCGACGTGTACTTCGGCAAGCATTACCGCCGCGAAAGCGAAAAGGGCTGGGGCGAAGTTGGCGCGGACGACATGAACTATTCAGTTTATGAGATTGAGCGCATCGGCCGCCGCGCGTTTGAAATGGCGATGAAGCGTAATAAGAAGGTTTGCTCGGTCGATAAGGCGAATGTGCTGGAAACCAGCCGCGTTTGGCGCGAGACCATGCACCGTATTAAGGATGAATATCCCGAGGTGGAATATTCGGATATGTACGTGGACAACTGCGCGATGCAGCTCGTGCGCAATCCGGGTCAGTTCGACGTGATCGTGACGGGCAACCTGTTCGGCGACATCCTGTCGGATGAAGCGTCTATGATTACCGGCTCGATCGGCATGCTGCCTTCGGCTTCGATGAATGAGACCGGCAAGGGCATGTACGAACCGATCCACGGCTCTGCGCCCGATATCGCGGGCAAGGGGATCGCTAATCCGATCGCGACCATCCTGTCTTGCGCGATGATGCTGCGCTATTCCTTCGGTCTGATGGCGGAGGCAGACGCAATTGAAAACGCGGTCGAGGCTGTGCTCGACGCGGGTCACCGCACGGCGGATATCGCCGCAAAGGGTGAAAAGGTGCTTTCCACCAGCGAGATGGGCGAACTCATCCGCGCACAGATCTAATAAGTGTATAGGGGGACGCAGCGAGCGGCTGCGTCCCCCCTTTTCGTCTTTTGCTCAGCAGAAAAGCTGATAGTGCGGCTGCTGCAAAGACAAGAAGAAAATAGGGAAAATGTGCAAGAAGTCAGGCGAAACACAGGACTTCTTGTCTGCATTTGTGCCAAAAAGAGATTTGGTATGCATAGACTTGAGATTTTGCAGAGACTGCTGTATAATAAGATAGATTTTGAGCACCCACTGTTCTATTATGACAATAAAGAATGCAGGAGATAGAAAATGAAAACCGCTTCTATTTTGGGCGTGCATTTCCATGCAGTAACAATGCAGCAGGCTGTGGATGTGGCGATGAGCCGCATCCGCGCAAGGCAGAAGGGCTATGTGGTAACGCCAAATCCCGAAATCGTTGATCTCTGCTGTAGGGACAGAGAATATATGGGCACCGTCAACCGTGCAGCACTTGTTCTGCCGGACGGTATCGGCATTATTTATGCAGCGAAAATCCTCGGAGAAGAGCTTTGCGGCAAAGTCGCAGGCATTGAGTTTGCCGAAAATCTGGTCGCTGCCATGGCGAAAGAGAATATGCGGCTGTTCTTGCTCGGGGCGAAGCCGGGCGTTGCCGAAAAAGCCGGGGAAAATCTGTGCAAGAAATATCCGGGGCTAGTGCTTGCCGGCACACAGGACGGCTATTTCACCGACCCGCAAACGGCGGTGGATGCAATCAACGCCTGCGGCGGGGCGGACGTCGTGTTTGTTTGCCTTGGCGCACCCAAGCAGGAACGGTTTATGGCAAACTATATGGATGAAATTCATGCGACGCTGTTCTGCGGATTGGGCGGCTCGCTGGATGTGTTTGCAGGTGTTGCCAAGCGTGCGCCGAAAATCTTTATCAAGCTGGGGCTGGAATGGTTTTACCGGCTGCTTTGTCAACCCAGCCGTATCGGACGTATGATGAAGCTGCCCAAATTTCTGCTGATCGTCATCCGGGAGCGGCTGTTCGGCGGCAAACGAAAATAAGACGGGGGTTGTGCCAAGCCGATAAAGCTTTGCGATAAAACCCGAAAAATATGGGGAAAATGGGTCTGTAGGACAGAAAGAAAATTCCAAGCGACACGGGAAACCGGATGCGGGCGACGGGGGATCGCCGCGAAAATAAAGGAAAAGGATTGTTTATGTTACCATTTCGAGAAATCACATTGGAGGACAAGCAACAAGTAGAGGCATGCGGTTCGCACTATTATTATCATCTGTGCGAGCGCTGTTTTGTGGATTTGTTTATGTGGCGCAGCCATTATAACACGCAAATTTGCTTTCGGGACGGCTTCCTTCTGGTCAAAATGACACCGCTGGACGGCGGCCATGACTGTTATCTTGCTCCCGTAGGTGAGGGCGATTTGGGCGATGCACTGGATGCACTCGAACAGGATGCCGCGGAGCGCGGCATTCCGTTTGTGGTGGTGTCGGTGGCGGAGCCGATGATCGAACGCATCGAGGCGGTGCGGCCGGGCAAATTTGTCTTTTCACATGATAATGAGGACGGCGACGATTATATTTATCTGGCGGAAAAGCTGCGCACGCTGTCGGGCAAAAAGCTGCAAAGCAAACGCAATCTGGTCAATCGGTTCCAGGCGGCATACGAGGGTCGCTGGAGCTATGAGGATATGACGCGCGACAACATCAAGGATGCATTCGGCTATCACATCCGTTGGTGCAACCAGAATGGATGTGCGCAGAGCCGCGATTTTCAGGGCGAGACCTGTGCGATTGTACAGGCACTGCACAACTTTGACGCACTCGAACTGCGGGGCGGTCTGCTACGGCTGGACGGCGAGGTGATCGCCTTCACCTTCGGCTGTAAGGCCGAGCCGGACATGTATGTGGTGCAGATCGAAAAAGCCGATCACACCATCCCCGGTGCCTATCAGATGATTAACCAGCAGTTCGTTTTGCGGAACTGCGATGACGTACAGTACGTCAATAGAGAGGAAGATCTTGGTCTGGAAGGCTTGCGCAAGGCGAAAAAGTCGTATTATCCGGTCATGCGCGGCGTGAAATACACTGCCGTGCCGAAGGAGACGCAGGCATGATCCGGTGGGCGCAACCGAAGGATATACCGGACGTCCGGCAGCTGTGGGAAGCCTGCTTTCCCGATGAGGGCGGTTTTAACGATTATTTTTTTGCGCACTTCTTCGACTGTGGCACGGTGCTGCTCAGTGAGGAGCAGGGCACGCTGTGTGCAATGGTGCAGATGCTGCCGTACCGGCTGCGGACCGGCGGCATCGAGCAGGAAATCACCTATATTTACGGCGCGTGTACCGACCCGGCGCATCGCCGCAAAGGCCATATGGCACGTCTGCTCGAAGCATCCTTTGTGATCGACCGAGAGCAGGGCAGGGCCGCTTCGACGCTCATCCCTGCCGAGCCGTGGCTGTTTGATTTTTACCGTCCGTTTGGCTATGAGCCGTTTTTCTATACGGAAAAGCGTGAAATCGTGCGAGCAGAGGACGGTGAAGCGCCGCGGCGGCTGACGCGAGACGATGTACCGCAGATGGCGGCGCTGTATGACCGTTTGGTGCCTGACTGCCGTATTGTACGCGATGAAGCGTACTGGTGTGCACAGATCGATATGTTTGACGCACTGGGCGCAGGCGTATTCGGCTGGTTTGCAGGGGATACCCTTGCGGCTTATGCTTTTTGCTGGACGGATACTGTGCAGGAGGCGCTTGGTTTGACTGCCGTGCGGGAGCAGGGGCTGCTCGCGGCGCTCGGGCTGGAGCGATGCACGGTGACAGGCTGCGGCACGCAGGGTGCGCTCGGTTGTATCAAATGGTATGAAGAACGGGAGGATTCCCGTGGATATATGAACTTAATGCTGAACTGAAAGGTGTGACAAGAGATGGTATATGTACTGTTAGCAGAGGGGTTTGAAGAAACGGAAGCCATTACCCCGGCGGATCTGCTGCGCCGCGCGGGCGTGGAGGTCAAGCTGGTGGGTGTGACGGGCGAGCTGGTGCACGGCTCGCACGGCATCGGCATCCAGACCGATCTGCCCATGGATCAGGCAGATTGGGATAACGCGGATATGGTGGTTCTGCCGGGCGGTATGCCGGGCACGAAGAACCTGTATGCGGACGAGCGCGTGACAAACGCGGTGCGCAAGTGCTATGACGAAGGCAAATACGTTGCTGCGATCTGCGCTGCACCGTCCATTATTTTGGGCGGCATGGGTCTGCTCAAGGGCCGTAAGGCAACCTGCTATCCGGGCATGGAGGACGGCATGACGGGGGCGACTCCGCTCAAGCGCACCTGCGTGGTAGATGGCCGCATTATCACCGCCTGCGGCGTAGGCGGCGCACTGGATTTCGGCTGTGCGCTGGTGTCCGCGCTGCGCGGCGAGGAGCAGGCGCGCCGGATCGCTGCCGAAGTTGTGCACCATGTCGAACGATAAAAAGACACTGCGTCGCAAATTTCTTTCCGAACGTGCCGCGCAGGATGCGGCGGACAAGCAGTCTGCCGACGGGCGGATTGCTGCCCATGTGCTCGAGCATGAAAGCTACCGTCGGGCGGATTGCATTTTTGCCTATGTGTCCACCCCGCAGGAGATCGACACCCGTGCATTGCTGCGCGCTGCGCTCTCGGCGGGGAAAACCGTCTGTGTTCCGCTTTGCGGCGCGGCAGGCGAAATGACCGCGCGGCAAATCACCTCGCTCGATGAGTTGCGGCCTGGCGTGCACGGGATTGACGAGCCGTCTGCCGCGGCACCGGAGGTTCCACCGGAGGAGATTGATCTGGTGCTGGTTCCGGCGCTTGCCTGCGATAAGCAGGGCTACCGCTTGGGCTATGGCGGCGGGTATTATGACCGCTTTCTTTGCCGGACAGGAGCCGTCCGCGTGGCGCTCTGCGCTGAAAAGCGTTTGGTGGAAAGCCTGCCGCATACTGCGCTCGATCAAAGGTGCCATTGGATCATAACGGAAAGGCAGGTGCTGCGCACGGATGAAGAATAACAAAATCGCGCTGCTGCCGGGCCTTTCCCTGTTTTTGTGCTTTTGTCTGCTGACAGGCACTGGAAAGCTGGCGGGCCGCTTCGGCGGCAGTGCGCCGCTCGTCGCACTTGCGGAATTTGTTTCGTTCGCGCTGCCGCTGGTTCTGCTGGTGTTCTCCGTGCGGGATCAGAAGAAGCTGCGCAAACGGTTGCAGCCGCGCCGCATGCGCAAAGGGATACTGGGACTGACGGTTCGATTGGGTGTCACCGTAGCGGTGCTTTCGCTGTTCCTGAATTTGCTGGTTTATCACTTGGCGGGTCTGGTTGGCGCGGACTTATCAGCAACTCCGCTCGATGCGCCGCAGTCAGGGCTGAGCATGACCGCCCGCTTTTTCATCATTGTTGTCCTTTCGTCTGTGATGGAAGAGGTATATTTGCGCGGTACTTTGTTTACCGTGCATGAGGAAAGCGTCGGCACTTCAGCCTGCCTGATTTTCAGCGGTTTGGCATTTGCCATGCTGCACGGCAGCATAATGAACTTTGCAGGTCCGTTTTTGGCTGGTATCGCTTATGCGTATTTGACCTATGTGTCTGGCAGCGTTTGGCCTGCGGTTTTGGCCCACGGCGTGAACAACCTGTATTATGTGTTTGTGCTTTGGATCACGGATACTTATGCGGCTTTTGGCATATGGAGCTATTTCGCAGCGATCAATGCACTTGTGCTGCTGCTTTTCCTTTATTTGACACTGCGTGAACTGGAAACGCTGCTGACCAGAGGCTGCATTCCTCATTTTGAAAAAAGCGCCGGTTTGTATGACCTGTGGTTGCTGGTGCGCAATCCCGGTATGCTGGCTTTTTTCCTTGCTTTCATCGCAAAGCTGATTCTAAACCGGGTGTTTTAACGAAATACAGAAAAATATTGAGGTGAGACAATGGATAATAATTTCAATCAGGAAACACAGCGTATCCCGCAGCCGCCGCAGCAGCATCGCCGCCGCAGCCGCCGCCAGATCAACGGCGGATGCGCGGGGACAGTGGTTTATGTGATTGCCGTGCTGGGTATTTCGATTATTCTGTCGCTGGCGGCGATTTTTGTTGCCAATGATGTATTTGCGTTTGTCAAGGAGAATGCGGTCAAGGAAATCACGGTTTCGGAAAATACCGACCTGATTTCGCTGGCAAAGCAGTTGGATGATGAAGGTGTCATCAATTACGGCACTATCTTCAAGCTGTATGTCCGCATTAAGGGCGATAATGAGGGCGTACTGGCAGGTTCGTACTCGCTCAACCCCAATATGGACTACGGTCAGATCATCGATACGCTGGTCAACGCATCGAGCAAGGAAACCATGAAAATCACGGTTCCGGAGGGTTACTCGGTCGCACAGATCAAGCAGCTGCTGCTCGATGAGCATGTTTGCACGGAGGATGCGCTCAACGAAGCGCTGAACGAATATCCGTTCAAGCATACGTTCCTGCAGGATGAGCTGCCGGCAACCGAAGGCTGGCTGGAGGGGTATCTGTTCCCGGATACCTATGAGATCTATAAGGGCAACGCGACGGTGGTCGACACCATCAATAAGATGCTCAACAACTTTGAGACCAAATATGATGCGGATATTCAGGCCGGTGCGGAAAGCCTTGGCCGGTCCATGCATGATATTGTGACGATCGCGTCTCTGGTTGAGCGTGAGGCGCAGGCGGACAGCGAACGTGCGACGATTGCCGGCGTTATCTACAACCGTTTGAATAATTCCAGCGAGTTCCCGTATTTACAGGTTGACGCATCCGTCCTGTACGGCCTTGGCCGGACAAGCGGCACGCTGAGCGAAGAGGATTTGGCGTCCGATACCCCGTATAACCTGTACACCAAGCAGGGCCTGCCGCCCGGACCGATCTGCAATCCGGGTTATGCTTCCCTGTACGCGGCTTCGCATCCGGAGCAGCATAACTATTACTACTATGTCGCTATGCCGGATGGCACGCATCTGTTTGCCAACAGCTATGCGGAGCATGAGGCGAACATTGCGAAATCCAATGCGGCGCAGGCTGCCGCGGCGGCTGCAAACACGGAGGGCAGCGGTGAATAATCAGACGCCGGAGTTGCTTTCGCCTGCGGGCGATATGGAAAAAATGCGTTTTGCCATTGCATATGGCGCAAATGCAGTGTATTTTGCAGGACAGCGGTTCGGTATGCGGGCCGCTGCCGCAAACTTTGACGATCAGGAGCTGCGCGCGGGCATTGCCTATGCGCATGCACACGGCGTCAAATGCTATATTACGGTCAATATCATGCCGTCCGAATGCGATTTGCCCGCACTGCCCGCCTATCTGGAACTGCTGGCAGACGCGGGGGCGGATGCTTTGATCGTGGCAGATGTGGGCGTGATCCGCATGGCGCAGCGCTATGCGCCCAAGGTGCCGCTGCACATTTCGACCCAAACCAGTATCCTCAATCACGAGGCAGCGAACTTTTGGGCGGATCTGGGCGCGGAGCGCGTTGTGCTTGCGCGTGAGTTGTCGCTGGAAGAGATTGCAGCAATTCGCGCGAAAACGCCGAAAACGCTGGAAATCGAAGCGTTTGTGCACGGCGCGATGTGCATTTCCTATTCCGGGCGCTGCCTGATCTCGCAGTATATGACCGGACGGGATGCCAATCACGGTGCGTGCGCCCAGCCTTGCCGCTGGAATTACGCGCTGATGGAGGAAAAGCGGCCGGGCGAGTTTTTCCCGGTTGAGGAGGATGCCCGCGGCACCTATCTATATAATTCTAAGGATATGTGCATGATCGAGCATATTCCGGAGTTGGTGCGCGCCGGTGTGGATTCCTTCAAGATCGAGGGACGCAACAAAACGGCGTATTACACCGCTTGCGTGACCGGCGCATACCGCGCGGCGATCGACGCCTATGCCGCCGATCCGGCGGGCTTTGTGCTGCCGCAGTTCTGCCGCGAGGAAGTGAACAAGGTCAGCCACCGCGAATATTACACCGGATTTTACTTCGGTTCGGAGGAAAACGGGCAGCATTATGGTGACAGCCAGTACATCCGGGAATACGAAGTGGTGGGCATGCCGGTTGACTGCGGTGCGGACGGGCACGCGGTGTTTGCTTTGAAAAACCGTATTTTCAAGGGCGAGGAACTGGAGCTCATCCAGCCGGGGCAATCTCCGTATCGTTTCCGCGCGGATGGCGTGGTCAACGACGAGGGCGAGGCGCTCGACCTGTTCAATGTACCGCAGATGCGGGTGCATTTCTCTTTCCCGTTTGCAGTGGATGAATACGCGATTTTACGAAAGAAAAAAGAACGGCCTTCGTAAGGCCGTTCTTTTCTTTTAGCTGTGTTCTGCCCAGTCCAGGCTGCGACCGACCGCCTTTGCCCAGCCTGTCAGCAACCGCCGACGGGTATCCGCTTCCATGGCAGGTTCATAGAATGTATCACAACGCCAAAGCTGCGTCAGTTCCTCCCGGCTGCGCCACACGCCGGTGGCAAGACCCGCCAGATAGCAGGCGCCCAGCGCGGTTGTTTCGCGGATGACCGGACGGCGGATGGTGCACTGTGAGATGTCCGCCTGAAATTGCATCAAGAAGCTGTCGCGGCTCGCGCCGCCGTCCACCGAGAGAGAGGACAACGGCACGCCGGTATCGCGTGCCATGGTATCCAGCAGGTCGTTGACCTGATAGACGATGGATTCCTGTGCGGCACGGATGATATGCTCGCGGGAGGTGCCGCGCGTCAGTCCGATGAGGCAGCCACGCGCATACATGTCCCAGTGCGGTGCGCCAAGGCCGGTGAACGCGGGTACAAGATATACGCCGCCTGTATCCGGCACCTTTTTCGCATAGTATTCCGCATCGCGGCTTTCCGCGAAAAAGCGCATTTCATCCCGCAGCCACTGGATGACCGCGCCGCCGACAAAGACGCTGCCCTCCAGCGCATACTGCGTTTCGTCACCAATGCGGATGCCGATGGTAGTAAGCAGTCCGTTTTTGCTTTCACAGGCCTGTGTGCCGGTGTTCATCAGCAGGAAGCAGCCCGTGCCGTAGGTGTTTTTTGCGTCGCCCGGCGCAAAGCAGGTCTGTCCGAACAGGGCGGCCTGCTGGTCGCCTGCAATGCCTGCGATCGGGATGTCGCCGCCCGGCATGGCGACCGTGCCGTATACTTCGCTGGACGAACACACGCGCGGCAGCATGGCGCGCGGAATGTCGAGCGCGTTGAGCAGGGTATCATCCCAGTCCAGTGTGTGGATATTAAAAATCATGGTGCGTGCGGCGTTGGTCGCGTCCGTGATATGTACCTTGCCGCCGGTCAGCTTCCAGACCAGCCAGGAGTCCACCGTGCCGAACAGGATATCGCCCCGCGCAGCTTTTTCGCGTGCTCCATCGACATGGTCTAGTATCCATTTGATTTTCGTGCCGGAAAAGTAGGCATCCGGGATCAAACCCGTCGTTTGCCGAATGTGTTCGGAGAGGCCTTCCGCCACCAGCTCGTCCACAATATCAGCCGTGCGGCGGCATTGCCAAACGATGGCGTTATAAATCGGGCGGCCGGTTTTCCGATCCCAGAGGATGGTAGTTTCGCGCTGGTTGGTGATGCCAATGCCGGCAATGTCCTGCGGCGATACATCGGACGCTGCCAGCACTTCAAGCATCGCGGCGTATTGCGTCGACCAGATATCCATCGGGTCTTGCTCGACCCAACCCTCATGTGGATAGTGCTGTGTCAGCTCATGTTGGCGGATAGCCAGAATGTTCTGCTCGCGGTCAAACAGGATCGCGCGCGAGCTGGTGGTGCCTTGATCCAAAGCCAAAATATACTGCGCCATGGTTTGTCGCCTCGCTTTCGTAAAACAATCATACCCTGAGGGGATGCACCTGTCAATATGGCAGCACGGCGCAGGGGGCTTTACGCAGGGCGCAGGGGGCTTTATACGATTTTTGTTTACATTATAGCGGAGCGATGGTATAATTAACATGAATTTTTGCGTCCGAAAGGGGGACGAGAAGTTGAATAAGCCATCTCGAAAAGCACTGCGGTCGGGCAGCAGGATATTTTTTGTTTTGTTTCTTCTGTTTGCGCTCGGCAGCATGTATTTTTCCGTGATATATGGCCTGATCGGTCTGATTTTAGGTGTGCTTCTGCGCATGATTGCGCTGCATGGAGAGCAGGAGTGCAGCCGTCAGATGCAGGCGTTAATGGATAACATTGTGGTAGACGCAGGAGAAATCCATCCCGCAGTGACCCACTCTCCGCTGCCGACTGTGGTGGCGCTGGCGACAACGGGCGAGATCGTCTGGGCAAACAGTGCGTTTGCGGACATCAGCGGTCAGTTTGCCGGCGCGCGGCATATGCGTTTGACTGAGCTTGCGCCGACCTTTGAGACCCGCTGGCTGATCGAAGGGAAAAACGAGTTCCCGGGTGAGTTGCGGATGGGGCGGAATGCCTATCATGTGTTCGGCAGCTTGGTGCAGAGCGATGCGGGACAGATGATGATGCTGCATTTTCTGGACTGCACAGAATATGTGCAGCTGCGCGATGCGGCGGAGACCCGCCGTCCGGCGATTGCGGTCATCGCAATCGACAACTATGAGGAACTGACCAAAAATGCGACCGATTCAGAAAAATCGACCATTTTGGCGGGCATCGACAAGCGGCTGTTTGCCTGGATCAAGGACTGCAATGCGGTGCTGCGCAAGTACGATCGCGACAAATACATTTTCATCATTGAAAATGCCGAGCTGGATAAACTCAGCGCACGCAAATTTGCGGTTTTGCAGGATGTGCGCGATATTCAGAACCATGAAGGCGTCATTGCGACGCTGTCCATCGGCATCGGCAAGGATGGAGAAACGCTGGCAGAATGCTATCAATATGCTGGTCTGGCAATTGACATGGCGTTGTCGCGCGGCGGCGATCAGGCGGTCATCAAGAATCGCTATACCTTTGAGTTCTTCGGTGGTCTGACCGAGGAGGTGGAGAAGCGCACCAAGGTCAAAAGCCGCGTGGTGGCAAACGCGCTTTCCCAGCTCATCCGCGATTCTTCGCAGGTGCTGATTATGGGTCACCGGAACAGCGATATGGACGCCATCGGCGCTGCAGCCGGTATGGTGTGCGCGGCCCGTGTCAAGGGCAAGCCGGTGCATATCGTGGTGGATCGGGAGCACACCATGGCGAGCGACCTGATCGAACGCCTAGAGACGCTGCCCGAGTATAAGGATGTGTTTATCAGCGCAGAGGACGCGATGATCCTGTGTGATTTCAACACCCTTTTGATCGTCGTGGATGTTAACCGCCCGGGGTATGTGGAAAACGAGGCGCTGCTGCAATCCATCAATAAGGTGGCGGTCATCGACCATCACCGCCGTGCAGCGGACTATATCGAAAACGCGGTCGTTTCGCTGCATGAGCCGTATGCGTCGTCCGCATCCGAGCTGGTCAGTGAGCTGCTGCAATATCTGGTGCCGACCAGCGGCATTTTGACGGGTGAAGCGGAAGCAATGCTGGCGGGCATCTATCTGGATACCAAGGGCTTCTCGATGCGCACCGGCGTGCGTACCTTTGAGGCAGCCGCCTACCTGCGCCGTGCAGGTGCGGAGGCAAGTGACGTCAAGCATTTGTTCCAGTCCAGCTTCACGCAGTATATGGAGCGGCAGAAGCTGATTTCTTCCGCGCGCGACTGCGGGCAGGGTGTCATTTTTGCCATCACCGATGAGGAAGTGGACCGCATAGCGGCGGCGCAGGCGGCAGACGAGCTGCTGAGCATCATCGGCACCCGCGCAAGCGTGGTGGCGTTCCGCAGCGGCAACGACATGGCGGTGTCCGCGCGCGCATCCGGGCAGGTCAATGTGCAGCTGCTCATGGAGCGGCTGGGCGGCGGCGGCAATCATTCCGCGGCAGGTGCGCAATTGCGCAACACCACCCCGGAAGAGGCGGACCGCATGATTACCGAGGCGATCAACGGCTATTTTGCCGATCAGCAAACCGATAAACCGGCAGAGCAATAAGCTGGCCGGCTTCTATCAGATACAGAAAGTCAGAAAAGGAGTTAATACATTATGAAAGTGATTCTCAAAGCCGATGTCAAGGGCAAGGGCAAGAAGGGCGACCTGATCGAGGTCAGCGAGGGCTACGGCCGCAATTT
>NZ_CALWJK010000003.1 GCF_944380975.1 uncultured Agathobaculum sp. | reverse complement strand
CTTTTGTTTACCTTGCTGCCATTGCTATTTTGTTGTTTTAGAACATATCTCCCGTTTTTTCAAACAAGGCCTAGGAGCGTACGAAGGAATATAGTTGCAGAATGGAGGGAAAACATGGAAGCAGTATTGTATCGGATTGATGAGAGATTGATCCATGGGCAGGTGATGGTGGCTTGGCAAGCGAAAACAGGAGCCAACACCGTAGTGATTGTCGATGAAGTTGCTGCACATGATGCGTTCATGCAGCAGGTCTACCAGTTGGCAGCACCGAGCAACATTAAGGTAGAAGTTGCCGAGGTACATCAGTTCCGAGAAATGATGCAAAATCAGGATGGAAAGCATGCCATCATTTTGTTTAAGGGTCCGATAGAGGCATGGGAAGCACTGCATGAGGGCGTTGCAGTGGGCGAATTGATTGTCGGCAATGTGGCAACAACGCCGCAGCGAAAAAAATACACCAAATATGCTTATTTGAGTGAAGAGGAAAAAGATAAGCTGTCCGACTTGCAGCAGCGTGGTTGGAAGGTAAACATGCAGCTGCTTCCAGACGATATGAAAAGCGAATTTAAAAGATAGAATGGGGATGAAATGAGATGAATCAAATCCTATTGGCGGTAATTGTTGCATTGATTACCTGGTATGTGGCAACGGCAATGCCCATGTTCTTGCGATGGTCATTTTATCTTGGCGGTCCGCTGGTTGGCGGTTTGGTATGCGGCATTTTATTTGGTGATATCACGTATGGCTTACAGGTGGGGGCGACGATTCAGCTTGCTTATCTGGGTGCCATCGCAGTTGGCGGCACGTTACCCAGCGAACTTGCGATCGCAGGCTATTTGGGAACTGTACTGACAATGTCTGCCGGATTGGCAGCAGAAGCTGGACTGACGGTGGCAGTAGCCCTCGGATCGCTTGGACTGCTTTGCCGCAATGCGTATATGACACTCAATTCTATCGTGGTGCATAAAGCAGATCAATATGCTGCTGCCGGCAACGCAAAGATGGTTCGTATGATGAATCAATATGCTTCTCAGATTGTGCCATTTCTTTGCTATTTCATTCCCAGCTTCTTAGCAATGTATTTGGGCTCGCAGGCCATTGAAAAGCTGATGGCAATTATTCCTGAAAAAATCATTACTGCGCTGGGCGTGACCGGTGGTTTAATCCCGGCACTGGGCATTGGCTTGCTGCTCACCTATGTATGGGATAAGAAATTCCTGCCTTATGCAGTGATCGGTTTTTTCCTGGTCGCGTACCTCAACGTGAATATTATGTTTGTTGCAATTCTCGGCGGCTGCATTGCCATGCTTTACATGTTTGCAAAGAAAAAGGAGGGTTAATGTGAATACGGAAAACAAGGTAGTTACGGAAAACAACTGGGGTGCTATGATCCTTGGCGCAACCTGTGCGTTGGAAGAAGAACATGCGATGGGGCATGATGTGACGCCGGATATGATCGACAGCATGAAAAACGCGCTAATGGGACCGCTGGCTGGTATCGGTGACTCAGTGACGCAGTCTATCGTGAAGGTAATCCTGCTGGGCATTTCCATCAATTTGGCAACAGAAGGAAATGTGATTGGTCCGGTTTTGTATATCGTGGGATTCACAGCGTATGCTCTGATTGTCAGCTATTGCTCGTTTTTCTCAGGCTATCGCATGGGCGTGGTGCAGTTATGAAGCTGTTGGCATCTGACACCACCAAAAACGTGACTGATGCACTTAAGATTGTCAGCATGATTGTAATTGGCGCACTCGCCACTGATAATATCAAGGTCAACACCATTGTGTCTGGTACGTTTGGTGGTTCAGAAGTGGTATTACAGGATGTCCTTGACAGTATTCTGCCGTGCATGATGCCGCTGGCGGTATTGGCGTTGGTTATCTGTTTGCTCAAGAAAAAGCAGAAGTCCTCTGTGTTCGTTCTGCTGACATTATTTGTGATTGGATTTGTACTGACGTTTATCAATTTCCTTGGATGAATGTTAATGAAAAGATTTTATAGTAAGGAGAGAGTATTGTATGGATTGGATGGAAAATCACAAAAAGATATTCAAAACAGATAAGCCGATTATTGGCTGTGTCCATTTGGCCGCATTGCCCGGTACACCGCATTATGACAGTACAGCGACTTTTCGCGAGCAGGTTGCCCGAGCGAAGCGGGAAATCCGTGCGCTGCAAGATGCTGGATTTGATGCGATTGTATTTGCAAACGAAGGGGATCGGCCGTATTTGTCGAAGGTTGGGCCGGAAATCGTTGCATCCTACACCCGTATTGTTGCACAGGCGCTGGATGCAGTGGAAATTCCTTACGGCTGTGGTGTTTTGGTGGATCCATATGCTGCGATTTCCATTGCCAAAGCGATTGACGCACAGTTCATCCGCGCTTATATCAGCGGTGTATATGCGGATATGTGCGGTCTGACCCAGTATCATCCGGGAGATATCATGCGCTTCCGCCGCAATATCGGTGCAGAACATGTGAATATTTATTGCTATTGCGATGCGCACGGCGGCACCTCGTTGGATTCTCGCAGCCAATCGGATATGGCGGATACGGCGTTTAGCGTGCTTGATCCAGCGGGCGTTTTGGTACCAGGACAACACGCAGGGCTTGCACCGGATTTTAAAGAGGTCGAGCAGATCAAAAAGCGTTTTCCAGACAGGCCGATTATGATCGCAAGCGGAGTTACGCCAGATAATATCAAGCATGCGCTACAGATATCCGATGGTATGGTGGTTGGCACATTTGTCAAAAAGGATGGAATCTTGTGGAATGAAGTAGATCCGGAACGTGCCAAGAGATTTATCGACGCAGCGAAAGGGTAAGGTTACATATGCTGATAGGAATCGATCGAATATTAAACGAAGCGAAAAAAGGGCGATATGGTGTTGCGGCACCCGATGCCTACAACAGTCCTTCGGTGCAGGGATGCTTTCAAGCGGCACTGCACTTGAAAGCGCCGCTGATTATCTCTTGCCTTGGGACTACAAATACGGAAGAAACGGCTGAAGTAGTGAAGTATTATGCAAAAAAGCATCCGGAAGCGGTTGTTGCGCTGCATCTGGATCATGGAGGACCATTTGAGGAAATCATGCGTGCGCTCCGCTGCGGATACAGTTCAGTCATGATTGACCGATCAAAGTTGGTCTTTGAAGAAAACGTGCGCGAAGTCCGAGAAGTGGTTAAAATTGCGCATGCTATGGGTGCCACCGTGGAGGCAGAGCTCGGTCATGTTGGAACGGGCACAGAATATGAAGCTACGCGTGACAGTGGTTTGACGCATCGTGAGGAAGCAAAGCGGTTTGTGGAAGAAACCGGTGTAGATGCACTGGCGGTGGCAGTCGGCACCTCACACGGTGTTTATAAGGGAACGCCGCGGCTGGAATTTGAACTGCTGCGAGATATTGCCGGATTGGTATCTGTGGCACTTGTTTTACACGGCGGTTCAGGCACCGGAGATGAGAATTTAAAAAAATGTATCGAATGCGGCATTCAAAAAATCAATCTGTTTACGGACATGGCAGACCCCGCTGGAGAGGCAATGGCATGCTTTATGCGCGGCGAATCCAGCAGCGATCCTGATATCACAGCGGCTCTGGAAATGTACGCGGGGAAAAAGAAAAACCTTAACGTTGCACCCATGGTGGGCACAGAGGTCTATCGACGAAAATTGGAGCACTACATTCAGCTGTTTGGTTCGGACGGAAAGGCGTAAGAGAACATATGCGAAATTTCAAGTTTCAGAATGCGACCAAAATCATTTTCGGACGCGGCATGGCATCTTGTGTAGGAGAAGAGATCCGTCCTTACGGGAAACGCGTACTTTTCCACCATTATGGAGATGATTTTATTCTCAACTCTGCAATCTACCAAACGGTACTCCAGTCCTTGCAAGCGCAAGGGCTGGAAATTGTGGAGTTGACCGGCGTGCAGCCCAACCCCGTACTGAGCAAGGTTCGGGAAGGAATTGAGATCTGTAAACGCGAGAATATTGATTTCATCCTAGCATTGGGCGGAGGAAGCGTGATCGACTCAGCCAAGGCGATTGGTTTGGGTGCGACTTATGACGGCGACGTTTGGGATCACTACACGAAAAAACATGTGATTCAGGATACATTGCCCGTAGGTGTTGTTCTCACCATTCCTGCCACAGGGAGCGAATCCAGTGCGGGATCGGTAATCACAAATGAAGAGGGGCATATCAAACTGCTTGGTTCCAATGGACACACAAGACCAGTGTTTGCGATTATGGATCCGGAAGTAACGTTTACAGTGCCGAGATATGCGATGGCCGTCGGCGGTGTGGATATGATGAGCCATGTGATGGAGCGATACTTTACCGCCGAACCGCATGTTGAATTAACCGATCGACTGTGTGAAGCAACGCTGCGAACCATTATTCATAATCTACCGCGCACCTTGCAGGAACCGACTGATTATGATGCACGCGCAGAAATTGTTTTTGCAGGAAACTTGGCGCACAACGGGTTGCTGGACTGCGGCCGTGTTCCCGATTGGAGTTGTCACTTCATCTCGCATATTTTGGGTGGCTTTACCAATCTGGCGCATGGTGCTACATTGTCCATTTTAACGCCGCATTGGATGGAATATGTTTACCGCGAGCATGTAGAACGGTTTGCACAGTTCGCTGTCCGGGTGTGGGATATTCCGTATGATGCAGCACATCCAGAAAAGACAGCTGCGGCAGGTATTGAGGCATTGCGTAGTTTTTGGCGCGGCTTAGGTGTGCCGTTGACATTGACAGAAGCAGGTGTATCCTGCGACCGATTGGAAGAAATCGCGACTTTGGTGACTGAAGACGGCCCAATCGGTGGAATGCGTAAGCTGGATAAGCAAGATGTCCTGAATATTCTAAACGCAAGCGTATAGGAGGTCCTTATGGAAATTAAAACAATGCGATTTGGCGTGTTGACGGAAAAAGGGCACGCAGAAGTCCGAGAACGGCCGTTGCCGGAAATGGGGCCGGATGAGGTTCTGGTTAAGCAGGAAGCATATAATATCTGTACCACGGACTATCAACAATGGCTCGGACAACGCGAAGGCCGTGGCTATCCGATGGCGAGCGGTCATGAAAGCGCAGGTACCGTTGTGGCAGTTGGTGAAAAAGTGTTGGATCTAAAGCCGGGGGACCGGGTAGCGCTCGCTTATGTCACCTGCGGTATTTGCGATAGCTGTAAACGCGGGCGCGGATGTACAAACAATGAGATCGGTCCGAAAAAAATCAGCCCGGACGGTTATCGTGGGATGTTTGCATATGCCGATTATGCTGTGCGTCCAGCACGTGCCTTAATCAAAATGAATCCATCCCTTTCTTCCAGTGAAGCAGCATTTATGGAACCTCTGGCGGCGGTTGTCAAGGGATTGGATAAATTGCGAGTTAAACCATTGGAAACCGTGGTGGTTGTCGGCGCGGGTACCATGGGACTATTGAATGCACAGGCAGCACGTGCAATGGGGTGCAGGGTAATTGTCTCCGAACTGATGGAGCACAAGCTGCAGGTTGCTCGAGAAATGGGCTTTGAGGTAATGGATGGCAGTGCATGTGATCCGGTGCAGGAGATCATGCGACTAACCGATGGAAAAGGCGCGGATGCAGCGATTTTAGCAGTTGCTGCTACAAAAGTAAACCAGCAGGCGTTAGATCTAGTGAAGCATGTGGATGGCCGCATTTTATTCTTTGGCGCTGCCTATCCCGCTCCTGCTATTGATATTGATTCGAATGTGATCCATTATCGCCGTTTGGAACTCATCGGAACATTTGGAGCAGATCTAACCGATTTTTGCACGGCAGCAGATATGCTTAATCAGGGCGTGGTGCAGGTAGCACCGCTGATTGAAAAGAACAAGTATTCGTTGGATCACATCCAAGAGGCATTTGCAGAAGCAGCAACGCCGGGAAAATTCCGAGTTAGCGTATTGCTTTGATCTGCAAAAAATCAGCTTGCTTCTTCCTGATACGCAAACAAATGGTTGCATTTTCCATACATTTTGTTAAAATATAACTAGTAAAGCGTTGGGGGAATAGGCATGAATGGAAAAAAGCTGACGGATGCACAGATTGCGGAATTTACCCGTGTTGCACATTACTATTACAAGGAAGGATGTACACAGGAACAGATTGCTCAGCGAATGAATATGTCACGTCAACGGGTCAATCGAATTCTGGCCGATTGCTTGGAAAGTGGTATCGTGCATATCACGATCAATGCAAATTCCAGTACAACGCTGCTTGAATTGGAAACCCGTTTAAAAGAAAAATTCGGTTTGCTCGATATCCGCGTTGTGGACATTGCCAGCGAACAAGATGTGTTCCGCGATTTGGGTGCAGCAGCAGCGCAATACTTGGCTACTATTCTGCGGGATGGCGATGTGATCGGGTTTACACGTGGCAATACGCTGGCAGCCATGGCAGAACAAATGCCTTTTGGACATAAAAAGGACGTTACAGTGGTACAGATGTTGGGAAGCCGAAACAATGAGCCGCAAAATACCGCAGCAAACGAAATTGTTCATAACATTTCCAATCGTTTGGGAGCAAAACCGTTTATGCTGTTTGCTCCGATTGTGGTGAGTAGTGCGGAAATGAAAAAATCATTGCAGCAGGAACCGAGCTTTATTGATACGTATCGCGTGATTCAGTCCTGCAATATTGCGGTAGTGGGCATCGGTGCATACGAAAGTGTCGATTTGCGCTATTCGTTTGTTGGTGTGGATGTCAAAGATATCGCTCAGCTTGAAGAAGGGCAGCAGCTGATCGGTGAGGTTGGTTCGCATTTGTTTGATCAAGAGGGAAGACGTGTTACCAATCGATACCGCGACCGGCTCATTGCCGTTGAGTTGCCTGATTATTTACGGATACCGACGCGAATCGGAGTCGCTGGACTACCTGCCAAAGCAAAGGCAATCTATGCAGCAATCAAGGGAAAGTATATCAATGTGCTGATTGTAGATACACGCACAGCGTCCATATTGTGCGATATGTAAACAGAAAAAGCCGTTTGGGTGTTCTAAACACCCAAACGGCTTTTTCAATACTGTCACATAGTTTTGCTGATATTTGCATGTTGATTGGTTATTTCACGCTTTAATGTGTAAAGTGCATATATTGAAAAATGCGAACAAACGATAGTGCAAATCAGATGACCCATTAAAAACTATGAGAACCTAAATTCATCATGCAGCATCCTCTTGTATATCCTTTTGTGAGACAATCTCAATATCAGCAGAAAGCACGAGCTGCTGAACACCTGTGCTGTCTGCCGGACCGACGACAAATGTAAGAGTATGCATACCGGGCTGTGAATCCGCAGGGATTTTGATGGTGTATTCGCTGCTCGCCCGATCATTCAAAATAGTAAAGGCAGCGTTGGAATAACCGGCAATCGGTTGTCCATCCCATTGCCAGCCGGCAGGAAGCTGTACGCGGTTGATTTCGTTTTCACCGAGCACATCCGCGGTCACCGTCAGCGTTTTTCCGGGATAAACCGCAGCACTTTGAATGTTGAAAGATCCCGTGTAGGCAATCGGACGCTGTTCAATTGGCACAGAAGTTTCCGCACGTCTCTCTGTACCATCCTGCATGGTTAGCACAAAGGATACATCCAACGTATCGCCAGTCAATTCACGAAGCGTATAATTGAGTGTGCTGGTTTTATTCGCCGTCACCTGGAAGTTGCTGTTGCCGTAATTCTGCACCGGCTCACCATTGACATACCATTGTGCCTTTGCAACATAAGCCGCAGAAACACCATTGAGCTGTACTGTAAAGGAAGCGGGCTGATAAGGACGTACGCTATCCGGTTGTGCCGTAGCAGATACACTGGTGGATGCACGAGATGCATCGCGCTTTTGAATTTGATCAAAGCCATAATCCAGCAGTTGACGAGAGTCGGCAAAACGCTGTGCATCGCTGGTGGATTTCATCACCACAGCAATCACGCGGCGACCATTCCGTACAGCAGTGGTAGTGACGCAATACCCAGCCTGCGAAATCGTACCCGTTTTGAAGCCGTCCAAACCTTCATATGGCGCCATGGCATTGAGAAGATGGTTCGTGTTATTATAATAAGCTCCGTTAAAGCTGAAACCGCTCTTGCTTGTGATACGAAGGATATCCGGATAGGTATCAATGAAAATTTTCGTCAACGCAGCCTGCGAACGTGCCGTAATATAGTTCGGCTGCGCACCGTGGCAGTTATAGTATGTCGCATTCAAGCCAAGTTCCTTTACCGTGGCATTCATACGTGTGACAAAAGCACTTTCACTGCCGCTGATATGTTCTGCCATGGCGATGCAGGATGCGCTGGCAGACGGAATCATGATCAAATGCAGCAACGTATCAACCGTATAGGTCGCGCCTTCGGTCAGCGGCACTGCGGTCGGATAGCTGGAATCACGTGATTTAACTGCGACGTTATGACTGATCTTGACCGGTGTTTCCAACGTAATGGAACCGGCTTCCAATTCCTGATAAATGATGTAGGCAGTCAGAACTTTGGTCATGCTGGCCGGGACGCGGGCGACATCCCCATTATAGGAGTAAAGCTCTTCTCCGGTATCGCCATCCATCACAAAAGCGCTTTCCGCCTCGAAATCCAGCGCAAGCGCACATGGCAAACTGCCGCCGAGGCAAAGAACAACCGCAAGCAACGCCGCAATAATTTTTCTGTACATGATAAAACCCCCTTCTTAATGATGCACGGGTCAGCCTTGTAATCCGTGCAAATCGGAATATTCTGTTTTGCACAAAAAATGGAATATTCTAATTTTTATTTTAGCAGATATGCCAATAAAAAGAAAGTTGATTATACAAAAAATTACCGAATATTGTAAAACCAGAAGTTTGAACATTTGTCTTTATGAATAGAAGATAAAATATGCTCGCAAGCGCTTGACTTTAAATGGGAAAAATGTTTATATATATATCAATATAGCATAGATAGATGAGGGTTCTACATTGAATTTAAATCGCGACACAATAAAAAAAATCATGGGGCTAATTGCGTTTGCCATTTTGCTGTATGTGGGCTTACAAAACACCAAAATGGTGTCGTCGGCGCTGCGTTATCTGGCCGGTTTGACCGCGCCGTTTTTGATTGGCGGATGCATTGCATTTATTTTAAATGTGCCTATGCGCTTTTTTGAGAAAAAAATCTTTACTCAAAAAAAGGGGAAGGGCAGCATCCGTATGCGTAAAATGCAGCGCATTTTCAGCCTGCTTCTGACTTTAATCGTGGTTTTGGGCGTGATCTCCATTGTTCTGTTTATGGTGGCGCCAGAACTATACAATTCATTTGCTGCCATTGGGCGCGAAATGACGAGCTTTGGCAAACGGCTGCCGCAGATGCTGGAACAAGCCAGCGAGCGGTTGCCCATGTTCGCGGATGAAATTGAAAAATTCAAAGCAGATTTGCTCAACGTCAACTGGAAAGAAGTTGGCCAGATGGCAAAGGATTTCCTGCAAAACAGCAATTTTCTCAGCAGTACAGTCGATATCGCCACTTCTGTGGTCAGCGGTGTGGCCAATACCATCATCGGCTTGGTATTTGCAATCTATATCCTGCTGCAAAAGGAAAATCTGGGCCGCCAATTCCGACGCCTGTTTTATGCACTTTTCCCAGAAAAGCATGTCGACCGTTTTTTGGAAGTCTGCGATCTGACCTCTTCTTCGTTCAACAGCTTTTTGTCCGGACAGTGTTTAGAAGCTTTTATTCTCGGAATGATGTTTTTTATCAGCATGACCCTACTGAAAATGCCGTATGCGTTGGTGATTGCGGTACTAATCGGTGTAACCGCGCTCATTCCGATTTTCGGCGCATTTATCGGATGTATCGTTGGCGCATTTCTCATTTTAATTGCCAGCCCGATTCAGGCATTGTGGTTCATTGTGCTTTTCCTAATCCTTCAACAGGTTGAGGGCAATGTGATTTATCCCCGCGTGGTTGGTGGCTCGGTAGGCTTGCCGTCCATCTGGGTGCTGGTTGCAGTTACCTTAGGCGCAAGCATTGCTGGCGTGCTGGGCATTTTGTTTTCCATTCCTGTGGTTTCGGTTCTGTATGCGTTGTTGCGCGACTATGTACGCGATCGGATTCATGAACGAGGTATCGCGGAGAAAAAAATTCAATAAGCGTGGCGGCCTGAATGTTTTTAGGCCGCCTTTCTATACATAAATATAAACAAATCATGAATTTTCCACTTGCCCCTTGATTTTTCCTTGAGACTGGATTATCATATCAGTGTTGGCACTCTGACATTGAGAGTGCTAATACCAATAAATAGAGGTGCATACACATGGCAAAGAAACAGTTTAAAGCGGAATCCAAGCGTTTGTTGGATTTGATGATCAATTCCATTTATACGCATAAGGAAATCTTTCTGCGTGAATTGATCTCGAATGCATCGGATGCAACGGATAAACTGTATTATAATGCAATGAAGGAAGGCCGAACTGGCATTACACGAGACAGCCTGCCGATTGACATCACACTCGACAAAGAAAACCGCAAGTTTGTGATCGAGGATCACGGATGCGGCATGACTGCGGAAGAGTTGGAAAGCAATCTGGGCACAATTGCTCGCTCTGGTTCTCTGGCATTTAAAAAGGAAAACGACGCGATGGACGATGTGGATATCATCGGTCAATTTGGCGTAGGCTTTTATGCTGCGTTCATGGTTGCCAACCATGTAGAGGTTGTCTCTCGTGCGGTTGACAGCGAAGAAGCCAACCGTTGGGAGTCGGACGGTGCAGCAGGGTATACCATCACACCGTGCGAAAAAGCAGAAAATGGTACGCGTATTACGCTGACGATTAAGGAGAATACGGAAAACGAGAATTATGATGAATTCCTCGAGCCGTACCGTATCCAGTCGCTGGTGAAAAAGTACTCTGATTATATCCGATACCCGATTAAGATGGATATGACACGCTCGCGCATGAAGGAAAAGCCGGCAGATGCTGGCGAGGACTATCAGCCCGAGTGGGAGGAATATACTGAGAACACCACGCTCAACTCGATGGTTCCGATTTGGAAAAAATCCAAGAAGGAGCTCAAGGATGAGGATTACAATTCCTTCTATACCAGCAAGTTCTATGATTATCAGCCGCCGCTGTGCCATATCCACACCAGCGTAGAGGGCGCAGTGACCTATACCGCAATGCTCTTTATCCCAGCACATGCTCCGATGGATTACTATACCAAGGATTATGAAAAGGGATTGCAGCTCTATTCTAACGGCGTGCTGATTATGGATAAGTGCGCCGACCTGCTGCCCGATCATTTCAGCTTTGTACGCGGCATGGTGGATACGGCGGATCTTTCTCTGAATATTTCGCGTGAAATGCTGCAGCACGACCGTCATCTAAAGGCGATTGCGCAGAGTCTCGAAAAGAAGATCAAGAGCGAACTGCTCAAGATGCAGAAGGATCAGCGTGAAGATTATGAAAAGTTCTGGCAGGCGTTTGGCCGTCAGATCAAGTATGGTGCATATGTGCAGTACGGTGCCCATAAGGAACTTCTGCAGGATCTGTTGATGTATTATTCCTCGACCGAGGATAAGCTGGTCACGCTGGAAGAGTACGTTTCCCGCATGAAGGAAGAACAGAAGTATATCTATTATGCTTGCGGTGAAACGGTCGATAAGATCAAGCTTCTGCCCGCTATGGAAACGCTGCGCGATAAAGGCTACGAGGTACTGTGCCTGGATGATAATATCGATGAATTCTGCATCAAGATGCTGGCAAACTATCAGGAGAAAGAATTCAAGTCGATTGTTGACGCTGATTTGGGACTGGACAGCGAGGACGACAAGGAAGAGATCAAAAAGCTCACCGAGGAAAAGAGCGCATTGCTCGCGGCACTGAGCGAAGCATTGTCCGGCAAGGTCAAAAAAGTGGAGCTGACGCGCCGACTGAAAAGTCATCCGTGCTGTTTGCGCGCCGAAGGCCCGGTAACGCTGGGAATGGAAAAGGTGCTCAACCAGCAGGCGTTAGATGACAGCCAGCGCGTGCATGCAGAACGCGTGCTTGAGCTGAACGCTGAGCATCCGATTTTCCAAAAGCTTTGCCAGTTGCAGGAGGAGAATTCCGATCAGCTGAAAACCTATGCTGATATTTTGTATACGCAGGCACTGCTGATAGAAGGACTGCCGGTGGATGATCCGGTGGCATATGCAAATGCGGTTTGCGATTTGATTTCTTAATGTAAGGTTGCATGACGAAGGTAAGGAGGCGCGCCCGGTGAAAAAAATGCTATGGATCGTCAATCCGCATGCCGGACGGGGCGCAATGAGCGGAAAAATCATTGGCTGCATCGATGTGTTCCAACAAGCCGGTTATGAAGTGACGCTATATGTCACACAGGGTGCGCAGGATGCGACCCGCATGGTCCGCGAGCGCGCCGGAGAGTTTGACCGCATCGTTTGTGCGGGCGGTGACGGTACGCTCAACGAAGTGGTTACCGGCTTGATGGAGTCCGATGTGCGCCCACCGCTCGGTTATATCCCTGCAGGTACAACCAATGACTTTGCGCTCAGTTTGGGCATTTCTAAAGTGCCGGCAGAAGCCGCGACGGTTGCAGCAGGGAACAATTTGCAAGCGCTCGATATCGGTCGGTTTAACGAGCGATATTTCAACTATATTGCAGCATTTGGCGTCTTTACCGAGGTATCCTATGCAACGCCGCAGCAGTCCAAAAATATCTTTGGGCGTGCAGCCTATATTCTGGAGGGTGTGAAGGCATTAACCAACATCAAGCAGCATCATATTCGCGTGAGCAGTGCGGAAATGACGCTGGAAGATGACTTCATCTTTGGTATGGTTTCCAATTCAGTATCGGTTGGTGGTTTTAAGGCGATTACGCCGGACGGCGTTGCGTTAGATGACGGCCTGCACGAAGTGCTGCTAGTCTATCCGGTGGAAAATCCGATGGAACTGCAATGGCTGGTAAACGATCTTCTCACGCATAACACGGAATCAACACGATTTGTTTATTTCCGTACCGCGCAGATCACGTTCGATGCAGACGAAGCAGTACCGTGGACACTGGATGGAGAATTCGGCGGTGCGACACAACGAGCAGAGATTGCAAATTGTGCCCGTGCCATCACCTTTGCAACAGGAAGCAATGAAAATCTAGAACAGCCAGCACAATAAGCGCACGGCTTTCAAAGCATGATAAATAGCACCCCTTGATCGGTTTACCCGTTCAAGGGGTGTTTCTTTCTGAACGCACTATATAGTCAAGATACAGCTGACTGTCTGATATATCATTACTGCTCACACGGACAGAGCAGAAGGGGCTGCAATTGTCTGCCTTCGAGTGCTGCGCCGATGGTTTCCGGTATGCGCACCATATCCGCCACCAAAGAGCGAGGCTTAGCAAAGGGCGCATCCTGCCGCATGGGGACGAAAAAGTAGTGCTTACGGTTGAGCAAAGTACCCAGATTCGCCGCGCTGCCAGACAGGGCATCGTTGGTAGAAACAGCCAAAACGACCGGTTTTTCTCCTCGCAGATGACTTTTAACCGCCATGGTGACTGTCGTATCCGTTACACCATGTGCGAGCTTTGCTAAGGTATTGCCGGTACAAGGAGCAACCACCATAATATCGAACAGTTTCTTCGGACCGATGGGCTCAGCCGCAGGAATGCTGTCAATGATCTCACGCCCGGTTACTTCAATCAGGCGGTCACGCCACATATCGGCTGCACCAAAACGGGTGTCCAGTGTTGCGGCATGTGCGGATAAAATGGGGGTGACCTCGCAGCCGCGTGATACAAGCGTTTCGACCACAGGCAATACAGCAGAAAAAGTGCAGAAAGAACCGGTCAATGCAAAGCCGATGCGGATTGGCGGGGTCATAGGATACCCTCCTCATGTAATATATTGCAGATTGTATCATGGATGGCATGTGCCGCAGTGAGTGGGGCGACTTTGCCCGGTAAAGACAGGGCGTGCAGGATTCGGCATTCGGAGGGCAATTTGGCTTCCGGAGAAATGCCGCCGGGCATCGACGCCAAATCAATAATCAGGCAAGAATGGGCCAGTCCTGCCAATTCCGCAGCGCCGAGTACCGGCGCAGGAACCGTGTTGAAGATGATATCAAATTTGGCCAGATGTCCGGAAAGTTGCCGGGTATCCAACACCTGCATTCCTTGGGTTTCAATCCGGGCAAAATCGCGCGGTGAACGGGCAGATACCGTTACCTGCGCATCGAGCGCATGTAATTTCTGTGCCAGCAGTGCACCTATTCGCCCGTACCCGATCACCAAACACCGTGAGTGTTGGATGGTGTGCGCAGTCTGTTCCATAGCAAGCTGCAAAGCACCCTCACAGGTTGGAACCGCATTGCGTATGGCCAATTCATCACGCGCTAAGTAGTCGATCAAACGCAAATTATTCTGTACTGCGCGGGCATGCACCCCAAACGGCACTGAGCCAGCGAGCGTGACGGTGCACGCAGGAATTGCGTCCAGGACGTCAAACAGCGGATAGGGGATATTGGACAGCGGCGCATTCAGCTGCGCATTTCCATGCTGAACGGGGAGCGGCAGGATCACGGCTTGCACATCGGTAAAACAGCTTCGCAAATCGCTAACAGCGGCACACCCTTCGATCGGATGGCGTTCCAGAGCAAAGGTTCGTACTGTGTGCCCATCCTCACACAGCAGTCCGGCGAGGTATGCTTGCCGGATATCGCCGCCGACAACCGCAAGGGTCGCCGATTGGTTCATAACAAATTCCTCCTTTGTCCCATCCTATGCATCAGATCGAATGACTGTGCTGCGGCGCAGAACAGAGAACTGCCAGAGAATCATAACAAAAGCGGCCAGCAGTGTAAACTGCTGGCCGAAAATAAGATGACTTTATTGCGCGTTAGATCTCTTTCAGGTCATTAGAATTGACCGTCATTCGCAGCATTCTGCCCTTCAAGCTGCGCGGCAAACACCTTGTCCAGCGCAGGCCAACTACGTTTGAGCGATACAGGGCGATTGTCACGCCCCATAAAGCAATGACGGCTTTCACCTTCGCAGCGTAACGCATTGGTTTGCGCATCCCGGATTTCATAATGCAGCGCCATGCGAACACCGTTGTATTCCGTAATTCGTGCGTCAATCAACACGGTATCGCCAAATCGTGCCATAGTCTTATACTTACAATGCACTTCCAGTACAGGGCTGCCAAAGCCCTCTGCCTCAATGCGGTCGTAACCATAGCCAAGCTGTTCCAGCAGTTCCACACGGGCTTCTTCAAACCATCGGATATAATTGGAATGATGGACAATGCCCATGCCGTCTGTTTCGTAGTATTGCACTTTGTGCTCATAAGGGGTCATAACATTCGTTCCTTTCCAAAAAGAAAGCGCCCATCGAGGCGCTTTGTGGCTTATTTAATGTAGTTTGCTGCGTATCAGACACAGCAGAAATGAAAGCGCGAACGATTTACGCTTCTATCGTAGCACACAAACCGAGCTTTGTCGAGCGCCGCGCAAACAAATTCAAATACGCTGACAAAACAAACCGTGATGATTGCAATACCAATATAACATACCGTGACCGCGGATAAAAAAGCGGGTCTGTGCGTTGCCCTCGGGATAGAGCTTGACCATATCAAACCGGTCGCCCGTGACGCAGGCAACAAAGGAAATATAGTGACTTTTGGTCATCGGATGATCGACGGTGACATAGTGCTCGTGCTCCACAACTTCGTACTGTACTGCGTGCGCTTCGTCCGGTTCTTCGGCCTCGAGCGGCGGCAGCGTAATGCCGCAGCAGGAAATTACAGCCGGACCAGTGCTGTGCAGCACATTGCCGCAGATCGGGCACACATAGAACTTAGAGCGCAATAGATTCGCTGCACGGTTAGTATTGATTACCTGTTCTCCGCTCAGTAGTTCCGGCACCGAGACCTGCAGCACATTTGCCAAGGATTCGAGCAGGGAAATATCCGGGAAACCTTTCCCTGTTTCCCATTTGGATATGGCTTTATCACTGACACACAATTTTTCGGCTAGCTGCGCTTGTGTCAGATGCTTTTTCTCGCGCAGCTGTTTGATGACAGCGCCTGTAATGTAATGATTCATTATCTTATTCTCTCCTCTCATACAGCAGAATATCATGCTTTTTATTGTAGAGCAACCTACGCTGCGTAGAGTCATGAAAGGGAAGAGGGCAAATACATAAAGCGGCGGCACATATGTGCCGCCGCTTTATTTTGAAAGAATCACTTGAAATACTTGACACCGTTTGCAAAAATCGGCTGGTACTTTTCGCCGTAAATATTACGGCCAACAAAGGGACTGTAACGCTCTGTGTGACCCATCTTGCCGAGCACACGGCCGTCAGGGGAGGTGATACCCTCGATTGCACACATGGAGCCATTCGGGTTCCATGCGATATCCATGGACGGATTGCCTGCAAGATCGGTATACTGGAATGCAATCTGACCGTTCTTCGCCAAATCGTCAATTACATGCTGCGGCGCGACAAAACGGCCTTCGCCATGAGAAACAGCAATAGAGTGCAGATCGCCAACCTCGCAGGAGGACAACCACGGGCTCTTGACCGATGCCACGCGCGTGGTCACATAACGGCTCTGGTGGCGACCGATCAGGTTGAAGGTCAGCGTCGGATCGTCGCCAGTCATCTCGTCGCGGATCTCGCCGTAGGGCACAAGCCCCAGCTTGATGAGCGCCTGGAAGCCGTTGCAGATACCGAGCATCAAACCATCGCGCTTGCCGAGCAATTCATGAATCGCGTCCTTGATGCCGGGGCCGCGCAGGAACGAAGCGATGAACTTGCCAGAGCCATCCGGCTCGTCACCGCCGGAAAAACCACCCGGCACAATGACCATCTGAGCGCGACGAATAGCGTTTTCCAGCTGCTCCGCGCTCTGTGCAAGCGCATCAGCAGAATAGTTACGTACCACGATGATTTCTGCCTCACCACCCGCGTTTTCAACTGCGCGCGCTGTGTCATATTCGCAGTTGGTACCTGGGAACACCGGAATAACAGCCAGCGGCTTTGCCGACTTGACAGCGGGCGCTTTGGTACTGCGCTCGGTATAGGACACAGTGGTAAGATGTTCGTCTACAGCTGCAGCCTTGGTCGGGAATACGCTTTCCAAACGATTTTCAAATGCATTTGTCAGTTCATCCAGCGTGACCGATTCGCCTGCAACAGTGATCTTTTCGTCCGCAGTCGTGCGGCCAACCAGCCAGTAGGCGGGCAATTCTTCCGCCGCTTCGATCAGGATGCCGCCAAAGTTCTTAAGGTACAGTGCTTCGGTCGGGAAAGATTCATCAAACGCAAAACCAATCTTATTGCCCAGCGCCATTTTGCATACACCTTCAGCGATGCCGCCAGTAGACAGCGCCCATGCGGATACAGCCTTGCCGGAAGCAATCAGGTTCGCAACCTCATTCCAGACATGCTTCATGGTCTGGTAGTCGGCAGAACCATCCTGATTGTACGGTGCATCGAAGAAATAAACCGGGTGATCCGCTGCCTTAAATTCGGGCGAGATCAGACGAGACGCATCTTGCGGGGCGATGGCAAAGGAAACCAGCGTCGGCGGGACATCCATATCATCAAACGAGCCACTCATGGAGTCCTTGCCGCCAATTGCGCCGAGGCACAACTCTTCCTGCGCGGTATATGCGCCGAGCAACGCAGAAAGCGGCTTGCCGAAGCGCTTCGGGTCTTTGCCCAGACGCTCGAAATACTCCTGGAAAGTAAGGTAGGCGGTTTCAAAGTCACAACCTGCGGCAACGAGCTTCGCCACCGATTCAATTACTGCAGCTGACGCGCCGAGGAACGGATTCTGCTCGGTATAATAGGGATCGAAGCCGAACGCCATAACAGAAGCCGTCTCACACTGACCATTCTGCGCGGGCATGGTCGCTGCCATGACCTGTGTCGGGGTCAGCTGGTACTTGCCACCGAACGGCATAAAGACCGAGTTTGCGCCAATCGAACCATCGAATCGCTCAACCAGACCGCGCTCTAAGCAAATGCCAAGCGTGGATGCATGATTCAGCAGCTTTTCGGCTTCATCCTTGCCCTCCGGCAGGCAGGTGATGGATGGTGCAGGCAAGGAAGCGATCTCTGCAGTGACATGCTTGGAACAGCCATTGGTATTGAGGAAATCACGCGAAACGTCTACGATTGTGTTGCCGTTCCACGTCATGCATAAGCGGTTCTTGTCCGTAACCGTCGCGACGACGACCGCTTCAATGTTTTCCTGAGCCGCAGCAGCGATGAATGCATCCACGTCCTTGGCACGCACAACAACCGCCATGCGCTCCTGCGATTCGGAAATGGCAAGCTCGGTGCCGTCCAGACCGTCATATTTTTTGGGAACCGCGTCCAGATTAATGTCCAGACCATCAGCCAACTCGCCAATGGCGACCGATACACCGCCCGCACCGAAGTCGTTACAACGGCGAATCATGCGAGTTACGTTGCCGTCGCGGAACAGACGCTGGATTTTGCGCTCCTCGGGAGGATTGCCCTTCTGGACTTCTGCACCGCAGGTTTCGAGTGAAGCCTCGGTGTGCTTTTTGGAGGAACCGGTGGCGCCACCGCAGCCGTCGCGGCCAGTCTTGCCGCCGAGCAGGATAACGATGTCGCCCGCCTCGGGAACTTCGCGAATGACGTTCTCAAGCGGCGCTGCACCGACAACCGCACCGATTTCCATGCGCTTAGCAACGTAACCCGGGTGATATATCTCATGCACCAAACCGGTCGCAAGACCGATCTGGTTGCCGTAGGACGAATAGCCTGCCGCTGCGGTCTGGCACAGCTTACGCTGCGGCAGCTTATGTTCAAGCGTCTCGCTTAGCGGCACAGTCGGGTCGCCTGCGCCGGTCACACGCATTGCCTGATAAACGTAGCTGCGGCCGGAAAGCGGATCACGGATCGCGCCGCCAAGACAGGTCGCTGCGCCGCCGAACGGCTCGATTTCGGTCGGGTGGTTGTGGGTTTCGTTTTTGAACATGAGCAGCCAGTCTTCATAATGGCCATTGACCAGCGCCTTTACCTTGATCGAGCAAGCGTTGATTTCTTCTGACTCGTCGATGTTCTTCAGATATCCACGCTTTTTGAGCACCTTTGCACCCGCAGTCGCAATATCCATGAGCGTAACCGGGCGTTTGGATGCCTTTTCTTCACCGTAGACCTCGATGCGTGCTTTCAAATAGCGGTCAAATGCATCCTGCACCATCGGATCGTCAATCTTAGTGCCGTCGATCTCGGTCAGGAAGGTAGTGTGGCGGCAATGATCCGACCAGTAGGTATCGACCATGCGCACCTCGGTGATGGTCGGATCACGCTTTTCTTCGTCACGGAAGTATGTTTGTAAGAATTTGAGGTCATCCAAATCCATGGCAAGCCCCATGCCGGTGAGCAGATCATTCAACGCAGACTCATCCATGTGGATGAAGCCAACAACCGAGGCAACCGTCGTCGGAATCGCGTAATCGACCTTGAGGGTCACAGGCTTGTCCATGGATGCTTCGCGTGCCTCAACCGGGTTGATCAAATAGCCGCGGATCTTGTCCATATCGGCATCCGACAGTTCGCCCTCCAGCACATAGATTTTCGCCGCAGCTACCGCAGGACGCTCACCACCGGTCAGCAACTGAATGCACTGAGCACAGGAGTCCGCCCGCTGATCGAACTGGCCAGGCAGCGGCTCGACGGCAAGCACAGTATGAGCGCCCGCCGGACGGGGAAAATCCTCATCATAGCACACATCGGCCATCGGCTCAGAAAAAACAATGCCTTTGGCTTTTTCATAGGCTTCAGGGGCCAATCCCTCGATGTCATAGCGGCAAAGATACCGCACATGTGTCAGGCTTTTGATTTCGAGTAGGTCATGCAGGCTGGAAAACAGGCTGCGAGCTTCGACGTCAAAGCCGGGCTTTTTTTCGGAATAACAACGATTGACGCTCATGGATCGTGTCCTCTCCTTCATCAAATAAAAAGATATTTTTATTTTACCTGTTCTGCAAGAATAAATCAATCGGTGAGGACGACAAAATCTGAAAGGATTCGGGAGAATCTCTGTATGTTGTTTGCGGGAAAACAGGTGAGATAGACAAAACACCCTATCTTTCAATAGATCACTGCTTTCTTTGGAACAACGGTGCATGAAAATTGCATGAGAAGTAACCGGAAAAAGGTTTGAAAAAGCGGAAAGATGCGGTATAATGAAACAAAAGGGGAGCGGCATAAGTTGCCGCTCCCGGTATTCGAAAAAGCTGGCGGCGGCACGTGGCCGCGCAAAGCCCGCTTATCATCAAAATATGCCGTGCCCCTGCGTGCGGTCACAGGAGGAAGCAATATGGAAATCAAACTGTCTCCGTCCATTCTCTCGGCGGATTTTGCCAATCTCGAGCGCGATATTAAAATCGCAGCCGACGCAGGCGCCGAATACATTCACGTCGATGTGATGGATGGGCATTTTGTCCCGAATATTACGATTGGCGCACCGGTGGTCAAGGCGCTGCGCAAAGCAACCGATAAGGTGCTCGATGTACATCTGATGATTTCCGACCCTGACCAGTATCTAGACGATTTTATCAAAGCTGGATCGGATATCATTACGGTTCACTATGAATCTAATGGCGATACGTTGGAACAGCTCAAGAAAATTCGTGCGGCAGGTGTTAAAGCTGCCTGCGTCATCAAGCCCAAAACATCGGCAGAGGTATTGTTCCCGTTGCTGCCGTATTGTGACATGGTGCTGATTATGACAGTGGAGCCTGGCTTTGGCGGACAGGGCTTCATTCCGGAGTGCATGGATAAGATTCGTGCAGTGCGCGCAGAGATCCAAAAGAAAGGTTACCAGTGTGAACTGGAGATTGATGGCGGTGCTAAACTCACCAACACTGCGGATATTGTTGCCGCGGGCGCAGATGTTATTGTAGCGGGTTCTGCGGTGTTTGGCGGAGATATCGCAGCCAACGTTCGCGGTTTCCACGAAGTATTTGCTGAAGGCGTTGCCAAAGCCCAGTGGACGAAATGAGAAGAATTAAAAGCGGACGGTTTCCGCCGCCCGCTTTTGTATGCAATCTTGGAGGATAGAAAATGCATTATATAATTTTTGATGTTGACGGTACATTGATTGATTCCGCACCTGTATATCTGCCTGCGCTTGGGCAAGCATTGAACGATCACGGCTACACTCCATCGCCTGAGCAGATACAAACTGCATTCGGCATGACCGGTTGGCAGGGACTTGCTTACTGCGGTGTTCCAGAAAATGAATTCGATGCCGTGATGCACAGTTGGGAACAGGAAGCATATCGCCACTTGGAGAGAGTAAAGGTCTATGACGGCATTGTTGATACGCTGCGTGCCCTCAAAGAGGGCGGAAACAAACTGGGCATTGCCACTTCGCGCAATCGTTCCCAATATACGCACGGTGTAAAGCCGCTTGGACTGAGCGAATTCTTTGATGCTGTTGTCTGCTCCGACGATGTAGCAGATCCGAAACCTGCGCCAGACGAATTGTTTGAATGCCTCAAACGAATGGGAGGCACCATTGAACAAGCAATCTTTATTGGAGACAGCGCATACGATATGCAGTGTGCACATTCGGCCGGTGTCAAAAGCGGATTAGCGTTATGGGGCTGCCATGATCCCGAGAAAATGCAAGCCGACGTTCGGCTGGCACATCCCAGTGAAACCTTGAAAATGTTAAACCGATAATAAAAAACGCGCTGCAAGTGCAGCGCGTTTTTTTTCATGCATGGAACGCAAAATCAATTGACCGCCTGAACCTCAGATTCTGCCTGTGCGGCAAGCTGATTTTCCAGCCAGCGGGAAATATCCCCGAAAGCATCCAGCCGACCGAGCTCGTTCAGCACTTCATGCCGTGCATCCTTATAAAAGATAACCTCAATATTTTTTACCCCTGCACCACGATAGAGGTTCACAACGCGGCGAACGCCTTCTCCATATTTCCCCACAGGATCTTTATCACCAGACAAGAACAGCAGAGGCAAATTACGCGGTGTGCGGCGAAAAGTATGGGAAGAGTTGGATTTAGCAAGTAGGGTATATAAATCGCGAAAGCCGGTTGCCGTGAAAATAAAATTACACTTTTCATCCGATTGGTAAAGGGATACCACGTTTTCATCCCGACTGAGCCAATCAAATACGGTATGCGGATTTTTGATTTTTCGATTATAGCCTTTGAATGTCAGGGAGGATAAAAAGCCGCTGCGATACGTCATACCCCGAGAGCGAGCAATAGAATCGGCCAGATGTGCGGCGCTGGCAGCGGCGGCAGTCGGTCCTGCGGTTCCGATTAAGATACAGCCGGACAGTTTATCTCCGTATTCGGTTAAATAAAGCCGGGCAATTAACGAGCCCATGGAATGGCCAAGCAAAAAATAGGGAAGATCGGGATAGCGCTGCTGCATCAGATCAGTTAGCTGCTCGACGTCTTGCACAAGGTACTTCCAGCCGTCACGGGTTGCAAAAAAGCCCAACTCAGAGGAACGAGCAACCGAAGCACCGTGTCCAATATGGTCGTTACCACAGACAATAAAACCGAGACTGCACAGATATTTGGCGAACGCAGTGTAACGGGAAAAATACTCACACATGCCGTGCGAAAGCTGCACAATCCCGCGCACTTCCGTTTCCTCCGGCACAAGAATGTAGTATGTGACATTCGATACACCGTTTGCGCTTTTATAAATATTTTGCGTACACTTGATATTCATAAGCACACATCCGTTCGGCAACTAAGATCATTGCTAATATCATACCACATAAACATACAAATGTGCATTGTTTTTGAGCAAAATTAACAAAGCGTTTATAAATTGTCTGTCTTGTCCTGTGGAGACCACCGTGCTATAATAAAGAAAATGTTTGAAAATGAGGTGTAAAGCATGCCATATATCGGCGTTTCAACTTCAAAAAAATTATCAGATGCACAAAAAGATGCACTCAAGTCCGCTCTGGGAGAAAAAATCAGCGTCATTCCTGGAAAAACGGAAAAAGCACTGATGGTGGATATTGCAGACGGACACACCATGTATTTTGCAGGCGAAAAACGCGAACTTGCGTTTTTGGATGTCCGCTGCTATGGATCAACGGAGTTTGCCAATCAAAAAGCGTTTACCGAAGCTGCCTTTACAGCCGTGCAGGAGACGACCGGACTTGCGGAAGATAGTATCTATTTGACCTACAGCGAATTTGCTAACTGGGGCACCAAGGGCAGTATGAAGTAAACAACAGAAACACAAAAGACACGCCAAGCACACGGCGTGTCTTTTATATTTATCCCATATTGCTTTGCGGCAGACCAACAACCCGAGCCAGCCGGTTGGCAACCGGCAGAAAAAACTGTAACCCCGGTCCATACAGCGTCAGTGCAATAATCGTACCGATTCCCAGCGTACCGCCCAACGCAAAACCGGCTACAATACATCCAAGGTCCCAGATCATCCGCGTCCAGCGAAGCTGTAAAAACGACAAATGCTCATGAACGATCACTGGAACCAGATCGTTGGCACAAGCGCCGGCCTCCGAACGCACAGAAATGCCAATTCCAACGGAAACAATGATGCAGCCGAGTGCCAGCAAAAGAACGGTGAGGGGGAGGGGACGGTTCTGTGGCAGAAAACAGCTAAACAGATAGGCATAAAAGTCCACCAGCGGCCCAAGGCAGAAAATACAAAAGAGCGTACCCGGATAAATGTATCGTTTGTCAAATAGGAAAATACCAAGCAGACAGATTAGCATCAGTATAGTACTGGCTTGTCCATAACTTATACCAATCTGACGTGAAATGCCCTGCACCAGAATCATAAACGGGTCTGCGCCCACATTCAGCGCCACAAACAGCTGGCTGCCGAATTCTGTTACGGCGACGCCGATGAGCAAGACAAACAGTCTTTGCGGTAAATAGGAAAAACGTTTCATACATCAACATCCTTTTGAGCAACTTAAGCTTTGGTTGGGTGATAATCGTTGCGCCATGATACGGAGGATATTTTATAGGGAATTGCTTGATGCGAAGAAGCAGAAACCGTGCGAGTATTCAGATCAAAGGTGTAATTCTGACGGAAAATCAGACAATTCTTATCCGAAGGGTTATTGTTTCCGCCAAAAACCAGATTGCCCAACGAATATGCGATCGGCTTTCCATTATAAATCTCTACCTCCTGCATCACATGGGGATGGTGCCCAATCACCAGATCTGCACCCTGATCAATGCAGTAATGCCCGATGGCTCGCTGCGTCGCATCGCTATGGTAGGATTTCTCAATGCCCCAATGATAGTTAAAAACGATCAGTTCCGCACCGCGCTGGCGCAAATTGCGGATTGCATCGTCAATGAAATTTTTCTGTGCAGTATCAAACGACCAGCCGACATTGGAGGCAAAGCCGATGCGTACACCTTTTACCGTGACGATCGGCATGCGTGCGTATCCGGATACAGCAACATAAGGGGAAAGATACCGAACCGTATCGTCAAAGCCACGTTGCAAATAATCCATTGAATGGTTATTAGCGACCGAAACCACGTCGATACTTCCTTCATCGATCACCTTGGCGTATTCCGGACGCCCCTTAAAGGCAAAGGTTTTATTGGCGTGAACAGTAGCAGTGGTCAGTGTGCCCTCAAAATTGATCATCGTCAAATCATCGTTAAAGAATTCCGAAATGTCGGAGAAAAAGTATGACGGCCCTTTCAAATCATACATTTCATCGAATGAATTACTATATGCAAAATTATGTCCACGGCCTAATGTACAGTCTCCGCCAAAGGTGAGTGCGAGCTGCACACTGTCATAGCCGGGCGCTTCGCGCCAACCATCCGCCACCGCAGTCACTGCCAGCGAGGACTGCATGCGCCGCAAAGACAAAATTGCCTGCTCCACCGTATAGGTTCCGAGCGGATTAAATTTCCCGTCAGAACCACCCATAATGGATTGGCCGGTTACATCCGTTCGACCGGAAATATACTTGATTGCTGGGACAGCCCAGCGAGGTATTTCATAATTATCCGAAAACTGCTGCGGCTGCTGGTTTGCTTCAGAGCAACCCAACACATTCATGCAGCGCTGCATCATTGCAGCAGCCTCTGCCCGCGATACAGGATCATTTGGGCGAAAGAGTCCGTTTGAACCATTAACAATGCCTAGACGCGCAGCAATCTCGACGTATACACTCTGCGTGTCTTGAAAGCTGCCGTCAGCAACAAAGGGCAAGCCGCCATCGAGCGGGTCACTCCAGTCTGTCACATCCTCTTGTGTTTCTTCCAGAGGTGGCTCAACGAAATCGCCTTCACTGCTGTTCGTATCCTGATCTTCAGCAGCATCATCCGTGCTATCCTCTACAACATCCTCCATCGGCATTTCTTCGCTTACACCATTCTCTGGTGCGACATTTTCCGTAGGCTCATCTACAGACGTGCAGGTGTCATCACCGTTATCCGATACCTCGGATGATGAGCCGGATTCAGCTGATTCCGCATCAGATTGCGCCGGTGTAAGCGGAACCGACTGTAAGAAGATACCCAACTGAGCCGTTAAATCGGTAATAGCAATCTGCCCCTCATGTGCGATCAGATCCACCGTCAGTCGTGCAAACTCTCCTCGTGTGATAGGCCTCGTATAGTCTGTTCCAAGATCAAATGATGTGGAAATAACACCGCTGTCATAAGCTGCCTGCACTTCACTGACCGCCCATTGGCTCATATGAATGCTACCTGCATCATCCCACGCCCCCGCACAAGTACCTGACAGGAATATCAGCATCAAAATTGCATCATAAAGCCTTCTTTTCATCTCTTTCACCTTTCCTTCAATGAGCTGTTCTGAAAACCACTCATCACCCCATTTTTCTCATCATACAGGAATTGATATTCCGCTGTCAATTGCATTTCGACGTGTTCTGGCATCAACGCGTGTTCTGGCATCAATTGAGGAATTCTTGACAGGATAGCATTTCAATGATACTATTATTTAATAGAAAATTATATTTGCGGGAGGGATTTGGTTGGCTGTTATGCGTCCCCATGAAGAGGCCGAATGCTGCGAAGAACATGTTGTTCATACGGATGCCGTTTCCCTTGCACGCGCTGCCATGCCTTGTGAGGAAATCACTTCCGCAGCTTCGGATTTTTTTAAGGCTTTTTCCGATAAAACGCGTCTTCGAATTTTGACCGCACTGGTGACAGAAGAATTATGCGTTTGCGATATTGCTTCTCTATTGGGAATGAGCCAGTCTGCCATCTCCCATCAGCTTCGCTTTTTGAAACAGGCTCGCCTTGTGAAAAGCAGAAAGAACGGAAAAACTGTGTATTACGCGCTTTGCGATGACCATATCCAAATCATTTTGGCACAGGGAATCGCACATGTGCAGGAGGGATAGATGAATGAGTGACAAAAACACCCGTCATGCGGGTCAAGCAGAAGAACAACCACTCGAACAAAGCAGCGCATTACCAGAGTTGGATCATGAGGGTTCTCCGTCCTTCGGAACAGGGGAGGATTTGCCTTCTCCGACTGAGTTATTAAACGATCTCCTCGCCGGATTGGAAGGCGAGATTCAAGGCTCTGAATCTGCTGCGCATGAGGCTGATTCTGCCAATGTAGGGTCATCTGCGGATCAAATGGCAGCTGCTGCAGTGGATGCAACGACCGAACAACCGGTGGAAGAACAGGCGCAAAATCTCAGTGATGCAGACGAGGACGTAAACGTATCTGAGCAGTCTCCCGATCCAATTGATGCGGAAGAAGCGTCTGAAGCGGCAGCAGACAGTGCGCAGGAGGACGATGACGACGAAGCTGCCGAACTGCCGCCCGTAACAGAAACGGCATTGACTGTTGCTCCGAACGGTTCGCACGAAACAGATGGCATGACGCTGATAGAACGCGCACAGTATCACGCGCGCATGCGTCGCCGTGAGCAGACACGTCTGCGTCGTGAGAATGCAAAACGCGGTGCATCCGGTGCGGAAGTACCCTATCAGGCGATGTCTCCAATAGATATGCGGTTTACCCTGATACGTCTGGCAATTGCAGCAATTTTTCTAATTTTCGGTGTTTTCCTGCGGCAAACAGGTGTTGGATTTGTTTTCTACCTGATCGCCTATTTGATTACCGTATTGCCGATTGTCGGAACAGTGGCACATCATTTCACTCACGGCAAATATTTTGACGAATATTTGTTGATTCTCATTGCATCTTTGGGTGCATTTTTGTTGGGCAACCGCCCCGAAGCCAGTGCAATTTTAATCCTGCATGATGTAGGAAAAATTGTCAGCGACTTGGTTTTGGCCTCCACACATAAATCTCTTACAAAACAGACCGATTTTATTCCAGACCGTGCATCGGTAGTCAATATGCAGGGGGAAGAACGGCAAGTTACTCCCAGCGAAATAAAAAAAGGCGACTTTGTTCTGGTTCGTTCGGGCGAACGTATACCAATTGATGGCATTGTACTGCGTGGCGAAGGTACAGTGGATGATACTGTTTTGACTGGCGAAAATGAGCCTGTACCGGTTTCCAAAAACGCAAAAGTGCTGGCCGGAAGCTTATATACCGGTTCGCTTCTTCTGTTGCGGGCTGTTGCCCGGTTTGAGGATTGTGCAGTCAATCAAATCCTACGCGTCCAAGAAGAGGGGAAAGAGAAGAAGGCTGCGCTTGAAGATAGTGTTGCACATGGCGCTGCGCGGATCATTCCGGTCATCATCGTTCTGGCAGTGCTGCTATCGATCATTCCGCCGCTGTTCAATTCCGGTACCTCCATGGCCAACTGGATTTACCGCGCTTTAACCATTCTGGTGGTCTGCTGCCCGACAGCGTTGGCAGTATCGGTTCCGCTCTGCTTTTTGTGCGGCAGCGGTCGATTAACGCAAAAGGGCATTCATGTGAAAGGCAGCGAGGCCATTGAAAAGATGGCTGAACTGCGTATGGTTGTGTTTGATAAAACAGGGACCTTAACAGCAGGAAATCTCCGAGTAAAGGAAATCCACGGCACGCAGGACTTTAATCAGGAAAGCTGCTTGGCTTTGGCGGCTGCAGCGGAGCAGTTTTCACAGCATCCGGTGGCGCGCGCTGTTGTAGCGGCTTATCCCAGTGTGCCGCAGAAGATCAGTGAATTTGAAGAATTCCCTGGTCGCGGTGTGCGGGCGCGAATCGGCAACCACAATCTCTTGGCCGGTAACCGCAGACTGATGGTTTCCCGCGGTGTGAAGGGTGTACCGGATATCCCGGGTACAGTGGTATATATCGCATACGAAGGCGAATATGCCGGTGCGATTGTGCTCGAGGATACGGTTCGCCAAGAAGCAGCCGAGACAGTCAAGGGACTAAAAAGCCAGGGCGTCCTTCGCACGGTCATCCTGACGGGTGACACAGAGTTGCCTACCCACCAGGCCGCCGAGGCAATTGGTATTGATACCACGCATTTCGGATTGCAGCCAGAGGAAAAAGCCTCGAAAATGGAGTTTCTCATGCGAACCATTCCAACAGACGGCACAGCGGCCTATGTCGGAGACGGCGTCAACGATATTGAGGAACTCAAAATGGCGGATGTCGGTATCGCAATGGGTGTTTCGGGTTCGCAGCAGTCCGCGTCTGTGACCAACGTTTTGGTGATGAGCAATGATTTGACTAAGCTCAGCGATGCGCTTCGCATTTGCCGCAGAACGCACAGCATTGCGTTGCAAAATATGGTAGTTGTCATTCTGATAAAGATCCTGCTGGCGTTGCTGACGTTGGTAGGCGTAGCTTATATGTGGCAGGCTGTTGCAGCAGATGTGCTGCTCACCGTGTTAACTGTTTTGAATGCAGCCCGCATATTGGGCATCAAGTAAAGCAAAAAGGGGGTCATGCCGGCGCAAGACGGTATGGCCTTTTTGCTCGTTTTATGCTATAATTATTTTGTATTTTGTTTTGGAGGAAACCAACTTGCATAAGAAAATGGAAGCTATTCTGTCCCGCGTGCAAAAGCCTGCACGTTATGTAGGCGGCGAGTGGGGATCAGTGACAAAAGATAAAGCAGGAGTTGATCTGCGCTTCGCTTTCTGTTTCCCGGATACCTATGAAGTTGCTATGTCACATCTGGGTTCCCGTATTTTGTATGGACTGCTAAATGACCAGAAGGGGATCTGGTGTGAGCGTGTATGTGCACCATGGATTGACATGGAAGCGGAAATGCGTGCTCATGATATTCCATTGTACGGTTTGGAAAGCGGCGATCCACTCTATGAGTTTGATATTATCGCCTTCACTTTACAATATGAGCTGTCCTTTACCAACATTTTGAACATGCTCGATCTTGGCGGCATACCAGTGTTGGCAAAAGATCGCACAGAACTCAAGCACATTGTAGCCTGTGGCGGTCCCTGTGCCTATAATCCAGAGCCGCTGGTTGATTTTGTCGATCTATTTATGATCGGTGACGGCGAAGAAATTATGCTGGAGTTTACCGATCTGTATCGCAAAGCCAAGCGAGAGAACTGGAGCAAACAGCAATTCCTGATTGCTGCGGCACAGATCGACGGCATGTATGTGCCGTCGCTGTATGAAGTGAGTTACCATGAAGACGGTACGATAGACCATGTCACACCGACGCACGGTGCCCCTGTGCTCGTACAAAAGCGTATTGTCAAGGATTTGGATACCATGTATTATCCGGAATCCTTTGTAGTGCCGTCGACCGATATTGTGTTCGACCGCGCCATGATTGAACTCTTCCGCGGTTGCCCGCGCGGCTGCCGCTTCTGTCAGGCTGGACACACCTACCGTCCGTTGCGCACCAAATCAAAGGAGACGCTGCTCAAGCAAGCAGAGGCGGTGCTCAAGAACTCGGGCTATGAGGAAATTTCACTTTCCTCGCTCTCTACCAGCGATTACGGAGATCTGTCTGGCTTGACCGAATGCATGCTGGACTACTGCGAACCGCGGCATATCAGCCTTTCACTGCCCAGCCTGCGTGCGGACAGCTTCAGTGCAGAACTTATGCAGCGTGTACAGAAAACACGCAAAAGCGGCCTGACTTTTGCATGCGAGGCCGGCACACAGCGCTTGCGTGATGTCATCAATAAAAACATCCAGGAAGAAGATGTGCTGCACGCATGTGAAATCGCGTTTCAGGGTGGTTGGAACAATGTAAAGCTTTACTTCATGATCGGTCTGCCCACTGAGACAACAGAGGATCTGGACGGTATTGCGGAAATCTGCAAAAAAGTCGCCTATTGCTGGCGCATGAATACCAATAACAAAGCGCGCGGTGTTCGTATCACAGCCTCGGCCTCGTGCTTTGTGCCCAAGCCGCAAACCCCGTTCCAGTGGGATGCACAGGATACGCTGGAACAGTTCGTCGAAAAGCAGGCGCATATGAAGGAGATCATGCGCACACGCAACGTAACATATAACTGGCATGACGCCAAAACCTCAGTGCTGGAGGGCGTGATCGCCCGTGGTGACCGACGGCAGGGTGCGGCGATCTATCTGGCTTGGAAGCGCGGCTGTAAAATGGATGGCTGGGATCAGTGCTTTGACTATGAGAAATGGATGCAAGCCTTCGCTGATTGCGGGCTTGATCCGGCCTTCTATGCTTCTCGCCAGCGGCCACTGGATGAGGTATTCCCGTGGGATCATATCGGCTGCGGCACGCGCAAAGAGCATTTAAAACGCGAATGGGAACGCTCGCGTGATGCAATGATTACACCCGACTGCATGCAGCAATGTGCAGGCTGTGGCGCAAATGCGCTGCTGGAAGGGGGCAAGTGTCATGTTTAAAGCACGAATGAAATTTGCCAAAGAGGGAAGAGCCAAGTATATCTCCCACCTTGATCTGATGCACACCATGCAGCGCGCAATGGCTCGATGCCAGATGCCGCTTTGGTTTACAGAAGGTTTTAATCAGCATGCCTATGTGTCTGTGGCATTGCCGCTTTCAACCGGTTATTCCGGTGAATGCGAATTTCTGGATTTCAACATCATCGCCGATGCCGTTCCGGAAAATGCCGTTGAAGCGCTCAATGACGTTTTTCCAGAAGGACTGCGTGCCATTGAAATTTATCCGCTGGAAGATGGCGGTATGAAGGTCGGTGCGATTGCATGGTCACAATACCGTATTACTTGGGGTTTTGAAGATGGCATCCCATCCGGGTTTCTGCCCGCTGTGCGGGAGCTGTTTGGTCGGCAGAAGGTCGAAATCGTCAAGCGCAGCAAGCGCGGCGAAAAGGCCGTCAACATGAAAGAATTAATGCGCGACTTGACGCTGTCTGAAATAGACGAAGAAGTCGTTGCAGTTGTGACTACTGCGGCCGGCAACAACAACATGAGCCCAGAATACCTAACTCGTGCCATCCAGCAATATCTGCCGCAGTTCGACATTCCGTTCTGCGCCTATCACCGTCTGAATGTGTTCACCGCAGACGGCACCCCATTCCGATAAGAGGAGGCAAACCATGCCATCACCCGTTACCGTTTCCGAAGAACAACTGCAAACGCAGTTTACCTATATCGACGCGGTTTCCGCTCTGATCCGCGATAAGCAGCTGCGTGCTTACACGCATACGTTTGGTTGCCAGCAGAATGAAGCGGATACCGAACGCATCCGCGGCATGCTGCACGAAATGGGATATCGCATGACTGACCGACCGGAGGATGCAGATTTTATCCTGTATAACACCTGTGCAGTGCGGGAACATGCAGAGGATCGTGCATTTGGCAACATTGGCGCACTCAGCCATCTGAAAAAGCAGCGTCCTGATGTTGTGATTGCACTGTGCGGCTGCATGGCACAGCAGGAGAAAAACGTAGAGAAAATCAAAAAAAGCTATCCTCAAGTCAGCCTGCTGTTCGGTACGCATGCGCTTTGGCGCTTCCCATCATTGCTGTATCGCGTGCTTACTGAAAAGAAGCGTGTCTTTGACATCGGTGGTGAGGATGATATCGCCGAGGGATTACCGGTATTACGCGCACAGGGACCAAAGGCTTGGCTGTCCATCATGTATGGCTGCAACAACTTCTGCACCTATTGTATCGTACCCTATGTGCGTGGGCGCGAGCGTTCCCGCCGTCCTGAGGAAATCGAAAAAGAGTTGCGAGAGCTTGTGGCGGCAGGATATAAGGAGATCACCTTACTGGGGCAAAATGTCAACTCTTATGGCAAAGACTTGGGACTGGATATCGACTTTGCTGATTTGCTGCGCCGCTTAAACGCTGTGCCAGGTGAGTTCTGGCTACGGTTTATGACAAGTCACCCCAAGGACGCTTCACCACGTCTGTTTGACGCGATGGCGCAGTGTGAGAAAGTTGCCAAACAACTGCATCTGCCGTTTCAGTCCGGCAGTGATGAAATTCTGCGTCGCATGAACCGTCGATATACGGCAGAAGAATATCGTGCTCTGATTGCAGATGCGCGGGCAAAAATGCCAGATATCACCTTGTCAAGCGATATTATTGTCGGTTTTCCGGGAGAAACCGAAGAGGATTTCGAACAAACCCTACAACTGGTCGAAGACGTGCGCTTTGACTTGCTGTTTACCTTCCTGTATTCTCCCCGTACTGGTACGCCTGCGGCCTCTTACGAAGATAATGCGACACCGCAGGAAAAACAGCAGCGCTTCGAGCGCCTGCTAAATGCGCAGGATGCCATCGTTTCTGAACGGCAAGCTGCTTATCAGGGAAAAAAAGTGCGGCTGTTGGTAGACGGCACAGCGAAAGGACCGGAATATCCTTTCACGGCGCGTACCGAAGGCAATCTTCTGGTATGTGTACGTGGCACAGATATTGAGATTGGCTCGTTCATAGAAGCTGAAATCGAAAAAACCAGCCTGCGCTGCCTGTTTGCGCGAAAAATATAGAAAGAGGTCGAAAAAATGGCACAACTTACGCCCATGATGAAACAGTATTTTGAAATCAAGAACAAAAACAAGGATTATATTCTGTTTTATCGTTTGGGCGATTTCTACGAAATGTTTTTTGATGACGCTAAGCTGGTTTCCCGCGAGCTTGAACTGACGCTAACCGGTCGTGACTGCGGACAGGAAGAGCGGGCACCCATGTGCGGCGTGCCCTACCACAGTGCTGAAGGCTATATTGCAAAGCTGGTGCGTAAGGGCTACAAAATTGCCATCTGCGAGCAAGTGGAGGACCCCAAGCTTGCCAAGGGACTGGTCAAGCGCGAAATTGTGCGCCGTGTTACTCCCGGAACGGTTGTGGAAGCCTCCATGCTGGAAGAAGAGCGCAACAACTTTCTTGGCTGTGTTTACGCGGAGCAGGGGGGGATCGGCGTATGCTTTGCCGATATCACCACCGGCGAGATTTGGGCGACCGGTTCGGATAGCTGGCAGGATATTGCCAGCGAGTTTGGCCGTTTTGGGCCGAGAGAGGTGCTGGTTGGCGGTGCTGCCGCATCAGCTGATGCCTTTCTCCACTTTCTGAAAGAGCGCTTGGAAGCCTTAGTCGAGCCAATGCCTGAGGAGCGCTTCGATATGCAAAGGGCAGCGGAACACATTCGCTCCCATTTTCATATAGAAGACTTTGATGCTGCTGGTCTGACGGATTTGCCGCAGACCATTCAATGTTTGGGCGGTCTGCTTTCTTATCTGGAACAGACGCAGCAGGCAAGTCTTGCTGCACTTAACCATTTGCAAGTCTTTCATCAGGGTCAATACATGGAACTCGATTTGATTGCGCGCCGCAATCTGGAATTATGTGAAACCATGCGCACCAAGGAGAAAAAGGGAACACTCCTTTGGGTGCTTGACCACACAAAAACCGCCATGGGCTCGCGCCTGATTCGTCAGTGGCTGGAAAAACCGCTGTACAATCCACTGCATATCGTACGCCGCCAACAGGCGGTTGGGGCGTTGTGCGATGATGTCATTGCTCGTTCCTCACTGTCAGATTCTTTGAAAAAGATATTTGATATCGAGCGTCTGATCGGACGCATTACCTATGGCACAGCCAACTGTCGAGATTTGCGCGCGCTGTCTTCCGCTATTGCGTGCCTTCCGGAGATTCGGGAGCAGGCGGCGCAGTTTTCGCAGCCTATGCTGCGAGAGATTACTTCTAACATGGATCTGCTGGAGGATATCCATGCTCTGGTCGAACTGGCCATCGTGGAGGAACCGCCCATCTTGCTCCGTGAAGGTGGACTCATTCGGTCGGGTTACAACGAGGAAATTGATTATCTGCGCGATCTGGCATCCGGCGGAAAAGGGAAAATTGCCGCCATTGAGCAGACCGAACGGGAAAAGACGGGTATCAGCAAGCTGAAAATCGGCTATAACCGTGTGTTTGGCTACTATATTGAGGTCAGCAAATCCAGCATTGATGCAGTCCCGGATTACTATATCCGTAAGCAGACGCTTGCCAATGGAGAACGGTACATCACAGAGGAACTCAAGCAACTGGAGAGCACTGTATTGGGTGCGCAGGAGCGCTTGACCTCTCTGGAATATGATGTATTCGTTTCTGTGCGGGAGCAGATTGCCGAACAAGTGCATCGCGTCCAGAAAACCGCGCAAGCCGTTGCCGCACTTGATGTGCTATGCGCTCTGGCTGAAGTGGCCTGCGATAATAACTATGTTTGCCCGGTGGTGGATTTTTCCGACCGCATCGAGATTCACGACGGCCGTCATCCGGTGGTGGAAAAAATGCTGGCGGACAGCCTGTTTATCCCGAATGATACGGTATTGGACGGCAGTGAAAATCGCGTAGCAATCATCACCGGCCCAAACATGGCGGGCAAATCGACTTACATGCGGCAAGTAGCGCTCATTACCATTATGGCGCAGATTGGCTCATTTGTTCCTGCATCCTCCGCTCACATCGGCGTGGCTGACCGCGTATTTACTCGGGTAGGCGCATCCGATGATCTGGCAAGCGGACAATCCACCTTTATGGTGGAAATGAGCGAGGTTGCTGATATTCTCAAGCACGCAACCAAGTCCAGCCTGTTGATTCTCGATGAAATCGGTCGCGGCACTTCTACTTATGACGGTATGTCAATTGCCCGCGCTGTGATCGAATACGTTGCGGATAAGCGCAAGGTTGGAGCGCGGGCGTTATTTGCTACTCATTATCATGAGCTTACCGTGCTGGAGGATATGGTCAATGGCGTAAAAAACTATAATATCGCGGTGAAAAAACGCGGTGATGATATTACATTCCTGCGCAAGATCGTACGCGGTGGAGCAGATGACAGTTACGGTATTGAAGTTGCTAAGCTGGCAGGCATTCCTAATGCGGTTATCAAACGAGCAAAAGCTGTGCTGGCAGATCTGGAAGCAACCATGCCAAAACCAGAATTGCATGAAGTGACTGAGGATGAAGGTCCGCAGGTCACGATGGAAGCACTGACTGATAGCGCGGTCGCACAACGGCTGCGTGCTCTGCAAGTGGATACCATGACACCGATTGAGGCACTTAATGCCTTATATGAACTGAAAAAAATGCTCTAGATTAATGGAGGCGACTTGATGGCTGAACGAAAATGCCTGTGTTGCGGTGTACCATTGGAACGAATTGTTTGCAGTACGATCCAACTCGGCAAGACCAGTTGGATTTTTGGCGACCTGCCAAATCTCCTATCCGGTGGGCTTGGCGTGATGATCATGTCCTGCCCGCAGTGCGGCCGAATTGAGCTGTTTCAGCCTACCGACGAGGACCGTCATGTGACGCAGTCCAAAGTTACTTGCCCCGAATGTGGCAAACAGTCCGCGCTCGGTACACACCGCTGTCCGAACTGCGGTCACGCATTTTATTGAGAATCCTAAGTGGAAAGGACCCAACATGGCAATCATTCACGAATTATCCCCGCATCTAGCCGATCTGATAGCGGCGGGCGAAGTCGTTGAGCGACCCGCTTCCGTGGCCAAAGAGCTGATTGAAAACGCGATTGATGCAGGCTCGACCCGCGTCACGATTGAGATTGAAAACGGCGGGATCAGCTATCTGCGCATTGCTGACAATGGATGTGGCATGTCCGCAGAGGATGCACCGATCGCATTCCGCCGCCATGCAACCAGCAAGCTCCGCACCGAGGCAGATTTGACCGCTATCGGCACGCTGGGCTTCCGCGGTGAAGCGTTAGCTGCCATTGCATCGGTGACCCGAATTGATTTGTTCACACGGCAGAAGGGTGCGATTGCTGGACTGCATTTACACCTCGAGGCCGGTGAAATCCAGACACAGGAGGAGGCAGGCTGTCCGGAGGGCACCACGATCGTGGTGCGTGATTTGTTCTATAACACGCCTGCACGCATGAAATTTCTGAAGAAGGATTTTACCGAAGCAGGGTATATCCTCAGTGTCGTGCAGCATGCTGCATTATCCCATCCGGAAATTGCTTTTTGCTTGATCCGTGACGGCAAGCAGGTGTTTTCTACTGACGGAAAGGGAAAACTGATGGCGCCGGTATTTGCTGTGTTTGGAAAAGAAATGACCGCAAACATGATTGAGGTGCCACGTTGCGAGCGCAACGGAATGACGGCTTATGGATACATTGTCAAGCCGCATGCTGGACGCCCCAATCGCTCGATGCAGCACTTTTTTGTCAATGGTCGATATGTGAAAAGCAGACTCATGCAGGCAGCGCTTGAAGAGGCATACCGCAATGCAATGATTACTGGCAAATATCCATCTGGTGCAGTATTTCTTGAACTGCCGCTCGCCGCAGTGGATGTCAATGTGCACCCAGCAAAAACCGAAGTCAAATTCTCGCAAGAGAAGCCCGTGTTTGAAGCAGTTTACGTCGCTTGTAAAAATGCGATTGCGGCCAATGACAATATGCCGTATTTGACACATCAAGAGAAAAAAACCGTCGAAGAAAAACCGAAAGAAAGCATTCCAGTTTATACGCAGCAGCGTTTTGCTGTCTCTAAACCTGCAACACCCGTTTCGTCAACCGCAAAAATGCCGGAGCCACCGGAACTGGAAGATTTTCTAGTTGCTGTGCCGCCCCGTGCGAAAAAGCCATCCTTCTCGGGGACCTATGCCGCAGCACCACGCATTATACAAGAGAATCGCAGTGATCTAGCGTTCCATCATCGCATAGACGAGCCGATGCCTGAGCATAAGCCAGCCCCAATCGTGCAGACGCCATCCGAGCCTGTCACCAAAAGGGGAATCGACGCACAACCAAGTGCTGCACAAAGCTTGGAACCGCTTGACAGCGGTGCGCGTGTGATCGGAGAATGTTTTCAGACCTATCTGATCGCCGAAGACCGGGATGGTTTGATCCTGATTGACAAGCATGCCGCGCACGAGCGATTATTGTTCAATCAGCTTCGGCAGGAAGCCGAAATCCCACAGCAGGAGTTGTTGACACCGGTTATCGTAGAATTAACCGGTGAGGAAGCATCTGCCGTTCAATCCGGTCTAGAAGAAATTCGACAAGCTGGTTTTGCGATCGACAGCTTTGGCGAAAACAGCTTCGCTGTGCGCAGCGTACCGGCATATCTGGATAGTGCGGATGTGCCCAGCGTGATTGGCGAGTTGGCAGAAAAGCTGATGCACAGCCGCACCGCGGTTCCAGACCGATTGGATGACCTGATTCATACGGTCGCATGCAAAGCGGCAATCAAAGCAGGGAAGGCATCGTCGAGGACAGAATTGCAGGCTCTATGCGACCGCGTACTGGCCGATAATGATGTACAGTCCTGTCCACACGGCAGACCGACAACTGTCAGGCTGACCAAATATGAATTAGATAAACTGTTCAAGCGTGTCAATCAATAAGGAGTTCAGAATGCAAAACCGTTTGATCTGCATTTGCGGGCCGACTGCAAGCGGAAAAACCGCGTTGTCGGTTGCATTGGCAAAACAATTGCATACAGAAATTATCTCAGCGGATTCCATGCAGATCTATCGCGGTATGGACATTGGCACCGCAAAGCCGACCATGGAAGAACGACAGGGGATCCCACATCATTTGTTGGACATCTGCGAACCCAACGAACCGTTTTCCGTTGCGCGATATGTAGAATTGGCTGATGCCGCAGCACAGGACATTCTATCGCGCGACATGATGCCAATTGTAGTCGGCGGAACCGGTCTGTACATGGATGCATTGATCGAATGCAGTACGTTTTCTGGTGATGAAACAGATTTGACCGTGCGACACAAATATCAGCACATGGCGGAAACACAAGGCAATCTGTCGGTGCATGCACGTCTGGCAATGGTTGATCCAGAAAGCGCACAGCGGCTGCACCCCAATAATCTTAAGCGCGTCATTCGTGCCTTAGAAGTATATGAGCAGACAGGTATGACGATAGGGGAATTTAACCGTCAGCATAAGCGCTCAATCCCCAAATATACCGCCATAAAAATCGGCGTATGCCCGGCAGAGCGACAAACACTGTATGACCGCATTGACCAACGCGTCGATCAAATGCTGTCTGACGGTTTGCTGGAGGAAACACAGCGCCTCCTTTCAAAAGGCGAACTCACAGGAACTGCAGCGCAAGCGATTGGCTATAAAGAACTGCTGGGCTACTTACAAGACAAGGATTCTTTGCATTCTTGTGTGGAATTACTCAAACAACGCAGTCGAAATTATGCAAAAAGACAGTTAACATGGTTAAAAAGGGATGACAGCATCCATTGGATTTATTATAATAGAGCTGAGGACTTCTCATACGTTTTACAGGAAGCGACAGAATATCTACGAAACCAAAGTGTACAATGATACCATAAATTGTAAAATATTGGAGGAATCATTGTGCGAAACGAAATCAATTTGCAGGACCGGATGCTGTGCGCATTGCGCCAGCAAGGAATCAATACCACTGTTTTTTTGACAAATGGATTTCAGATGCGCGGAACCATCCGTGGATATGATAATTTTGTTGTGATATTGGATAGCGACGGAAAGCAGCAAATGATCTATAAACATGCTATTTCCACCCTGATCCCGCAGAATCGTGTTGATCTGCATGCACCCAGAGAGGAGCGTGCAGCGGAATGATAAGATACGAGGTTCCTTATGCAGCAACAAACAGGCAAAAAGCAAAAGCATACAAGAAGCGGCATAAACAGCAGAATTATTCTTCTGTTGATTGCTGTTGTAATACTTATATATCTTGGACAGAAAATCATCAGCGCTTTTTCTGTCGGCATTGAGACCACACCTGCGGTTCGGGTCACAGTCAATGACAGTATCACCGCGCAAGGATGGTTCTTTCGTGATGAAATCCCTGTTAGCGGCAGTACAGGGGGATCTGTCAAACACATCGTATACAGCGGTGAGCGCGTGCAGCAAAGTGCGCCGCTTGCCATCGTTTATTCTGATGCAGACGCACTCGTGCTGAGCCAACAGCTTGATCCATTGGAAAACCGCATTGATTTACTCAACACAGCTTTGCAGTCTGCAACAGACGGTTCCGATGCTTCCAAGCTGGACCAGATGATTATTTTGTCCATGCAGCAAATGGCCGCGCAGACCAAAAATGGCTCTGGCTCTGCTTTGAACTCTTCTGCCCAATCTCTCCGCACACTGGCACTGCGTCGCGAAGCCGACAATGTGGATACGGCAGCCATTACAGCCGAGCGCGACGCTTTGGTCACGGAACGAGACAGCTTAAACGCACAGTTATCCGGCCACACTACACAGCTGACAGCGCCTGCAACCGGTTATTTTTCCGAAGTTGTAGATGGCTACGAAGAAATACTTACACTGGATGAATTGGACGACCTCACGATAAATCGGTTCCATGAATTAACCGAGACAAAGCCCATCGTCAGTGATCAGACATGGGGAAAAATGATTCAAGGATTCACGTGGTATCTGGTTGCTGAGATCTCCCAAGAAGATGCAGACCGCTTTTCAGTAGGGCAAAGTCTTCGTGTCAATTTCACCCAGGCTTCTCTAGAGACCCCTGTTTCGGTCTATTCCATTTTAAAAGACCGCACCAGCGAAACGGCGTTAATCGTTTTAGCCGGTACGGAATTCAACAGTGAAATGGTCTCCATGCGTCAACAACCGATTGAAATCATCATTTCAACCTATACCGGATTGAAAGTTCCAAAAGAAGCGGTTTATGTACAGGAAACGACTACCAGTGATGGCAAAACCCAAAAGCAAGACGGCGTATTCATTCTCAGCGGCAGCTTCCAAAAGTTTAAAATTATCAATAAACTATATGAAGCTGATGATTATTACGTGGTTGAACAAAGCGCGACCAATTCGGACATGCTGGTAGAGCAAGATCAAATTATTGTTAGCGGAAAAAATTTGCAAAATAATATGGTGGTGAAGACATGACGGAACAGGAAAGCAGAGAGCTCAAAAATCGTATTGCAGCAGTGCAGGAGCGTGTCGCGCAGGCTGCACAACGTGCAGGGAAAAATCCAGAGGACATTATTTTGGTTGCTGCATCAAAAATGAATGATGCAGAACGAGTGCGTGCGGCTATTTCTGCCGGAATCAAGGTATGCGGCGAAAACCGTGTACAGGAATTGCTGGAAAAATATGAGCAACATGCGTATGATGGGGCAGATCTGCAATTCATCGGCACCCTTCAAACCAATAAAGTCAAATATCTGATAGGCAAGGTATCTTTGATTCAATCGGTTGGCTCTGTCCATTTGGGAGAAGCCATTGCTAAGGCCGCAGCCAAGCACGGTATATGTCAGGATATCCTTTTGGAGGTAAATATCGGTAGGGAAGCAGCCAAGAGTGGTCTGCTGATTGAGGAGTTGGATGAAGCGATTTCCAGATTAAGTGAACAAAAATCGCTGCATATTCGCGGTTTAATGGCCATTCCGCCGATTGCGGATGAAATATCGAAAAATTCAAGCTACTTTCACGAAATGCAACAAGTATTTGTTGACATTTTGACGAAAAAATACGATAATGTAAATATGGATTATTTGTCTATGGGAATGACGAATGATTTCGAAACGGCGATTGAGTGCGGTGCAAACATGGTTCGCATCGGCACAGCGATTTTTGGTGCGCGTCCGTATCAAATCGTTTCGCCCTAATACATAAGGAGGAACTTTGCATGGGTTCGATCAAAGGCTTTATCGATTGGGTTAAAGGCGAGGATGTCGAAGACGAATACGAAGAAGAACTGCCCCGCCAGCGCAATGAAGAGCCGGTGAAAAGTAGTGCGCCGTCATCCTATGAGCGGTCGTACGAAAGATCCTATGACCGGTCTTATGATAGTGCATCAACGGAAGCGTCTTCGCCCCGCCGTGGAAATAAAGTGGTCAACATCAACACAACAACACAGCTCGCCGTGGTGTTGGTCAAGCCGGATCGCTTCGAGAATGCAGCTGAAATTGCCGATCATTTAAAAGATAAGCGTACAGTCGTACTGAATCTGGAGCAGACCAATAAGGATATTGCGCGGCGTCTTGTGGATTTTCTCAGCGGTGTAGCATATGCCAACGAAGGTAAAATCAAAAAGGTTGCAAACAGCACATACATCATTACCCCTTATAATGTTGACATTATGGGGGACTTGATTGACGAACTGGAAAGCAGCGGTATGTATTTTTAAGGTTATGGTGCCGTGAACACAATTATAATTTATATAGTAGCCAGCCTGCTGCGGATTTTGCAATTTCTTTTTTTTGCACGAGCCATCATGAGCTGGTTTGCACGAGGCGGCAGTTCACAGATATATGAATTTTTATGTCTTGTGACAGAACCACTTATCCAACCGTTCCGCAGTTTACTCAGCCGTATTGATGCGCTGCGAGGCAGTCCGTTTGACTTGGCGTTTTTGCTGGCGTTCTTTGTTCTGATTGCATTGGAGCAAGTGTTATACATGCTTTAAGCCTGTCGAAAATACGGCGTATCGGTGGTCGGGCGGTGCCCGACCATTTTCCCGTAAGCGACAAGAGATAAAAAAACGGAGGAATAACATATGACGGTGCAGGAAATTCAGGAAATCGGCTTTGAAAAAGCGGTTTTCGGCGGATATGATATGAAATCGGTCGACACTTTTTTGGAGCGTGTTGCAGAAGAGTTTGCTGCAATGCAGAAGGAAAATGCTGCATTGAAAGCAAAAATGAAGGTTCTGGTTGATAAAATCGAGGAATACCGCGGCGTGGAAGACGGCATGCGACGGGCTCTAATGAGCGCACAGACGATTGCGCAGGACACCATCGACAAGGCCAAACAAGAGGCGCAGGATATTGTCACAGCCGCAAAAGATGAAACGGAAAACAAAGTCAAAAATACACGTGATGAAATTACGCTGGAAGAGCAGAAGCTTGAAACCGCAAAAAAGAGCACACTGGAATTTGTTGCACGCATTTCTGCAGCGTATCAGGCACAGGCCAAGGCTTTGGTGGAACTTGCCAAATCAGAAAAGTTGGTCGGTCAGCAGCAAGAGCCTGCCGTACAGCCTGCATCGCCGCAGCCTCCCGTGCAGCAGCAGGCTCCTGTCCAGCCTGCAACGCAGGAAGAGCAGGCAGATGCTCCCATCGAGGATGCTACACGCAAATTTGACTTTGGCGAATTAAAATTTGGTGCCGACTATGACCCCAAGGAAGTAAAGTAACAATCGAAAGGACTGAACACTGCACCATGCAGCAGGATTACAATAACACGATCAATCTACCAAAAACTGAATTTCCGATGCGTGCAGGCCTGCCCAAGCGCGAACCGGGCTTTCTGGAGAATTGGGAAAAGGACGATCTGTATCACGAATTGATGAAGAAGAACGAAGGCAAGCCGCTTTTCGTTCTGCACGATGGCCCTCCGTATGCGAACGGCAACCTGCATATGGGACATGCACTCAATAAGATTCTAAAGGATTTTATTGTGCGCTCCCGCAATATGATGGGCTATCAGGCGCCGTATATTCCCGGCTGGGATACGCACGGCCTGCCGATTGAACGTCAGGCGATCAAGGCCTACGGCATGGATCGTGATAAGGTCTCCACTGCGGAATTCCGTTCGAAGTGTGAAGAGTTTGCGCACGATCACGTCAACACACAGCGCACGCAGTTCAAGCGCCTTGGTGTCATTGGTGACTGGGAGCGTCCGTATTTAACCTTGACCCATGATTATGAAGCCACTCAGATTGAGATTTTTGGCGAAATGGCAAAGAAGGGCTATATCTACAAGGGCATGAAGCCGGTTTATTGGTGCCCGCATGACGAGACTGCTCTGGCAGAGGCTGAGATCGAGTATCAGGACGAGCCGTGCTCTTCGATTTATGTCAAGTTCCATGTGACGGATGATAGGGGCGGCAAGATTGCTGCCATTACTGGCAGCTTGGACAATGTTTACTTTGTCATCTGGACCACGACGACTTGGACACTTCCGGGCAACCTCGCCATTTCGGTCAATCCCGTCTATGAATATGATTTGGTCAAGGTTCCCTCCGGCGAGATTTATGTGCTTGCTAAAGAATTAGTAGAGTCTGTGATGCAGGCATCTAAGATTGACTCGTGGGAAGTGCTCGGTACATTGCTGGGTTCGGACCTTGAGCTCATGCGCACCAAGCACCCGATCATGGATCGTGAAAGTGTTGTCATCTGCGGCGATCATGTTACACTGGATGCCGGTACCGGCTGTGTTCATACAGCGCCGGGCTTTGGTGCTGACGACTTTATCGTTTGCAAGAAATACGATATTCCGATCATCGTTCCGGTTGATGGCAAGGGCATGACAACCGCAGAAGCTGGCAAGTACGCGAATATGTACTATGAAAAGACCACACCGATCATTCTGGAAGATCTGAAAGCTGAAGGCGCATTGCTCGCGATCGAAGAGATTGTGCACAGCTATCCGCACTGCTGGCGCTGCAAAAACCCGATCATCTTCCGTACAACTGAGCAGTGGTTCTGTTCAGTGGACGCGCTGAAGGATGACGCTGTTAAGGCTTGTGAAAACATCCAGTGGATTCCCGGCTGGGGCGAAGAGCGCATGACCTCGATGATCCGTGAGCGTTCGGACTGGTGTATCTCCCGTCAGCGCGTTTGGGGCGTTCCGATTCCGATTTTCACCTGCAAGAAGTGCGGTAAGCCGCTGGTGAACGAACAGACAATCAAGATTGTTGCCGACCTGTTCCGTGAAAAGGGCTCGAATGCTTGGTTTGATATGGAGCCGTCCGAAATTCTGCCGGCTGATATCAAGTGTGAATGCGGCTGCAGTGATTTCGATAAAGAAACCGACACCATGGATGTTTGGTTCGACTCTGGTTCTTCTTGGCGTGCTGTCATTGAAAATCGCGAGCAGCAGACCACGCCTGTTGACGTTTATCTGGAAGGCAATGACCAGTATCGAGGCTGGTTCCAGTCCTCTATGCTGACCTCGATTGCCACACAGGGCAAGGCGCCGTATAAGACGGTCATTACCCATGGTATGATCGTGGATGAAGAGCGCCAGAAGATGTCTAAGTCGCTCGGCAACGGTATTGCGCCAGACGATATTCTGAACCTGTATGGCGCGGATGTTATGCGCCTTTGGGTTGCGTCCTCCGACTATCGTCAGGATATGCGTATTTCCAAGGACATGCTCAAGCATCTGTCGCAGAATTATCTGAAGATTCGCAACACGGCACGCTATATTCTGGGCAATCTGTTTGATTTTGATCCCAAGGCAGATATGGTTGCACATGCAGAACTGCCGGAACTGGATAAGTGGGCTTTGATGCGCCTGAATGAGCTGGTTGCAAAGGTGCGCGAAGGATATGATTCTTACGAGTTCCACACGGTATTCCATGCGATTCACAACTTCTGTGTCGTTGATATGTCCAATTTCTATCTGGATGTCATCAAAGACCGCCTGTACTGTGATGATACGGCAGGCTTGAGCCGTCGTTCCGCTCAAACTGCTATGTATCACATCCTCAGCGCACTGGTGCGCATGCTTTCTCCGATTCTCTGCTTCACAGCAGATGAAATCTGGCAGTCTATGCCGCATACCGCAGAGGATGATGTGCGCAACGTGGCGTATAATGAGATGCCTGCGGCAGATGATGCGCTGTCGTTTAGCGACGCGGATGCCCAAAAATGGGCCAAGCTCACTGCTTTCCGTGATGACGTCAACAAGGCGTTGGAAGGTGCCCGCAATGCCAAGACGATTGGCAAGCCGCTAGAGGCCTGTGTGACGGTTTACGCCGATGCAGAACTCGCTGCTTTCCTGAACGGCTGCGGTCAGGATTTGGCTGATCTCTGCATTGTCTCTGAGCTTTCGGTTGCAGAAGGCACTGGAGAAGGCATGGCAAGCGAAAATCTGCCGGGTCTGACGATTGCAGTTGCCCGTGCAGCAGGGGAGAAATGCCTGCGTTGCTGGAAGCAATCCAAGTCGGTTGGTACCGATGCAAAGCATCCTGCTTTGTGCGCACGCTGTGCCAAAGTGGTAGGATAATAAAATCAAAAAGGGGAACAGAATGCTCGTTCTGTTCCCCCTTTTTAAGCGATGAGGAGTTCGTAAGATGCTGTATATAGTTTTCGCGTTCATTATGATCGCACTCGATCAAGCAGTGAAATACTGGGCATTTACCAGTTTGCAGGCGCAGCAAACCATCCCTTTGATTGAAAATGTGTTTCATTTAACCTATGTCGAAAATCGTGGTGCAGCGTTCAGTATGTTTGCGCAGTTTGATTCCCGTTGGATTTTTGTAACGCTGGCGGTTGTGATTTCCATTGTCATTGGAGTTGCACTATATAAGGGCTGGATGCAAAGCGCACTGGGACGCTGGTCCTTGGTTTTGGTAGGTGCGGGCGCGATCGGCAATGCAATCGACCGTGTCATGCGAGGATTTGTAGTCGACTTATTTGACTTTCGTCTGATTCATTTTCCGGTATTTAATGTTGCGGATATTTTCATCTGTGTTGGCGCGCTGCTGTTTGTCATATATTTTCTGTTCCTGCACAAAGATGAGGAGCAAGCTGGCACTTCCCACAACACCGCCTCGGAGCGTGACACCAATGAGTGATATGGTTTTGGTTGTACCTGACATGCAGGCTGGAGCACGCATTGATAGCTGGCTCTCGACCCAGATTGAGGGATTGACTCGTTCTGCTGCACAGAACTTGTTGCTGGAAAAAGCGGTTTTATGTAATGGGCAACCACTGAAAAAGAACTATAAACTGCTCGGCGGCGAAACGATCACCGTACAGTTACCCGAATTGCGTGAGGTGGATATCATTCCAGAAAATATCCCGTTAGATATTGTCTATGAGGATACCGATATCATTGTCATCAACAAGCCGCGCGGCATGGTTGTCCATCCCGCGCCGGGCAACTGGTCCTGCACACTTGTCAATGCGCTGATGTACCATTGCGGAGATAGCTTATCCGGCATCAACGGTGAGCATCGTCCCGGTATTGTGCACCGTATTGACAAAGATACCAGCGGTCTATTGGTGGTTGCAAAAAATGACACGGCACATCAAAGCCTTGCAGCGCAAATTGCGGCGCACACCGCTTTTCGCGGTTATGAAGCAATCGTCGTAGGCAGTCCGCGTGAGGATTCCGGCACAATCGACAAACCGATTGCACGTCACAAAACCGATCGCAAGAAAATGGCGATTATGGAGGGGGGGCGCGAAGCGATTACCCATTACACTGTACTCAAGCGGTTTCATGGATATACCCATATGGCATTTCAGCTGGAAACCGGTCGCACCCATCAGATTCGTGTTCACATGGCATCTATCGGGCATCCGATTATTGGAGATCCTGTCTACGGCTTAAAAAAAGATCGGTTTTCTGACATTGGTGGCCAATGTCTCCACGCTGCAAAGCTAACGCTTTGTCACCCGACTACACAGCAGACCATGCAGTTTGCCGCACCGTTGCCAACCTATTTTGCTCAAATTCTTGCAAAGCTGGAGAAGATGACATGAAAAAATTTGATGGCATGCTGCTTGCATGCGATATGGACGGCACCTTGCTGGACAGCGAACGTCAAATTTCGGAGGCAAATATACAGGCACTGCGTTATTTCACTGAACAAGGCGGACTTTTTTCGCTGGCAACTGGACGTGCTTATGCAGCAGTAACCGATTATATTGACTTGCTGCCGATCAACGCGCCATATTGCTTACTGAACGGCTCACTTATATTGAATGCACAAAGTAAAGTGCTGCATTGCGCTGGAATGCCGGAGCAAACACCAATTTTGATAGAGCAGGTTCTTTCTGCATTTCCTCAAATTGGCTGTGAAGTGTTTCTGCCGGATCAGATCTTTGTTTGTCGCATGAGTGCGGAAACCGAACATCACATGCGCGTACTACACTTAAAGTATACTTGTGTTTCTCCCAGCGAATTACCCAATCCAGCTGACTGGTGCCAAATCAATTTCACCGGCCCTGCGTCAGACGTCGCAGCTGTGCGCACATTTCTTGCCCCATTCTCAGATATTTTCAGCGCAGTTTGCACTATGCCAACATTTTGCGAAGTCACACGGAAGGGAATTAGCAAAGGAACGGCTATGATGCAAATTGCAGCTGACTGCATAGTGTTGCCCAATAAAATCTATGCAGTAGGGGATAGTGACAATGACTTGTCCATGCTGCAAAATGCAGCGATTGCATTTGTACCGGAAAATGCCACACTGGATTTTTTACAGCATGCTACTATCCGGGTTCGAGATAATGACCATGATGCAGTGGCACATGTAATCGAATACTTGGACCAAAATCAAGACACCTGACAGAATCAACAATTCTGTCAGGTGTTTTTCTATGCGTTTCGAGGAGAATCTCGGCTTCAGTCTATTGACGCAAAACCGTATCATAGATATAATACAGTTACAGAAAGTGTATTATATATATGATACAGTTTAGAGGAAGGTAGGCTGATCTTGGTTGATTTCATTTAATGGTTTTCATATGGAAGAGGGAATACCAATTTATCAGCAAATCCTTCTGTATCTTAAACGTGGCATTGTTGCCGGAGAATATCATGATGGTGATGAACTGCCGTCACGCCGCACGTTAAGCGCGCTATTGGGAGTGAATCCGAATACAGTGCAAAAGGCATATCGGCAGCTGGAAGAAGAACAACTGATCTGCTCCCATACTGGTGCCAAAAGCTATATGGTACTTGATACAGATAAAATCGCGCAAATTCGCGCAGAGCTGTTGGAAAGTGATGTGAAAAGTGTAGTGCAATCGATGAAGCAGATGGGGCTGTCTCAGTCAGAGGCATTTCGCTTGATAGAACACTATTGGGATTGAGGGGAGGATGAACATATGGGGAAAAAACATCTTTCTGTGCTAATGCTGTATATACGCAGTTCCATTACACCGCTACTCTGCACAGTCATACTTGTGGCCGGTATCCAAACCGGACTGTTCCTATGGGAGTTGCAACGTGGTGCAGCCGCTTTGGAAACTGCGATGCAACCTGATTATTTCAAGGGGGCATTTATTGGTGGAATCATTTTTTTAGTTGCCTTTTTGTACCGTATGAATGGCGGCGGCTATACATTGCGCCGGCTGCGCATTTCAGAACGCACAGTTTTCCTGTGGCATGTCTTATCCTGCTTTTTATGCCTCATGATTCTATGGATGGCTGAAATTGTTGTACTTACCGCGCTTTGTCGATATTTTCTTACACAGAAAGTTGCCTCCGGGCTGTCAAATCAGGCTTTATTTCTTGCATTTTACCGAAATCCATTTTTGCACAGTGTTTTACCACTCGAATCAGTCAGCCGATGGATCTATTTGTTTTTCGCATTCGCTTCGCTGGCTTTTGTAACGGCTGGAGCAGTGGTGCGAAAACGCTATGGCAGAAATATACGCAACAATGCACCGCTTTCCCTGACGGTTGTCGCTATGTTGTTTTACTTTGTGCGACCGCTTGGTAGTCTAGCATCAGACGTAATGTTGTGTTTGTTTCATTTGGCTGTGATTCTTTACTCATTGTGGGATGTGTGGTTCAATGCGGAGGAGGTAACGAGCGATGAAAATGATTGACCTTTCCAGATTCGCGCCACCGGGCACCCAGATCAAAGAAGAAGCCAGGCGATTGGGGCTTGGACTAGCTGCGGCGACGTGCATTGCCGTGCTGATTTATGGCGTCAGTCTGCGTAGCGCATATGACTTTTTGTTTGATCGGGTCGGTGGCGATCGCGTGCTGCGATCCGATGCTATGATGCTGCCTTTTGATATCCTGCTGGGGCAATCACTATCGCTTTTTTACATTGTGGCGCTCTGTTCACTATTCGCAGCCGTATCTCATCATTTGAGTTACTACATGGGAAGCAAAAGTATCTATTTGATGCGCCGCCTGCCGCAGCGCTGGGAGCTGATGCGACGTGATTTTACACTGCCGCTGATCGGTGCACTCATCAGCTTGCTCACAGCATTTCTATTAAAGCTGCTGTTTTTAGCAGTGTACTATATTGTTACACCGCCACAGTGCTTGCCGACATGGTAGAGAGGGGGATTTGTGATGCTGGAAATCAAGAACGTAAGCAAAAGCTATTCGCTGAGTCAACGTCTGCGCGGCAAACAAGCATTGCAGCAGGTTGATTTGTCGTTCGGCTCAGGTGAGATTGTCGGTCTGTTCGGTGAAAACGGTGCAGGCAAAACAACGCTCATGAAATGTATCCTTGGATTTTTACGTTATGACGGTTCTATTACGCTGGACGGGGCACCGATTACACATAATAACATCGAACGATTGTCATTTGCAACAAGTGAGCACTCTTTTTTTCCGAACCTTTCAGCAGAAGCGCATCGACAGTTCTATAAGGAGCATTTTCCTCGATTCATTGATAAGCGTTTTGCCGGACTGATGGATTTTTTTGAGCTTCCTATGCATAAAGCATTGCACGGCTTTTCGACTGGGCAAAAAAATCAGTTTGAGGTAATCCTTGCACTGTGTCAAGGTGCAGATTATATTCTGATGGATGAGCCATTCGCAGGAAATGACGTATTTAACCGCGAAGACTTTTATAAAGTATTACTTGGTATTCTTGAACCACATGAAACCATTATCTTGTCCACGCATCTGATTGAGGAAGTCTCTAACTTTATCAGCCGCGCGGTACTGATTCGCCAAGGACAAATTGTTGGCGATGTAGCGGCCTCGGAACTCGAGGACAATGGTACTAGTTTGATGACATACATCAAACAGACCTACCACTACAGTGCCGACCGTGTCAGCCGCGCGCTGGATGATATCACGGGCGGGGAGGGGTAGTGCATGCGCAAAGCATTGGGGTTTATAGCTGCACTGTTAGTATTCGGAGTCGCAGCAGTCGGTTGGTGTGCTCAAACAGTGTATGCTGCGCACGATCAAGTGCGATTTACCCAGACCATACTTTTAGGCGATCCAGCGGTTGCGGATGGGCTGTCCATGCAGACACACGCAACCTATGGCAATCACCTTTTCTGGGACAGCACGATAAAACTGCAAGCTGGTGCACCGCATACACAAACAGAGTACCATTTTTTCAACACCGAACAAGAGCAGTCATATGACCAGTCCCATCAAGGCGTTGAGATTTATTCAGCTGTTCAATCCAGCGGCAGCAGTTTTCTGGATACGCCAAAGTATCGGCAAACTGGATTAGAGCGTGTTTATCAGGAGTTGTATGACAGCGCAGCTACCGATAAAGAAGTAGAAAAAACCATCATGGTTGCAGATTATTGCGAATATTATCCACTGGAAGGTTTTATTAGTTTAGAAGGAATCAATCACGATTTTGGCATTTGGACGTATGGTCCTAGTCAGAGTGACAGCCTTGCGATGTGGAATAAGTTACAGGAATTTTTTCGCATTCCTGTCCTGCCAACGGAACGGATTACCATTTCGCTGACAAAAAGTCGCGACGGATCTCTCGCTACCAGCAGCTCTGGCAATGAAGAAGGGGATCAATTCTATCTGGATACGCAAAGTGTTGTTACACCACAAACCTGCTACTTCACATTTAATAACCACACTTTAAAAGGGAACACGGTAGATACCAGCCTGATTCCGGGAGGATATGGCATATATGCGTTGGACTATGCGGCAGGTGTCGTAAAGACCCTCAAGGGTGGAGGAATAGAAATTGCAGAAAATGGATGCTTGCATCTGGACAGCCTGAGAATGGTATTTCCAATTGACACCACAGAGGAATTTCTACAATTAAGCCAGTGGGAAGACGATGGAACGTTGCTGTTGTATACGCGGCACAAGAATGACTATTTTTTAACAATTATAGAAATGGATACCATGCAACAAATACAGCGTCTGAAAATTCAATCAACACAGACGGATGATGGTGCGTGGTACAATCTGTTAGAAAATGATGATTTTATCGTCACTGTTATTGACCAAACCGCGACGGTGTTGCTGCCCAATGGCGATGGTACATTCCGTATTGATATGCAGACGCCAAACACGTTGAATTTAGAATATCTGTCGTGGCACAGGGATAGCAATGCAATTGCCTATAATAATGGGAAATTAGCCGTTGCCTATGAAAATATCGACCAAACCACAGGATTCAGGTATGCGCCATGCTTTAATACGGTAATTTTTGATAACACCGGATTGGTATTTTTGGCACAATACCAAAGCAGTTTGCGTAATGTGCTTACGGATAGCTATAATTCGAATGAAATCGTGCGGTTAGTGGATCAAAATCCAATTGAAGTGACATGGAAATAAGCAACAGCCGGATGCGTTGGATGAACCAGCGTATCCGGCTGTTGCAATAGCTTGCGTTCAATTTTTCCACCCTCAATTATACAAAACTTTTCTTTTGTATAATTATATATTTCAATTTTTCAGATGTGCTATGGTGCTATGCTTTCCCTGTTCCAACTACATCAACAACCACAATTTCCGGTGGATTGAAAATACGCGGTTTCCAGTCACGCGCCAAACCTCGACCGACAATTTCGGTCATACCATCATAGACATATTGGCCGCCAGCGTACTTCGGAAACAATCCCTGATTCGGCGCAATCAAACCATTTAGCAGATACGGAATACGCCATTGGCCGCCATGCGCATGGCCGCATAAAACTAAATCAAATGGATACTTCGCATACTCATCAATATACTCTGGCCGGTGCGCCAACAATACACATAATTGTTCTGCACCCAAGCTTTGGAACTGTGCTAACGTCTGCTGATAGGCTTCCGCTTCTCCATACGAACCAGCCCGTCGTGTCCCGGTTGCAGCAGGATCATCGACACCACATAATGTAAAGCTGATATCATTTATGGTCACGATTTCCTGTTCATTCCGCAGCACTTGAACACCATATGTCTCTATCATATCAAATATCTCATCGGCTTGACCGCTCCAAAACTCATGGTTTCCCGAAACATAATAGCACGGTGCGATTTTCGTGATTTGCTGCAATAATTGTTTCGCACCATCACGTGGTGTTTTATCATCTACGATATCGCCACATAGAAAGATGCAATCCGGCTGTTCGCGTATAATCCGGCTCATAAGCTGACACTGGTTTTCTCCATAAATACAGCTATGTAAATCAGATAACATTAAAAGACGCATCCCTTGCTCCTCTTTTATCTTATCTGTTTCCAACGTATAGTATCGTGTCACTAAGCCACATTGTAAACCGGCGATACCAATGCCAACCGCACAAAGCAACAATGCATGAATCCATTTCTTTCTCTTATCCATTATGACCTCCTATTAACAAAGGGACATAGACGTTTGCCCGTCCATGTCCCCCATTTTTCAGTTGTTAATTCGCTTTTTGCCGTGTATGAATTGCGATCTGCTTCGATTTGATGAAAACACTCAGTTTCTTATAGGCAACCATAGTGATGATGGTCAAAATCACACCTTTAATCAGGTTAAACGGCAAAATACCTAAGAAAAGATATGCCGCCATGCCGTTAATTGCAGGATTGACCGCTCGGCACATATCAAAAATAGCATCCAAATTCCATCCCATTCCATTGACATAGAACGGGATAATCAAGAAATAGTTCGTCAGCATGCCCATGCCTGCCATAGCAACAGAGCCACATAAACAACCGACAACTGCCATTTTTCTGGTCTTATGTGCGCGGTAAATCAGTACGGCAATGATAACCAGTGTCGACAGCATCAAAAAATCAGCCAATTCACCAGAACCTGCGGTTTGGGTTTGCGTCAAATGAATCAAATCTTTGATCCCGATCATGGTAATGGCCGGACCGATTCCAAAAATAAATGCGCCGATCAATACTACAGCGCCAGACAAGTCAACCTTGAGGAATGGCGGCATGAACGGAATCGGAAATTCAAAATACATGAGAACGGTTGCGATCGCCGCAAAAACTGCGGTATACGTGATTTTGCTGGTTTTCGTCATAGGTATCTTCTCCTTTGCAAGGAGTTCTGTTTGAATGGGTAACAAAAAGCCCTTGGAATCATCCAAGGGCGCGCAGACGTACCGAAATACACCTGTTTCTTTCATCCGGACTATAACCGTCGGTTGGGATTCACACCCATCATGCCTTGCGGCTCGCAGACTATCGGACAAGCTGTCCGTATACTGCCGGTGGAGACTTTCACTCCGCCCTGAAACAGAACTATTTAATTTACACTGATATTATAGGCTTCTCTTTGCAACTTGTCAATCCCCCGTGGATATTCTATCTATGATCTTTTCCAATTCGGCTCGGGAGCTGACCGCATTGATAAATTCCAGCAGCGCATTGGCCGTCATATGGGCCGGCAAATCCAACGCTTTCAGGACAGCGGCGCGACGATTTACACTGTCTTTTTGCCCAGATAACCCCCATGCAAAAAAATCTGCTTTGCTGATGGGCGTTTCGTGCTGCGCAGATGATTTCGATTCGTCCTCAAAAGTTGCGCCGGCGCGACGTAAGGCATCTAAAATGACCGCTGGACGCATCCCCTCAACTCCCAGCTTACCTTCCTTGGAGCCATGCCGTTTGCGTCGCTCCTTGCCCGCAATATCCGGGATATAGGCTTGCTTCACACTACCGGGCGGCAATGCACCTTTAATATAATTGCGAATGACAAAGCCCGCCCCATCGCTGTCCGTCAACACAATCAAACCGCGTGTTTCTGCAATTTTTCGCAGCAAACGAAGCTGATCCTTATTATGAAAAATACGGAATCCACCGCTTTCCAGCACAACTGTATCCACAACCTGACGGACTGTATTGACATCGTAACGGCCTTCTACCACTATGGCTTCACGAACTCGTGTCATATTAGGCCTCCCTCAACGCAGACGCCATGGACAACAGCGTCAATTCTATCTGCTTCTGACGATCTACTGCACTGCCCTTTAGTGCCGTATCGGTTTGTGCGCATAAGGACGCTGCTTTTCGCAGCCATTTTAACGATACGCGCCGCGCTGCGTTTTGAATCTGTTTCGCGTAATACGGCGATTTGGAACCAATCATGTCCATCAACTGCTTCTCTCCCGCCCTTGCTTCCGCGCAGAGCTTTGCCGCATATAAGCGCTGAATATGGCGTGTGATGGTGGTAAAAATCATGACTTCATTGTTTTTCTGTGCAATCAAATCACCCACCAGTGAAACTGCGCGTTCAAATTTTCCTGCTGTGATTGCATCAGTCAAATCAAAAACCACAGCATCCAGCACAGGAGAACAGACCGCATCAATATTATATTTTTTAATTTCTCCGGTGGTGGTATGTGCCGAAGTTTTCTCCATCTCCCCTGCCAGATTGGTCATGGAATTCCCACACAGAAAAATCATATAAGAAGCATCCTCCGGTGTAATGGCGCAGCCCAGCGCACGGGCACGCCGTTCTAACCATGCAACCAGCTCCCTTTCTTCCATGTGAGAAAACTCTGCAAAGCACGCAACCTTTTGCAGCGTCTTATACAGTTTGGTTCGTTTGTCCGGCTTCCCGTCCAGAATATCATAGTAGAACACAAGACAAACATAATCCGGTAAATCTTCCAGCAAAGCAGGCAACACATCGGAGAACGCGGCTGGCGGTTTGAACAAATCGAAATCGGTTACGATAATCAGCTTTTTTTCCGACATCGCAGGATAGCTATCCACCGCTTCGGTCAGCTGCTCGGGAGTTAGTCCCTTGCCTTCCAATTCGATCCTGTTGAAATCTGCAAAGGTCGGATCAATCACATTCTCCCGCAGCTGCTGCAAATAGTATTCCTTTAAATAGCTTTCTTCGCCGGAAATCACATAAAGAGGAGCAAAGGTTCCCTGTTTCAAATCACGAATCAGCTGCGCCTTTCCGTTTGATTTTGTCTTTTCCTGTGGCATATTTCCTCACTCCTTTCTGAATTTCCTCACGATTTCTCCGGTCACATATGGACTTTCCACAGGAAGATCATGATACTCCGACATGACATCTCCAAATCCAGCCTGTACCACAATTCTTTCTGCATGCATTGCATCTACTGCCTGTGCTAACAATGCATCATCCTCCATATTGCTTTGAGAAAGTACAATTTCCGGTGCCGTTATTGAATCCGATTCCAAAAAAGCCGCAAGCTGCTTTTGTGTTGGACTGTGGAGGACTAAAATTTCATCGGCAATCTGCACGCCCATTTTCCCATCCGTCACCGGAAAAACAGTAATTGGAGCAGCACCGTTATCCAACACATTGAATTGATCAATTTCTTGTGCGCCAACCTGATTGCACAGCCCTATCAAATCTGTATTGTACTTAGTTTGCCTACATCCGTCCGGAATCAAAATCTGATGCACCGAAACCGTTTGCAGCAACGTCGGCAAATCTCGCGCATGACCACGATCCACTGCCGTTAAAATTAGTGTGTCAATATGGTCCATGTTATGATAGCGCATCCATTCCTGTACAAGCTGTGCAGCATCCCGGTATCCGCCATCTCCAGCACAATCGATCAAAGTCACATGCGATGAGTCAGAAACAAGGATAGCCTGTCCCGTTCCGCAAGGTAAATAGGTCACGCGATACGTTCTCTGATATTGATACGCATTTATGCCGCTGAGCAAGCTCAAACACAAACAAAGAATCGGCAAAATGACCTTCCATTTGACACGCTGCCCTATCATCAGCCAGAGCAGAATTGCCGCAAAGCAGAGAAAGAGTGCAGCAAGTCCAAAGCTATCGCCCCAATTCACCATGCCATAAGGAAGATCCGACACACGCTCTGCAACCCATAAGATATAGCGCAGCGGCGGCTGCACAATTGCCGACAGTATCGGCACTACAACCGGAACAAAAGCCGCGAATAGACAGAGCAGAAATCCTGCAATGAAACATATCGCAGTCACACCAACTACCATCAAATTGCTGAGAACGGATAAGATGGAAATATAGCCAAAGGAAGAAAGCAAAATCGGCGCAGTAAAAATAGTCGCGCAAACGGTACAGGATATTGCACTCACAAGAACAGACAGAAGCTTATAAACAGGCTTTGGCATACTGTGAAGCGGCTTCAGCAGCTTTGTCTGCATTTTCCCAGCCAGCAGCACCAATCCCAGCGTTGCTGAAAAAGATAGCTGTAAGCTTAACCCGGCGATTGCATACGGATTTTGAACCAGCAGTAAAGCAAGCGCAGCAAATAAGGAATTCAGCGTGTTGGCTTCTCGTCGAGTGATAAATGCACCAGCTGCAATCAGATACATGATCGCAGCGCGGATCACCGATGGTGACGCACCTGCAATTGGCACAAACAAAAGAATAAGCGGCACGGACAGATAAGTCCCCCATTTGCGTCCGCAAATTAAATAGCAAAACGCAACCAGAAAACCAACATGCAATCCAGAAACGGCAACTAAATGGCTGAGTCCCGCAATCCGCAAGGAGATGGTATCGTCAGTAGAAATCGCATCTGTGTTTCCAATGAGCAAACCAGTCAGTAAGCCAGCCTCACGCTCCGGCAAGGCATCTTGTATCGCTTGTTTGCAAAAGCGTGCAATGCGCTGTGGTATCCAACGGAATGAGTGGTTATCTGTCTGTAACACAGCAAATGACACGGGTGCATCGTTATCATTTTTCGTATACGAAGCGGTAATATAACACCCTTCCGACGCCTGATAAGCGGCACGATCAAAGCCTTCTGAATTCCCCGGCAAATAAAACCCAACATTTACTTTGATCCGATCCCCGGCAGCAAGCGGTGTCTCTGTCAGCGGCAGATAACAGTACATGCGAAAGCTGCGCGGCAGCACATCGTTGTCGTCAACCGATAATTCCGCTCGCTGGTTGTCATCATACACTGTGGCATCCTGCAATACCGTCGCCGTGATTTCGGCATGGGTACCTGCCAACATGCGGATAGGTTCCACAAAAACAGCTTGATAGGCAGAAAAACCCGTAAATGCGAGAAACGCAGCTGCCAACATGCAGCATAGTGTAAACAGCTTTTTATGCTCTATCAGTGCACCTGCCAAAGCCAACGAAAAGGAAAGAAGGAAAAGTGCAAAACTTGGTTTTAGACAAATATCTAAGCACACCGCGCAAAATATGGCCGCGGCAGCTGCCGGAACCAGAAAAACAAGAGGCCGTTCCCGCATTTTTTCTCCTTCTTCCCTGTCAAGTGTAAAAAAGAAGTGGCGGTAAGGCCACTTCTTTTTTTCATCAGCCCGGAGGCCAGGTCATATCTCGACCCGAAAGCACATGAAAGTGCAGATGGAATACACTCTGCCCCGCCTGCTCTCCAATATTGGAAACCATACGGAAGCTCTCCATCTTCATATCCGCCGCGATTTTTGCGATGACCTCAAAGCAGTGTGCTACAATCGCACTATTCGATGCGTCAATTGCAGCCACGGATTGGATATGCTGCTTGGGGATGACCAAAAAATGCGTTGGTGCCTGCGGATCAATGTCATAAAAGGCATAGCACACTTCGTCTTCGTAGACCTTGTTAGAGGGGATCTCCCCTGCAACAATTTTACAGAACAGACAATCTTGCATTCAAACCGCTCCTTTCTGTTCTTTTATTATACCGGATTTACAGCAGCGCTTCAACAATATTATTGACCGCTTCCAACGCTTCCTCCAGCTTTTCCGGCTGCTTGCCGCCAGCAGTTGCGCTATCCGGACGGCCACCGCCGCCACCGCCAACCATCTTTGCCACTTCCTTGATGATCTTACCGGCATGAGCACCCTTCTTGACAGCCTCCGCGCCACAGACACACAGCAGGCTGACCTTGCCGTCATTCACAGCAGACAGAACCGCAACCATATTCGGCGCTTTTTCCTTTATACTGTCGCCCATTGTGCGCAGCACTTCTGCTGTTGCGTCCTCCAGCTGGGTTGCGACTACGTTTACGCCCTTGACATCGCGCGAAACATTCAGCAGATCCACCATCTGCATAGATGCCACTCTGCTGTTAAGCTTGTCGATCTTCTTGGTCATTGCGCGCAACTCACCCACGGTCTGCTCAATCTTCGCGGGCAGTTCATTCGGGGAGGTCTTAAGTGCGGCAGCAGCCTCGGTCAACAGCTTCTGGCGCTCATTGAGGTAATCCAGCACAGCCTTACCGGTAACCGCTTCAATGCGACGCACACCAGCTGCAACAGACGCTTCGCCAATGATCTTAAACGCACCAGCCTTCGCCGTGTTATCCAGATGCGTACCGCCGCACAGCTCAACGGAATCACCCGCCTGTACCACGCGAACCACTGCACCGTACTTTTCGCCAAACAGCGCCATTGCGCCCTTTTTCTTGGCCTCATCAATAGACATTTCCTCGGTGATAACCGGGCTGCCCGCCAGAATTGCTTCGTTGACAAGCGCCTCAACCTGTGCTAATTCCTCAGCGGTCAATGCTGCAAAGTGTGTGAAGTCAAAGCGGATATGGTCGTTTGCCGTATACGAACCTGCCTGCTCGACATGGTCACCCAGTACCTTACGCAGCGCCTTCTGAAGTAGGTGCGTCGAGGTATGCGCACGGCAAATCGCCTGACGGTATTCCGCGTCGACCTTGGCCTGCACCTCATCCTCGACCGAGATTTCGCCCTCGGTCACCACACCGATGTGCATATACTTGCCATCCTTGGTCTTCTGCACGTCAGACACAGTGACAACGCCGTTTTTACCTTCCAGGATGCCATGGTCACCGATCTGACCGCCCATTTCCGCATAGAACGGCGTATGGTCGAGCACGACCGTGATCTTCTCACCCTTGGCTGCCGCACCGGACGGTTCGCCTTCATTGACAATAGCCAGCACCTTTGCCGACTCGCCCAGCGTTTCATAACCATCAAAACGGGTCTTGATGGACTTGTCCAAACCGAGGTCCTCGCTCTGCCAGCCCAAATCACCCATCTTCTTGCGGTCTTCACGAGCACGCTCACGCTGTTCGTTCATCAAGCGATCGAACTCTTCGCGGTTGGTGGTCATGCCCTGCTCTTCAAGGATTTCAAGAGTCAGGTCAATCGGGAAACCATAAGTGTCGTACAGCTGGAATGCATCGGCTGCGGGCAGCTCCTTACCATCTGCTGCCGCGATGCGCTCGTTGAGAATATTCAGGCCGCTGTCGATCGTCTTATTGAAGCTTGCTTCCTCGTTTTCAATGACCTTGTGGATATACTTCTGCTTTTCCACCAGTTCCGGGTAAGCGCCGCCGGATTCCTGAATTACGGTCGTTGCCACATCAGACAGGAACGGACGGTCAATGCCCAGCAGCTTGCCATGACGAGCCGCACGACGCAGCAGGCGGCGCAGCACATAACCGCGGCCCTCGTTGGACGGAATAACACCGTCGCAAATCATCATAACGGTCGAACGGATATGGTCGGTAACGACGCGGAGCGAAATATCCGTCTTTTCGCTGTCGCCATAGTGCTTGCCGGCAATTTCAGAAACCTTGTTGGTAATGTTGCGCACGGTGTCAACATCAAACAGCGAACCAACGCCCTGTACAACGCAGGCCAAACGCTCCAGCCCCATGCCGGTATCAATGTTCTTCTGCTTCAGTTCGGTGTAGTTGCCGTTACCGTCGTTGTCGAACTGCGAGAATACGTTGTTCCAAACCTCCATATAACGGTCACAGTCACAACCAACCGTGCAGCCCGGCTTACCGCAGCCATATTCCGGTCCACGGTCATAATAAATTTCCGAGCAAGGACCGCACGGACCAGAGCCATGCTCCCAGAAATTATCCTCCTTGCCGAAACGGAAAATACGCTCAGCCGGAATACCGATGTCCTTGTTCCAAATCTCGAATGCTTCCTCGTCATCCTGATAAATGGACGGATACAGACGATCCGGATCAATACCGACCCATTCCGGGCTGGTCAGGAATTCCCAGCTCCACGCAATAGCTTCTTTCTTGAAATAATCGCCAAACGAGAAATTGCCCAGCATTTCAAAAAACGTACCATGGCGCGCGGTCTTGCCGACGTTTTCAATATCACCGGTGCGGATGCACTTTTGGCAGGTGGTGACGCGATGGCGCGGCGGCTCCTGCTCTCCGGTAAAATACGGCTTCATCGGCGCCATACCAGAGTTAATCAGAAGGAGCGACGGGTCGTTCTGCGGGATGAGCGAAAAGCTCGGCAGGCGAAGATGACCTTTGGTTTCAAAAAACTTGAGGTACATTTCGCGCAGCTCATTTAAACTTCTGTACTGCATATTCTTTTATCCTCCAAATTTTAATTTGTAAAACAAAAAAACTTCCGCCCACTCGTTAGGGGCGAAAGCATTCTTCCACGGTACCACCCTAATCTGCGCCGATAAAAGCACATCTTAGTGATCGGTTATCGCGGATCAGACGGTCTGCTTTCACAGACTGCTCGGAAGTGGCTGTCTCTCGGTTTGGCAAAGGGCTTGCACTGTCCCCTCTCGCTATCTGCCAAATATCGAAAAACTCGTTTCCTCATCGCATTCAATATTTAATTCCTATAAAAGTATATCATTTTTTATTTTTTTGTCAACAGAAAAACCGGCCATTCAGCCGGTTTTTCGGGAGAGAGAAAGAGAAATATTCCGTTTATTCTGCTGCATCCGGTCGGGTGACCTTTTTCACCCATTTCCAGCTGCGCAATCGTATCACAACGGGAATAGTCTTATACAGCTGATCCCATTTCAGAAGGAAAAACACGACAACCGGCGCACACTTCCACCAGAAAGCTGCCATTGCAGAAAATGGTACAATAATCAGCCACATGCTGATCAGATTCATTTTTGCGCTGAAAGCAGTATCGCCTCCGCCACGGATAATTCCGTTATCGCAGGCCATTTGATACGATGTGCCAACTGTCGTAATGGAAAGCACAAGCATGAACTGCATGGACAGTTCGTATGCCTGATCGGTCAATGTCCCGCCGAAAACCGTTAAGATTGGTACACGCAAAACAAATATCAGAAAACCAGAACAAATCCCAATTGTGATGAACAGAACCTGAAGTGTATTGACAAGCGGACGCAAACGCTTTTCGTTACCTTCTCCAATAGTGCGTCCAACCACAATGCCCGCAGCAGACGCAGAACCATATGCCACAACAGAGAGCACCTGAAACACCTGAACCGCAATTGCATTTGCTGCTGTCACATCGCCGCCGAGATGTCCGAGAATTCCGGTTTGCACCATCTGGGCCACGCCCCACAGAGCTTGATTGATTAGTACTGGTGAAGAAACCCGAGTGTAATCCCGCATATAGCTCGTATCAATACGAAGCAGCTTTGCTAAGGTCAAACGAAGCGTATTCTCTTTATATTTCAAATAATAAATGACAATCAACAGCTCAACACATCGCGATACCAGTGTCGCAATCGCAGCGCCGCGCACACCAAGCTCGGGAAAGCCTAGATTGCCATAGATCAGACAATAGTTGAGGCATACGTTGATGACCAGTGTAGAACCGGAAATGATGTAACCAATTTTTACAATACCAATGGAGCGCAGCGAAGCGACCAAAATATTGTTAACGGTAAAAATAATATAGGTAAAGCAAATAATTTGAAAATACTTTTGCCCCTCTGCGATAACCGCACTGTCATTGGATAGCAGGCTCAAAAGCTGCGTAGGGAAAAATGCTACCACACAAAACAGGAGAACTGCCAAGCTGCCGCCAAACCGCAAAGCAACACCGATGATATGGGGAATCGGTTTTAAATTTCCCTTTCCCCAGTACTGTGAGCCAAGCACAACTGCGCCTTCCCCTGCACCAACCACCAGCATTTGCAACAGATACTGAACTTGGTTGCACAAGCTGACTCCGCCCATGGCATCCTGACTATATCTGCCAAGCATTACAGTATCCATCATGTTGACGCCATATGTCAATAGGTTTTGCAGTGCCAATGAAAGCGCTAAAAACATGAATGATTTATAAAAAGTCTTATCTTTAATCATCTTGAACACCTTTGACCATATATTGATATAAGTCCTTTTGCCAAATAAATATTGACTTCTATCTAATCATACTGAATAAAAAGCCCTTGCGCAATAATAAAACACTGCAACTTATTTATTTTTTGTGCTATTATAAGATATGAGAGGTGAACACATTGAAAGTGAATAACGAGCCTGGAGTATTATCTCGCTCAGAACGTTTCTTTTCCACGCCGTCTGCAACCGCACGTACTCTATTTTTTTATGTCACGCGTGTAGGACATTATTATTATGATAAACACTATGATTTTTCAGATACCTGTGACGTGGCGCGTGAGGAAAGCCACAAAAACTTTTTCCTTGCTTTTATCCGCTCTGGAAGCATTTTTTATGAAACATCACAGCAATTTGCGGCAGAACGCGGTCAAGTTGCACTGATTGACTGTCACAAACCCCATCATTTCTATACCACAGGAGACGCGGAGGCCATGTGGATTCATTTTGATGGTGCCAATGCGGAAGCCTTTTTTAATCAGATCATCACTTTTCGAGGTGGCAAACAAGCCTTCACTCCATCACCTGATGACCGAATTGAACAGGAAATGGCGCAAATCATTTCCGGGTTGCGCAGCGCCACCATCAGTGAGGTAGATTGTTCCCAACGCATTTATCGCATTCTCTGCGCACTATTATTTCCTTCGGCTCCATTACAACATAGTGCAAACGATAGTATTATATCTCAAGCTGTTCACTATATTGATCAACATCTATTTGAGCAAATTAGTGTAAGTCAGATTGCAGAGTATGTTCGTCTGAGCACTTCGCACTTTTCCAGATTATTCCGCAGTGCAACCGGTTTTTCTCCTCACGAATATATCATGCTACATCGGATTGACGAAGCTAAGGCATTGCTGCAATCCACTTCCCTATCCGTAAAAGAGATAGCATTTCAGGTCGGATATCGCAGTGAAGTCAACTTTATCATTGCATTTACTGATAAGACAGGGCTATCTCCGACACAGTTCCGAAAAAATATCTTTTAACAGAATCTTTTGCCTACTGGACACCACTTATAGAATCAATAGTCATTTCTCATGCAATAATTATCTATATAATGAATCAATATAGTGCAGTCTTTGCAGGAATTCTTTATTTTCTGTCTTTTCGCAAATAGCATCAATGCCGGAAGATATCACCCAAATTGCCATCCCTCGTCTAGCACAAGTCACCAACATATCAATAATCATTTCATGATGTTCGGATTCTTGTCCGGCAAACGGAAAAAAACAGATCAAGAGGCGTGGATTTACCAAATACCACTTATAATACGAAAATCGAAGCCGCTCAGGCAACGTCCACTCATTTAATGGACGCAGCAATGCTTCTCGACCGAACCATTTGGACGCTTCATCCATGATGCTCGTCATAAGTTTTTTTCTAATCACATGACGTCCTGCTTTTGGAAGAAGACAAGCACTTAAATTATCCAATGCTGTCAGCTTATCAAATAATACACCACTCGGGCGATCCGGACGTTCGATTTGAATCCCAATTTCAGAACCAATGGCCTTTAAAACCTCTTTGTATTCATACGATTTCCCGGACAAGCAAAAACTACCGCTCAGCCAATTTTGTTCTCCCAGGAAACAATCTCGAATCTGAGATACCGTATTATAGTTTTCATCCTGCAAAAATGCGATTTCACCACTTTGAATCTGAAAATTCAACGGCTCCATCATCGGAAACGTTAAACCAGATACGGAAAGAATCACCTTTTCACCTTGCCATGGTTCCACATGCGATATGCTGCTCTTACTGCGGCGTTTCCAACCCAGTATCTCATACAAGCGATCATCGAATTCCTCTGGATACAATCGGTAGCACGTTTTCCGGTTTTTGATGATATCTACTCGGTTCACATATTGATACAGGAATTTCTCATCCATATCGCAGATCAAAACCGCAGAACCTTGTTTTAGTAGGAATTGAACACAATGCATCAATTGTTCTAAGTCTTTCCAACGCAAAATCTCGGTCAAGCGATCCAATATCAGCAATTCGCTTTGCCAAAACCAAGCTCGAAAAACAGAAAGCCGATAATAATCCAGTAAGGAAAGCGAAGATAATTTTTTCTCCCATAACGGAAGCAACCCCATCTGTTCCAGCATATTTTCAGTTTCTTTTGCAAGCAGCTTCCACTTTGCATATTTACTTTTTTTCCATGGTATCGGTTTCCCTAAAGCAATCACAAAATCGCAAACAGTCAGCTCTTTAGAATCGAATCGAAACTTATCTGCAATCATGCTATTCTGCGTAATCCAGCGCTCCAACTCCATAGAACCAGCGCGCAATCCATATAAAAAAACCTTCCCTGCTTTGATATGCGAATATCCCTTAAAGATATCCAAAAAAGCGGTACCAGAAGTAACATGTTCATCCACATATATACCGATGCATTCTCCTCGAGAAATCATCAGATCAAATTGGTACTCGCTGCCCTCACTCTGAAAACGCCCATCTTCCACACGAATCAATTCTTCTTTCATTGGCGCTTAGTCCTCCTGTGGAAGCAATGGTAGTGTAATGCAGCACTCTGTACCGATTCCTACCGCACTGAAAATACGAAGTCCATAGTTTTCTCCAAACATCAAGCGTATGCGGCTATTGACATTTCGCAGTGCAATGCCACCACGTTGTTGCATGTTTGTTCCGGTATCATCCCCTGCAAATTGTGCATTTAACCGTTCCACCTGTTCTTCCGGCATGCCGATTCCATCATCACGTACCCGTAAAAACAATGTTCGTTCACTGTTCTCTACGATAATCCGTACCGTACCATGCTCTATTTTACCTTCCAAGCCATGCAGAACTGCATTTTCCACCAATGGCTGTAAAATCAGTTTTGGCATACGCGCTTCCAGCAATTCTTCATTTTCCATTTCAAGCTCCAAAGAGAGCTTATCCCCAAAACGACACCTCTGGATAATAAAATAGTTTTCAGCATTATCCAGCTCATCTGAAAATGTAACATATTCCTGCACATTGGATATCGTATAGCGAAAAAAAGTTGCCAAAGCCTCTGTCGTTTCAGCTATTTCCTCACAATCCACTAGTAACGCGTCCGCGCGGATTGCTTCCAAAGCATTATAAAGGAAATGCGGGTTGATCTGGTTTTGCAGCGCCAGATATTCCGCTTGTTTTTGCCTCAGTCTTGTGATTTCTTCTCCATGAAGCCGTTCTTCGATATCACCCAAAAAAACTTTCAAAAGTGGGCTTTTACTCCAATCCATATGAAAAACAGCTTCCAGATTTTTTTCACTTTGATAGCGCCGCAGCGCATGCCACAGCTTCCATCCGCTCAGCAGCGACAATCCTATCACCTTACTTGTACAGCTTTTTATAATCCGATGGACTAACACCGGTTACTTTTTTGAATAATCGTGAAAAATACTTCAGATCACGATACCCTACCATCTCTGCCACATCCTGAATGGACAATGAATCAATACAAAGTAATTCTTTGGATTTGTTGATACGTAGTTCCGTCAGATAATCCATAAAATTTTGTCCGGTTTCTTTCTTGAATAATGCAGAAAAGTAAGTCGCATTGAATCCGACTGCGCTGCTCACATCCTCCAATCGCAGGGTTTCCTGATAATGCTGCTGAATATAACGCTTTGCTTCCGTGATCGGACGCGCTTCCTGCATAGATTTTTCTTCACATAGGCGCTGGATCTGCTGCCGTATGCCATCCCGAAGCAAAAGATAAACATCTTGTACGCTGGAACAACGCCAGAACTTTTCCTGCATGGTTTCCAAAAAGTAATCTTCCACATTTCCACTTTGCTTCATGCCATAATGCGCAGCGTCTACAATTTGCTGAAACCAGTCCTCTACCATTTGCCCATTCAAGTTTTGGTTCGGTAAAAGGCACCGATAGCTGTCATCCAATTCCTGCTCAAACCGTTCCTTATCCAAATACTCTGCCGCTTCCTGAAAACGCTTCTTTTGAGCAGGATCCATGAGATACCGTTCTTCAAAAGGCAGTGTTTCCCCATCAGCATCACGCCATGGCTGAATGTGGCAAAGCCGATCCAAGCAAAGCCATATCGCTTCCTGCATAGAAACATTCATTTCTTTCAAACATGTTTTTCTGCTGCCCAAGCAAACCATGCAACGTATATTCCAAAATAAATCACGCTGCTTTTCAATCTCTTTACGAATCTTTGTAAAGCATTGCTTAACCGCGACTGCCTGATAATTAGGAATACATACCACTGCTGCAATTCCTTCGCTTATGGTAGCAACCGCATATTCACCGGCTAATTGCTGCACTTCGTTTCTGACAATTTCCAATGCATGATGCAGCATGATCGAATAACCATCCTGATACTGCTCTGCATTCGCAATATCAGGCTTTATCAAGGCAGCAAAATACGTTCCATTTGCAAAATGAAATCCGTATTCTGCTTCCGCTTGTTCTGCATCAATGAATTGTTTTTGCCGGTTGACCGCATCTCGAAGTGCTTCTATCAAAAGCTCCTGCCGTCGCTCTCCGCTGCGCTTTAATTGCAATTCAAGTGCTGCCTCTTCTCCAAACTTATCCTTTAAGCGCAGTAAAATACCGTACAGTTCTTCTTGCTTGAGCGGCTTCAGCAAATAATCCTCAACGCCATATTTTATCGCATTCTGTGCATATTCAAACTGACGATATCCACTGATCACGATAGTATGCAGCTTCGGCTGTAATTCCTTCGCACAACGGATCAGTTCAATACCATCATAACCCGGCATGCGAATATCTGTTATCAATAAGTGCGGTTGTTTTTCTTTTACCAACTCCAGTGCACGCAAACCGTCATTGGCAATGCCAACCACTTCATAGCCAAGAGACTGCCAATCAATCAGCTTCTGCAGGAGTAAAATCACTTTATTTTCGTCGTCCGCAAGGACTACTCGTAACATAATCCGCCCCCAGTAAAAATACACGCTGTTTATCAAAAAAGGGAAAACGAATTCGTTTTCCCTTTTCTTATTCATGATAACACTTTCTCTGGCGTTTGCCAACGCAAATTACATGCTGGTAAAGGAAATCCCTTATTCGTAGTCGGCAACATTGGAAGCATCAATCCAGGTATTATCAGTGATGATAACATTTTCCTCCAAAGTTCCGCCAGAAAGCAGCGTAACCGCAGCCTCAATCGCATTTGCGGCCATAGCGCCACCGTTCTGAGAAACCGTACCTGTGATGCGTCCATCCTTGATTGCTTCGAAACCATCCGGCGTACCATCTACACCAGTGATGATAATACCGCTGTTTGCGCCTGCGGCATTGCCTGCACCGACTGCCATGCCATCGTTTTCGCAAATGATTGCATCCAGGTCATATGCGGACAGCCAACTCTCTACTGTTGCCTGCGCGCTAGCCGTATCCCACTGGCAATCTGCAGGCGAAACAACCTGAACCATATCCGGATAATTCTTCAGGACATTTTCATAGCCTTCCATGCGCTGCAGTCCACCGGAATCGCCAGAGGGGCCAGTAAGAATCGCAATGTTGCCTTTACCGCCTAACAAATCGGCAACATGCTGCATCTCGGTTTCGCCGGCCTTTACGTTATCACCGTAGGACACCGCAGAAATACCATAGTTTTCCCAATCCGTGCAGGCAGAAATGATGTTGATGACAACAACACCAGCATCTGCTGCGCTTTTCGCTGCATCGCAAAGTCCATCCGGATCAACAGGCTCAAACAGAATCGCATCATAGCCTTCAGAAACGCATTGCTCAATCTGGCTAATCTGTGTTGCTGCATCTTGGTCCGCACTAAGAATGGTCAAATCAACACCCATTTCCTCTGCCTTTTCTTCAGCGGCTTCTGAAACCGCGATCTGGAATGCATTGGTCTGATGCTGCTGAATCAATGCGATTTTGTATGCGCCGTCTGTCGAATCTGTACTTGCATCCGAATCCTGCGAGCCATCGGTCCCACTGTTGCCACATCCGCTTACCATGCCAAGCGTCATTGCGCTGGCCATCAGCATGGCAAGGATTCTCTTTTTACTCATAATTCTTCCTCCTCAAATTTCTTTATGATAAGAACAGAACATACTTTGTGCTCCCGCTCTTAACATCAATCAGTTTTTCTTGCTTTTCCCCTTAACATCAATTAGAACTGCCAAAACAATGATGGCGCCTTTGACGATCTTCTGCCAGTGAGACGATACACCCATAATGTCCAAGCCGTTCGCAATAACTGTAATCAGCAAACATCCAACCACAACACCCCACGGTTTACCGACGCCGCCGGACATGGACACACCGCCGACAACACAAGCGGTAATCGCATCCATTTCATAACTTTCCGCCGCGGTAGGCTGACCAATGGTAACACGAGAAGTCATTAAAAAGCCGCTCAATCCCGCCAACAGTCCAGCAATAGCAAAGGTGGAAATACGGATCATAGTCGTATTGATACCAGATACACGTGCCGCTTGCAAATTACCACCGCAGGCATAAACTCGACGACCGTATACCGTTTTGGCCAAAATGAAGGAGCAAATCAAAATGACAATAATCAGAAATACTGCCAGCATTGGAATTCCAGCAATCGAATTTGCAGCAACCGCCTTATACTCCTGACTAATACCCGTGATCGGCTTACCGTTGGAAGTCAGAAGTGCTAACCCACGAACAGCAGTCATGGTACCAAGCGTCATAATAAACGGCGGCAAATCACCAACTGCAACGCCAACGCCGTTTACGACACCAACAGCCAGACCTGCAAGCATTGCCACAACCAGCGGAACCACCAGCGGATACTGCCCCTGTCCCAACATAGCAGCCAGAATGCCTGCAAATGCAACCGTGGAACCAACAGACATATCAAATCCGCCTGCGATAATGACAAACATCATGCCGAACGCCAGAATACCGTTGATCGAAGCTTGCTTCAAAATGTTCACCAAGTTGCTCGGCTGAATAAAACTCGGCTTCAAACAAGCGAGCACAATAACCAATGCAATAAAAATCACGAAAATAAAATATTCGCTGATTAGTGCTTTCGCATTTTTCGTCTTTTTCATCTTTTCCCCTTCCCTTATACCTCAATGGCCGAAGCAAGTGTCATGATACGTTCCTGCGAGAACTCATCCCTTTTGACCTCGCCAGACAGATTGCCTTCGCACATTACCATGATCCGATCGCAAACACCCATCAGCTCTGGAATTTCCGATGAAATCATAATAACGGCTTTTCCCTGTTGCACAAGTTGTCCCAAAAGCAAATAGATATCGCGCTTTGCTCCAACATCTATACCGCGGGTCGGCTCATCCAAAATAATAATATCCGGATCATTGAGCAGCCATTTTGCAATAACGACTTTCTGCTGGTTGCCACCAGAGAGATTGCCGACGATCTGTTCTCCGGAAGGCGTTTTAATGTTCAGCTTTTTAATATACTCCTGAGAGGCACTGCGGGCTTTATTTTGATTGTACAACCCATTGCTGACCAGCTTTCTAATTGCTACCATCGCAATGTTATCATTGACTGAACCACTTAAATTCAGCCCTGTCACCTTGCGATCTTCCGTAATGAGCGCGACACCCTCTTTGATGATATCACGTGGTGAATGGACGTTCACTTTTTTACCTTTGACGTAGATTTCACCGCTAGATAGCTCATGCATGCCAAAGATGCCCTCGACCAACTCACTGCGTCCAGCACCCACCAGACCGCCAATTCCAAGGATTTCACCCTTTCGGACAGAAAAGTCAACGCCTTTTACCTTATTGTCCGCACGAACAATATTTTTCGCTTCGAAAATTACTTCACCAATCTGTGCATCCAACTTTGGGAAAACGTCTGTAATTTCACGGCCAACCATCATTTTGATAAGCTGCGCCTCTGTCAAATCCTTTGTTTCGCCGGAACCAATGTAATGCCCATCACGATATACACTAACACGGTCACAAATAGAGAAAATCTCATCCATTCGGTGCGAAATGTAAATGATAGCAACACCTTTCTCTTTGAGCCTCCGGATATGCCCAAACAGCAATTCCACTTCTCGTTCTGTGATTGCGGCAGTTGGCTCATCCATAATAATGATTTTTGCATTAATGGAGATCGCCTTAATGATTTCAATCAACTGACACTGTGCAACCGTCAAATTACGGAGTTTTTCTTTCGGTGAAACATGTAGGCCGCATTCTTCAATCAGCTTTTGCGCTTCTCGTATTTCCGCCTTACTGTCGACTAAGCCGTGTTTTCGTAATTCGCGTCCTACAAAAATATTTTCAAAAACGGACATATCCAAAATCGGATTCAATTCCTGATGGATCATTGCCACGCCATGATCCATAGCCTCCTTTGGATTCGACACTTCATACGGTTGACCGTCAAAAAGGATTTCACCGCCCTCGTCTTTGGAGTAAATCCCCATTAATATTTTCATTAATGTAGACTTACCGGCACCGTTTTCGCCCATCAATGCATGTACCTCGCCTGCTTTTATCTGAAGCTGTACATGATCCAGCGCTTTGACACCCGGAAATGTTTTGCTGATATCCTTCATTTCCAGAATATACTCCATGCATTCTCCCCTCCTTTGTGATTATTTTATCAAGCCTTACCACGTTCTGAAACTTCCATTCTTCACATGAGGGGGGTATTTTTTAGGAGTTTCTCAAATAAGTCAATTTGTAAAAATTTATATATCATTTTTTGGCTATACTGCCCATGCAATAAAAATACACAAGAAAGAAAAAGATGGCAAGCACTTTACTTCGTGCTTGCCATCTAAAATCACTGTTAAAAAATCGTCTCCTAAATTCGGAGCATCCTTTTTGCTTAGTACATGCCGCCCATATCCGGAGCTGCCGGAGCAGGAGCAACCGGCTCCTTCTTATCAGCAACCAAGCTCTCGGTGGTCAGAACCATAGACGCCACAGAAGCCGCATTCTGCAGTGCAGAACGATTTACCTTCGTCGGATCTACGATACCGTTAGCGATCATATCGCCATAGGTCTCGGTCGCAGCGTCAAAGCCATAGCCAACCTTGCCGCAATTCTTCACCTTGTCGACAACAATGGCACCCTCGATACCAGCGTTAAAGGCGATCTGAGCCATCGGAGCTTCCAAACCACGTGCAACAATCTGCATACCGGTCTTTTCGTCGCCCTCTGCCATCTCAGCCAGCGCCTCTACAGCTGCAATTGCATTGACATAAGCAACGCCGCCGCCTGCAACAATGCCTTCCTCCACTGCTGCACGGGTTGCGTTCAGTGCATCCTCAATGCGCAGCTTCTTTTCCTTCATTTCAGTCTCAGTCGCAGCGCCAACCTTGATGACTGCAACACCGCCAGCCAGCTTAGCCAGACGCTCCTGCAGCTTCTCGCGGTCAAAATCAGAAGTGGTGCGCTCGATTGCGCCACGGATCTCAGTCACTCGGTTAGCAATCGCCTGCTTGTCGCCAGCGCCGTCAACGATCGTAGTGTTTTCCTTGGTGACCTTGATCTGACGGGCAGTACCCAACATATCCATGGTCGCATCCTTCAGCTCAATGCCGACTTCCTCGGAGATCACGGTGCCGCCGGTCAGGATCGCGATATCGCGCAGCATATCCTTGCGGCGATCGCCGAAGCCCGGTGCCTTTACTGCAACACAGGTGAAGGTGCCGCGCAGACGGTTGACGATCAGGGTGGACAGTGCCTCGCCCTCAATGTCCTCTGCAATGATCAGCAGCTTCTTGCCGGACTTGACAACCTGCTCGAGAATCGGGAGCAACTCCTGAATGTTAGACAGCTTCTTATCGGTAATCAGTACGAGCGCATCATCCAGATTTGCTTCCATCTTCTCGGTGTCGGTGCACATATAAGGAGTGACGTAACCGCGGTCAAACTGCATGCCCTCAACAACCTCGGAATAGGTCTCTGCAGTCTTGGACTCTTCGACGGTGATAACGCCGTCAGTCGAAACCTTCTCCATTGCCTCCGCAATCAGCTTGCCGATCTCGTCATCACCAGAAGAGATCGCACCAACGCGGGCAATATCATTGGTGCCGTCTACGGTCTTAGAGTTCTTAGCAATTGCCTCCACTGCAGCCTTGACAGCCTTGGAAATGCCGCGGCGCATCACCATCGGGTTTGCACCGGCCGCAACATTCTTCAGGCCTTCGCGGACGAACGCCTGTGCCAGAACAGTAGCGGTGGTGGTACCATCGCCAGCGATATCGTTGGTCTTGGTTGCAACTTCCTTAACCAGCTGCGCACCCATGTTCTCGTACGGGTCGTCCAGTTCGATCTCCTTGGCGATGGTCACGCCGTCGTTCGTGATCAGCGGAGCGCCATACTTCTTATCGAGCACAACATTGCGGCCCTTCGGACCAATCGTAACCTTTACCGTATCAGCGAGCTGATCAATGCCGCGCTGCAGTGCCTTGCGCGCATCCTCGCCGTAAATAAGCTGCTTTGCCATGATATATTACCTCCTGAATTACTGGTTCTTACTCAACAATTGCAAGGATATCGCTCTGACGAACGATGATATACTTCTCGCCGTCCAGCTTTACCTCAGTACCGGTGTACTTGCCGGTGATGACCTTCTGGCCCTTCTGGACTTCCATCTTGATTTCCTTGCCGTCTACCACGCCACCCGGGCCGACCTCAATAATCTCAGCAACCTGCGGCTTTTCCTGCGCAGACGCAGTCAGAATGATACCGCTGGCAGTGGTTTCCTCTGCTTCTACCATCTTGATCACAACACGATCGCAAAGGGGTTTGAGTTTCATAACGGATGCCTCCTATGAAAAATAAAAATTAACAAAGTCATGGTTTAGCACTCATTAAACCAGAGTGCTAACTCGACTATTATATTACATCAACTCATACCAGTTGGCAAGAGGTTTCTTGGAAAAAGCATCAAAAATTTTATGAATTTTTTGTGAATTCACTTTGCAATATCGTTATCGATTAGCATTGTCCCGTTTCGAGTGCTTAAAATACATATGCAACTCACATTTAATCATGCCGTTATAAAGTTTCCTTCGTTTATCGGCCTTTTTGCCAAAGCAACGTTCAAAAAGCGGATCCGAGCTGAGAATATATTGTTTGATGGGTGATTTTTGCATTGCAGCCCCCATTTTTTGATACAATTCCTCCGCTTCCTGCAAATCCAGCAACCGTTCGCCATACGGTGGATTGGCGATAATCACACCGCTTTGTGCGTAATCCCGCTTTGTCGCATCTGCCTGCTCAAAAAACACCGTATTGGCAACGCCTGCTTTGCGTGCATTTTCCATTGATAACTGCACACAAGCCGGATCAATATCGCTGCCGACAATGTCAAACCGCGCGCCGCCATCCGCCATGCCAATGGCATCTTCCCTCGCCTGACGCCAAACAGCCGCATCCAGACAGGACCATTTTTCTGCATCAAATGCACGCATCAAACCAGGTGCGCGTCGCTGGGCAATCATTGCAGCTTCGATCGCTATGGTGCCCGATCCACAAAACGGATCGAGAAACGGCTCTCTCCCCCGCCAGCGCGCTATTTTGACCAAAGCTGCCGCCAACGTTTCGCGCAACGGCGCTGCATTGCTGTTGGCACGATATCCACGTTTATGCAAACCGACGCCAGACGTGTCAAGATACAATTCCGCCGTGTCACGCATGATTGCAAACTGAACTTGATATTTTGCTCCATTCTCCTCAAACCAGCTTTGATGATAGCATGTCCCCAACCGGGACACGATTGCCTTTTTGATGATTTTCTGGCAATCCGGAATTGAATGCAGCGCTGAATTCAAACTATGACCCTTCACTGGAAAAGCGCCGTCTTTGGGAATAAACTGTTCCCATGGCAGTGCACGCACGCCTTCAAAAAGCTGATCGAAGGTTTTCACGGGAAATGTGCCCAATCGAATCAGCACACGTTCAGCACAACGCAAATTGAGATTTGCCCATGCTAAGGTTGTCTCGTCGCCTTCAAACAACACTCTGCCATTTTCGGCATGTACCTCACTCAATTTGCCACCAAAACGCAATTCATCCGCCACAATGCCTTCCAGCCCGAATAACGTCGGACAACACATGGTTAGTTCCATGTCATGCACTCCCCTCTTCTCCGACAAAAAGGCTCCTGCCGGAATCGCGGGCAGGAGCCGTCAGTTTATCTTATCTGTTTCATGCACATTTGTCAAGCTGTTTACCACATATGCAAGCGCGGCAAATACGGTCTTTCGATTCGTTTGGATAAGTAATCCACCAGCCGAACGCCCATCAGGCGCAGCACAACAATGTAAAGCATACCAGCGCTGAACACCGTACATACCAGCATAGAAATATCAGAAGAACATATTTGTGAAAACATCTGATAAAAGATACGCGTCCAGAAAAATAATGCCGTGCCACAAAAAAACGGAACACCGAAGCGTCTGAGCGGGCGCAAAGAAAATCCTACTTTCCGATACAGAATAATAAAATTCAGTGTAAACGCAACAAGTCCGGTCATTAACATAGCGATCAAATACCCATAGATACCCAGTCGTGGCATAGCACACCAACGATACATCAGGATCACTTGGCATAACTCTGCTCCAACCGAAACGACTACATTCCAATGCTGCAAACCAATTGCATTGAGCAAGCTGCCGGATGCCATTTGATAATAGCAAACCACTGCTGTCGCTCCTAACAAAGAAACATAGGGAGCACTCAGCGGTTGCTCAAAAAACAGCATACTGAGTTTGGGCGCAAGCGGAATCAAAACTGCTGTTGCCGGTACAGCAATCAGTCCCACTGTCGTGATAGCCCTACCTACCAATGCCTGCACCCGTTTGTTATTTTCTGTGGCTTGCGCGGCTGTCACCGCAGGCAGCAATGCTGTACAAACCGAACTGACCAACGCAATAGGCAAAAGCAATAACGGCATTGCCATGCCGGACAGAACACCCAACGCAGATAACGCCTGTTCGTAATTCATGCCGGCAACCATCAGCCGTTTCGGTAACAGAATCGATCCTGCTGAACTGATTGCATTGCCCAAAAGCGCCGATGCTGAAACCGGAAGTGCAATAAAGAAAAATTGACGCACAGTTTCATAATCCAGCCGCACATGATGAATACCCGGTGTCTTCCAATTTCGAAAGAGCAAACTCAAAAAAGCAGCGCTGAATACCTCGCTGACTACCATGCCAACAAAAATCAACATGGCAATGGTGCCGTAGTCATCGCCCTCATACTGATAAAGCAAAAACCATACCGTGGCAATGCGAATCAGTTGCTCGCAAACCTCGGAAGTCGCTGCATATTGCATCCGCTCCAAGCCAATAAACAGCGATTTAAAAATATTCTCTATACCAGTTAGCGCAAGACAAAGCATCATAAACGGAAAGGCGCGCGCGCAGCGGGCATCGCCCAAGATACCACCTGCGATCCAGTTGCCTCCCAACAGCAAACAAGCACCGCAGAACAAGCAGGCGGAAAAGAAAACCACAAATGCCAACCGCAGAACCATATTAATCTTACTTCGTTCTCCTCGTGCTTCGCTTGCTGCGCTCAAGCGGGAACACGCCATTGTGATGCCAGATAAGCAGCCCGCATTGCATACCAAGTAAACGGAATGCACTAACCGGTAAACACCAAGTCCTTCCGCGCCGGCATAATGACTAAGCAAGACACGATAGAGAAATCCCAGTACTTGCAGCACGATATTTCCACAGGCCAAAACGCCCGCCGCATATAGAATCGTTTTTTTCTGAATTCGCACGGCAAAACCCCATTTCAAAACAAAGTATGCCATGAACAGAAGAAATATGAATGCAAAAGCCGGACTCACATAAGGAATCCGGCTTATACCCTATTAAATTCGTTTGCTCATTTTCTCACTATATTCAGCACGGAAATCAGCAAACGTGCCGTTATCCAGCGCATCACGAATTTCCTGCATCAAATGATTATAGAACCAAAGGTTGTGCATTACCAGCAGCCGCTGCGACAGCATTTCTCCGCTCTTTAGCAGATGGCGAAGATAAGCACGCGAAAATCTGCGGCAGGTCGGACACTGGCAGCCCTCCTCGATCGGGCGCTCATCCGTCTGATATTTGGCATTCATGATATTGAGAATGCCATTATGCGTAAATAAATGTCCATGCCGCGCATTTCTCGTCGGCATGACACAGTCGAAAAAGTCCACACCTCTGGCAACGCCTTCGATAATGTTGGAAGGTGTACCAACGCCCATCAAATAGCGCGGTTTATTTGCCGGTGCATGCGGCAGCACAACATCCAGAATGTGATACATCACCTCTGTGCTCTCGCCAACCGCCAATCCGCCAATCGCATAACCCGGTAAATCCAATTCCGCGATCTGTTGCATATGCTCAATACGCAAATCATCATAGGTTCCGCCTTGATTGATGCCAAACAGCATTTGATGCGGATTGATCGTATCCGGTAAGCTATTCAGGCGATCCAATTCCGCTTTGCAGCGTCGAAGCCAACGCGTTGTGCGGTCAATTGAATTTTTCACATATTCTCGCGGCGCTGGATTTTCAATACACTCATCAAAGGCCATTGCAATATCCGAACCAAGATTGGATTGGATGCGCATGCTCTCTTCCGGCCCCATGAAAATCTTGCGACCATCCACATGCGAATGAAAGGTTACACCTTCCTCTTTTATCTTACGCAGTGTCGCAAGCGAAAACACCTGAAATCCGCCGGAATCCGTGAGCATCGGCCCATCCCAACGCATGAAGCGATGCAGCCCTCCCATTTGCTTTACGATCTGATCGCCTGGGCGCACGTGCAAATGATACGTGTTTGACAACTCAATCTGACAGCCCAGTTCTTTCAGGTCAAACGCATCGACTGCACCCTTGATGGCACCAGCGGTTCCGACATTCTGGAATACTGGGGTCTGCACCGTACCGTGCGCGGTACAGAACACGCCTCTTCTGGCGTTTCCTTCGGTTTTTAACAACTCAAATGTTCCGATTTGCATAATTCCCTCTTTGTTTTGGCGTAACGCCATTCATCAGTTTTCCTTATCTTAAAAAATCATCATCGAATCGCCGAACGAGAAAAAGCGGTACTCTTCCTCAATTGCCTGCCGATATGCTTCCATAATCATTTCACGAGTGGCAAAGGCTGAAATCAGCATCATCAACGTGCTCTCAGGCAGATGGAAATTGGTGATCAAATGGTCCACCGCTTTAAAACGATATCCAGGATAGATAAAAATATCCGTCCAGCCCGATTGCGGCCGTACCGTTCCATTTTCATCTGCAATTGTTTCCAAGGTTCGGCAAGCCGTCGTCCCTACCGCCCAAATCTTTCCACCATTTTTTCGCGTGCTATTGATCTGTTCAGCTGTTTGTTCATCCATGATATAGTATTCCGAGTGCATCACATGATCTGTAATTTCCTCTTCCTTGACCGGACGGAACGTGCCTAGACCCACATGCAGCGTAACAAACGCAAGCTTGACCCCTTTCTCACGCAGGTTTTCCAACAGTTCCGGCGTAAAATGCAGTCCTGCGGTCGGTGCAGCGGCAGAACCAGGCGTTTTGGAGTAAACCGTTTGATATCGTTCCGGATCGTCCAATTTTTCCTTGATATAAGGCGGCAAAGGCATGGTGCCAAGCTGATCCAGAATTTCCAAAAAGATTCCGTCATAATGAAAACGGATCAGCCGATTGCCGTCTGGCTGTACCGACTCCACCGTAGCAGTCAGCAATCCGTCCCCAAAAATCAATTCAACACCCTCACGTGTCTTTCGTCCTGGACGAGTCAAGCACTCCCAGAGACCGTCCCCCTTGTCGGTCAACAACAAAACTTCTATCGGCGTTGTCTTACCGACAGCGTGCCCCATTAAACGCGCTGGAATAACACGGGAATTGTTGAACACCATGCAGTCCCCCGGCTGAACATACTCCAACATATCTCGGAAATGTCGATGCGTCACCGAGCCATCTGCACGCTCCAGCACCAATAGTCTTGATGCATCCCGCTGCTCTAGCGGATGCTGTGCAATCAAGCGCTCCGGCAGATCAAAATAAAAATCGCTTTTTTTCATTGCAAAAGCATGGGCGCCCATATTGAGCACCCATGCCATACGCCTCCTTTACCGCAGGTTAATCAACCGGCGATTGAAATGCCGGTATAATAGAATTTGAGAATTTCTTCATAGGTAAAGCCTTGCTGCGCCATCGCGTACGCACCCCACTGGCTCATACCAACGCTATGTCCCCAGCCGGTACCGGTAAAGGTATAGCTGACAGGTGGAACAGCAGGGGTTGTGGGTGTTTCCGGCACAACCGAACCTTCCGGATCCTCTGAGGACGATGGAGCGGAATCAATGACGACCGTCTGCTTGTCCGAATCATAATCCACACCAAACCCTAACGCACTTCCTACATCACGCAACTTATAATAGTTATTGCCATTGACCAGATAGCCTGTCAGAGATATCGTTTTGCCATCCAGAACAATCGTTGCGCTTGACGGCATGCAGCTTTTGATCTGCGCAGACACCGAATCTGCCATCTCGCCGCCTACAGCCTGATACGCCGTTCCACTGATCAGTTCGATGCGGTTCGCATCCGAATCCCACGAAACATTAAACTGGCTGTCTGTACCATTCAATATGTAAGCGATATCACGCAGCTTGTAATAGTTATTATTTTCAATGTTGTATCCCTGAGGCGCGACCGATTTTCCATCCAAAGTCACCTTATGAGTGGACGGACTGATTTTCAGGCTTGCACTCTGCGGCAGCGCAGCAGAAGCTGATTTAGCCGCATTCGGCGTGATGGTATAGCGGATGCTATCCAATCCAAAAACAGTGCGTACGTTGTCGCGCTGAATCGTCACTGTTTTCCCATCCGTATCGATCACCGTAACCTCGTTGACATTATCCGTGTCCGTGCGCTTCGTTACCTCAACATTGGCAATCGTACCAATCGAATAGCCGGCATTCACCAGTTTTTGGCGAACCTCATCAGCCGTCAGCGTAACACTCCAAGAGCTGTCATAGGTTTCATAAGGATCTTCCTTACCTTGCAAGTACGGATAATCGCCGCCCCAAACATTGGCCGCATCCTCCGTAGCGCCGCCGTCCGAAGAGAAGAAATAACCAATAACCAGTTCGCCGTTGTAAGTTAAATATTCGCCGCGCGTCGCGTCGACCGCTGCGTCCGAAGCAGCCGTAGCAAGATTGGTCCCAAGATACACCTGACAGTTTGTAGTATTACACAAATCATACCCAGCACTCGTATGCTTATGTGTACCCAGCGCAAAGGAGCGTGCACAAACAGCCTGTGCCTTCTGCGCTTCCGCCGGCCAATCTGCGCTAATCTCGTATGGCAGAACGCCCTTCACATAATCCTCCAGACCGACATAATTTATAACCGTAAGGTTATTGCCGGAGGCGCGACGATAGACAAAATCACCGTTCCATTTATAGCCCTTAAACCAAGTCAGCGCGCTATCCGGACGGATTGCGAGATGATCCGCTCCCTGTGCCGACGTGTACAGCACCTTCCCGGTTGCCGTATCGCTCACCTGAAAAGCATCATTCACCAGTTGAATGGTCAGCTGCGAAGAAGAAATCGATGTGCTGCCGGAAAATGTCGTCCCCTGCATCTGTCCGATGGTATATCCTGTGGGCTCTCCCGATACATTTTCCAGTTTGGGATCTGCAAAGCTACTTGCACCGTTGATCGTCAGTCCGACGCGCAGTATAACATTGGTGTCAACCGCAGATGCCGGAACCACACATAAGACTCCAAATGATATGATAATGCAAAGCAACAAGGAAACGATCCTTTTCATTGTTTCAACTCCTTCTAAATTTTTGTGCGTTCTATTGACAAATAAATTGCCTTACCTTACAATAAGAACGAAAAGTTTGTTTTCACAGATAGAGGCGCGGTTTTCATCAGTATCGTCTGGGAGGGTCCGTAAACCCGTTTAAGCAGCCGAGAAAGGGTCTTCCGCCGAAGCCAGTTCTTGTTGCGGCAAGGCTGTGCTGGACGTTCCGGAGAATATCCCTGCGTCTGTCATCAGCAGAAATGCCGGTGGAGAGCTATCCTGTTTAGAAAGCCGTGGCCCGTCCACTCTTTCTATTATAGTATAGATCATACCGGTTTTTCAACCGGTATTTTTCTTTGTTTCCCCCGAGTTGGGAAAAAATCAATTTGTTAGTAAATCTTTTGGAAGGATTTGATGAAAATGAATCACTACAAGGTAGGTATTGTGGGTGCAACTGGTATGGTTGGGCAGCGTTTTTCGCTGCTTTTGGAAAACCATCCCTGGTTTGAGGTGGTCGCACTCGCTGCTTCCGCACGCAACCGCGGTAAAACCTATGCCGAGGCCTGTGAGGGCCGCTGGAAGATGGCTGTTCCCATGCCAGAGAAGTATAAAGACATGGTGATTTACGACGCGACAGCCGATGCTGAGGAAATCGCATCCAAGGTTGACTTCATTTTCTGTGCAGTGGATATGAAAAAGGATGAGATCCGTGCACTTGAGGAAAAATATGCAAAGCTCGAATGCCCGGTTTGCTCCAATAACTCTGCGCACCGCATGACGCCCGATGTGCCCATGATTATTCCGGAAATCAATGCCGATCACGCAAAGATCATTCCGGCACAGCGCAAGCGTTTGGGTACCAAGCGTGGTTTTATCGCTGTCAAATCCAACTGCTCGATTCAAAGCTATGTCCCGGCGCTGTCCGCGCTGCTCGACTTTGAACCGACCGAGGTTGCCGTCTGCACCTATCAGGCAATTTCGGGCGCGGGCAAAACTTTTGAGACCTGGCCGGAGATGGTTGATAATGTCATCCCGTACATTGGCGGCGAAGAGGAAAAGAGCGAAAAAGAGCCGATGAAGGTATGGGGCCATATCGACGGCGACCATATCGAACCCGCTACCTCTCCTGTTATTACATCCCAGTGTCTGCGTGTTGCCTGCTCTGATGGTCACATGGCGGCTGCATTCGTGAAGTTCAAGAACAAGCCGTCTAAGGAGGAAATGATTGCACGTTGGCGCAGCTATGAGGGCTGCGCACAGGAGCTCAAGCTCCCCTCTGCGCCCGAGCATTTCCTGACCTATTTTGAAGAGGATAATCGTCCACAGACTAAGCTTGACCGTGATCTGGAGGGCGGTATGGGTGTTTCCATCGGCCGCCTGCGTGAAGATGTCCTGTATGACTACAAATTTGTCAGCCTGTCGCACAACACGCTGCGCGGCGCAGCCGGCGGTGCTGTCCTGATGGCAGAATTGCTTTGTGCTGAAGGCTATATGGACCGATAAAGGAGGCTGTTTCCATGAAGAATCCTATTTTCACCGGTGCCGGCGTTGCCATTATTACACCGTTCAAGGCTACCGGAGAGGTCAATTATGAAGAGTTTGGTCGTATCATTGATTATCAGATCGACCACGGCACAGATGCGATCATCGTTTGCGGAACCACCGGCGAATCCTCCACACTGCATGACAAAGAACACCGTGAAGCTGTTGCATGGTGCTGCGAATATGTCAACCACCGCATTCCTGTCGTTGCCGGTGTTGGTTCAAACGATACGGACTATGCCATTCAGCTGACCAAGTTTGCCAAGGAATGCGGCGCAGACGGCGGTCTTTCTGTCACCCCGTATTACAACAAAACCACGCAGCGAGGCCTGATCGCACACTATACTGCCATTGCAGACAGCTGCGATCTGCCGATTATCCTGTACAATGTTCCCAGCCGTACTGGTGTATGCTTCACCGCCGACACGCTGTATGAACTATCCAAGCACCCGAACATCAACGGCCTGAAGGCCGCGTCGGGCAACTTCAGCCTGATTGCTGCCGCTATGGCCAAGTGCGGCGATAATCTCAACGTATGGTCTGGCAATGACGACCAGATCGTTCCGCTCATGGCGCTTGGTGGTAAAGGTGTTATCTCAGTGCTTTCCAATGTCGCACCGCAGGAAACGCACGACCTGACGCAGCTTTGCTTTGAAAACCGTTATCCGGAGGCAGCAAAAATGCAGTTTGCGTATCATAATCTGATTGATGCACTGTTCTGCGAAGTCAATCCGATTCCAGTCAAAAAGGCAATGGAAATTCTCGGCTGGAATGTTGGAGCACTGCGTCTCCCGCTGGTTGAGCCAACCGAAGAACATATCGCACTGATTCGTCAGGAATTGGCCGCAGCAGGCTGCAAAATCTGACCGTTATCCCCTAAAAGGAGTTTTAGAAAGATGTTGAAAATTGCACTTTCCGGCTGCAATGGCCGGATGGGCCGCGTCATCAGCGATATCGTAGCAAATAAAAAGGATATGGAAATCGTCGCTGGTTTTGATATCAACACCGAAAAACACGCCGATTTTCCGGTTTATGCCGACCCGTTCGAATTTCAGGGCGTATGCGATGTCATCATTGACTTTTCCAATGCGTCCAGTACAGAGCACTTGCTCTCCTATTGTGAGCAGCACAATACCCCCATCGTTATCTGTACAACCGGACACTCGCCGGAACAGCTTCAAAACATTCGGACTGCATCTGCAAAGTTCCCGATTTTCCGTTCCGGAAACATGTCGATTGGCATCAACCTGATGATGGAACTGCTCCGCAAATCCGCTTCGGTCCTTGGAGAAAATTTCGATGTGGAAATCATCGAAAAGCATCACAATCAGAAGTTGGATGCCCCCTCTGGCACCGCTCTAATGCTGGCAGACGCAGTAGCAGACGCCCTTCCCTATAAAGCAGAATATGTTTATGATCGCCACGAGCGCCGTGCAAAGCGTCCGGCTCACGAGATCGGCATTTCTGCGATCCGCGGCGGCACAATCGTTGGCGAGCACAGCGTACTGTTTTGTGGACGCGATGAAATCATCGAAGTCAAGCATACCGCACTTTCCCGCGAAGTGTTTGCAGTCGGTGCCGTGGATGCAGCTGCCTTTATGGCAAACTGCAAACAGCCCGGCATGTATGATATGAGTGATGTGATCGCATCTCACAACAACTGACAAACGAAAATAAGGCTGCACTGCCAAAGCAGTGCAGCCTTATTTCTATTTAGTGCATTATTGCTTGCTATCCTGTGGTTTTACCGTAGCCAAGGGATTCTTGGCAGCTGCCTCGCGCAAGCTGCTATCTTCAATATGAGTATAAATCATTGTGGTATTGACACTGGTATGCCCCAAAATATTTTGTAACGTCCGGATATCCACGCCGTTTTGATACATGAGCGTCGCGGCGGTATGACGCAGCTTATGGGCGGAATACTTCTGCGTATCCAAACCTGCCTGCTCCAGACGCTTTTTAACCAGCCATTTTACAGTTTGGACATTGATGCGATTCCGGTTTCTGCTGATGAACAGCGCATTTTTGTCTCTCTCATGCGGGGTAAGGCGTTTCGGCAAATAGCGTTCCAAAGCCATCTTACAGGCATCATTCAGGTAAACCGTCCGCTCCTTATTACCCTTACCAAGTACCCGCACCGTATCTCCCTGAAAATCTGTCAAATTCAGCCCTACCAGCTCGGAAACCCGCAGACCGCAATTCAAAAATAGCGTCAGGATGCAATAATCCCTCTCAGCATATTCTCCCTGCACAGATTCGAGCAGATGTATACTATCATCAGTTGTTAAGTAAACCGGCAACGTTTTGCGAATCGTCGGAGATTCCAGATTGCTGACTGGATTATGTTCCAACACATGCCGCTTGTCCGTCAGATATCGAAAGAACGCCCGAATCGCAGAAACCTTCCGCGCTCGGGAAGTTCCGCTCAGTCCATACTCGGTAAATGCGCTGTTTTGCTGCGTGGGTCGCTCACCGGACATATATTCCAGATAATCGTACGCGTCCGACAGTGTCACCTGCTCTAAAAAATCAATATCGACATCATCAATCGGGATTTGATCGAGCGGCATATCTTGTGGGACTAACCCTTTATTATGTTTTAGAACCCGAAAAAACAACCGCAAATCCAGATAATACTCATGTGCTGTTTTCGCGGATTTTCCTTGAATCGTCGAGATGTAAGTCAAAAAATCCTTGAGCACACGCGGTGCGTCCGCAGCGTATTGTGACATTGGCTTTTCCATCACGCTGCCTCCTTTTGTGTCTTTATTCGTATTTTTATTATACCGTATCTGTATTTCTCCGTCAAACTTGCATTTTCTCTCGGTTGGACGTATAATGAGTCCAATAAACCACCCTGAAAGAAGGTTTGTCTGATGGAACGGCTTAAAATCACACAAGGCGATATCACCCAATGTCAAGTCGATGCAATTGTTAACGCAGCGAATACATCTCTGCTTGGCGGCGGCGGTGTAGATGGGGCGATTCATCGTGCTGCGGGGCCGGAATTGCTGGCGGAATGCCGAACGCTTGGCGGCTGCCCCACAGGCGAAGCAAAAGCAACCAAAGCATACCGTCTCCCCTGTCGTTATGTCATCCACACACCGGGACCTATCTGGCATGGTGGTACAGCCGATGAAAATCGTCTGCTGGCATCCTGCTATCGCAATTGCCTTGCGCAGGCATCCGCATTGGGTTGCAAAACAGTTGCATTTCCGTCGATCAGCACCGGCGTATATCATTTTCCGGTGGCGCATGCCGCACGTATCGCTATTGATACCATACAAGCCTATCTGCAAACACATGATGAAATTACATGTGTAACCATGGTTTGTTTTGATGCCGCTACTTTGGCAGCGTATCAGCAAGCACTTGAGGAAACGGAGCCGAAGCATGCCTAAAAATCCAAACCAAAAACTGAAACTTCTCTATTTATATCAAATCTTACTGCAAAAAACAGATGAAGAACATAAAATGAGCATGGAAGAAATTCTGCAGACACTTGCTCGCTGTGGAGTGGAAGCCGAGCGAAAAAGCATTTATTCGGATATTGCTGCCTTACAGGATTTCGGTCTGGACGTCATGCTGCAGCGCGGCCCGGGAGGCGGCTATTACGTTGCCTCACGTGATTTTGAACTTCCAGAACTGAAACTGTTAGTGGATGCCATCCAGTGCTCCCGATTTATTACGCAAAAAAAATCTGATGAACTGATTCACAAGATAGAGTCCTTAACCAGTGAACCTCAAGCACGTATTTTACAACGTCAGGTTTACATTGCCGACCGCATCAAAACAATGAACGAAAGCATTTATTATAACATTGATGCGCTTCATACCGCCATATCAGCCGGTGTACAGATCACTTTTCAATATTTTGAATGGGCTCTCAATTTTGATGCAAAAGAGAAAATTCAAAAACGTTATCGTCATAACGGCGCCCGATATCAAGTCAGCCCTTGGGCACTGACTTGGGATGATGAAAACTACTATATGATCGCCTATGAACCGGTATCCGACTCAATCCGCCACTATCGTGTCGATAAAATGGAGCACATCGTTTTGACCGAACTCCAACGACAAGGCCAGCAACTCTTCCGCGACCGATTTAATCCGGCTGACTATTCCCGCAAAGTGTTTGGCATGTTTTCCGGAGAAGAAAAAATTGTTCGTCTGCGATGCGAAAACCGTTTTATCGGTGTGCTGCGTGACCGATTTGGCGCAGAAATGATGATCCAGCCTTTGGAGGATGGATATTTTGCAGTCAATGTCACTGTTGCAGTCAGTCCGCAATTCTTCTCATGGGTGTTCGGCTTAGGCGGAGGCGTACAAATCTTAGAACCACCAGACGTGCGACAGCAGTTTCAGCAGCAATTAAAGCAGCTGATTGAATAAGTCCATCTTATGGTACTCCTTTTTTGATACACTTAGTGCATCAAAGGAAAGGAGAACCGCATATGAACTGCTCGATGAAATATGTAAACGGACATATTGAGGTATATGATGAAAACGGCGAGTTTCTGTTTTCCGCCGATAACAAGCAAGAAGCGCTCAGCGAGCTTGCTGCTGCCGCATAAACACCAACTATATAAGTAAGGCTGCGGGATTTCCCGCAGCCTTGTATTTTATGCTCCCAATACCTGATCGGCAAAGTGAACGGTTGCCATTGCATCCCGTGCATAGCAATCCGCACCAATAGAATCAGCATATTCCTGTGTCAACACCGCACCGCCGACAACAATCTTTGTATCCGGCTTTTCTGCACGCAGCAGTCGAATAGTCTGTTCCATGCTGACGACCGTTGTCGTCATCAAAGCACTCAACCCTACCAGTCGAACATTCTCCCGTTTGGCGGTATGCACGATCAATGCAGGATCGACATCTTTTCCGAGGTCAATCACCTGATATCCGTAGTTCTCCAGCAAGACCTTGACAATGTTCTTGCCGATATCGTGGATATCTCCCTTCACCGTTGCCAGAATAATCTTTCCACGACTTTGCTGTGGCGCACCGCGCATGGCATCCTTAACCACTTCAAACGCAGCCTTTGCGGCTTCTGCGCTCATCAACAACTGCGGAAGGAAAATCGTTCCTTTTTCAAATCCTTTGCCGACGCGATCCAGTGCCGGAATCAGCTCGGTATTGACGATTGCGAGCGGTTCGGTGTGTTCAAGCGCCTCACGTGTCGCTTGTGTAGCACGCTCGCTCAATCCTCGTTCAATGCTTTCTCCAAGCGTCATGGTCGTACCTACCGGCGTACTTTGCGGCGCCGCAGCAGGTTGATTACCATAGGCAGCAATGTAATCGCCGCATTGTGCATCCTGATCGGTCAATGCCAAAAAGGCGCGATACGAGCGCATCATCACTTCTGCATTGGGATTGATGATGGCGCACGACAATCCATTCTGCAGCGCCATCGTGAAGAAATTTGCATTGATGATCTCACGCTGTGGCAAGCCAAAAGAAATATTGGATACACCCAAAATGGTGTGTCCGCCCAACTCATCCCGTATCCGGCGCAGCGTTTCCAATGTAACCAACGCCGATCTACTGTCTGATGAAATCGTCATTGCCAATCCGTCGATTACAATATCCTCGCGCGGAATACCATATGCAGCAGCCGTTTCATAAATCTTTCGGGCGATCTGCACCCGGCCCTCTGCCGTATCAGGGATACCGTTTTCATCCAATGCCAATCCGACAACTACGCCGCCGTATTTTTGCACCAATGGGAACACCGCACGCATGCTCTCCATCTTGCCGCTGACCGAGTTAATCATGGGTTTGCCGTTATACAACCGCATGCCGCGCTCCATCGCTTCTGTATTGGAGGTGTCAATTTGTAACGGCAATGCAAGCACACTTTGCAGTCGCGATACAACGGTTGCCATCATCTCCGGCTCATCGATCTCAGGTAGACCAACGTTTACGTCCAGAATATGCGCGCCACTGTCCTCTTGCGTCAAACCTTCAGACAGGATATATTCAATATTATTTTCCCGCAGCGCCGCTTTGAATTTACTCTTGCCCGTGGGATTGATGCGTTCACCGATAATCACCGGTTTTTTCCCAATCTCTACCGCCTGAGAAAAAGAGGAAACAACCGTACGGTGCTTCTGAATCACTGGCATCATGGGTTTGTTTTTGCAGCACTCAATCATGCGGCGAATATGATCCGGTGTTGTGCCACAACAGCCGCCCAGCACCTGCACCCCCATATCTGCAATTTCTGCCATAAGCTGTGCAAACGCATCCGCATCAATATCAAAAACCGTTTTCCCGTTTTCGCTGCGCGGCAGTCCTGCGTTTGGATTAACAATAATCGGCAGCGAACTGACCTGCGTCAAACGCTGCACAATCGGCTTCATCTGCTCCGGTCCCAGACCACAGTTTACACCCAGCGCATCGACACGCAGACCCTCCAGCATCGCTACCACCGAGTCCACCGTACCGCCGGTCAGCATAGTGCCCTTTTCATCAAAGATCATCGTGGCGAACACCGGAAGGTCACAGTTCTCCTTAGCCGCGAGCACAGCTGCTTTGGCTTCATAACTGTCGCTCATAGTCTCGATCAGAACCAGATCTGCCCCGGCTGCTGCGCCGATGCGTACAACCTCGCCAAATAATTCGACGGCGCGCTCAAAAGGCAAATCCCCCATCGGCTGCAGCAATCGACCCGTCGGTCCAATATCCAGCGCAATATAGGCATCACTTCGACCGGATAATGCCCGTGCCTTTTTAGCATGCAGAACGGCTGCTTCTACAATTTCCCGCAAATTATCCGGATATTTGAGCGCATTCGCGCCAAAGGTGTTGGTGTTGATGATATCGCTTCCAGCCTGCAAATAGCCGCAGTGCAGCGAAACAATCTCATCTGGATGTGTTAAGTTCCATGTTTCGGGTAATTCACCAGCTGCAAGACCATGTTCCTGCAAAATCGTTCCAGTGCCGCCGTCAAAGAACAGCCATTCCCGACCCAGCTTTTCTTTAATATTCATCTTTATCTCCTAAATGCACAATCGGTTTTTTCGCATTCCTCGCAGCCCTTTCGATGGCATGGCTGCGGTGAGTTGGACAAACCAATCACTGCTGTTACCGACTTGATCGGCACCAGCAAACAGCTCTCGGTAACCGTTAATCCTATTTTTTTGGGGGTGTCCAGCAGGCGACTGAAATCCCGCTGATGTTCGATTTGAAAATCACCGTAACCGGGACTGAATCGCGGTCGACAATACAGGCCCACACGCTCCGCTTCCTGACGCAATGTATCGTTGATCTCATCGCAATAGGCCTCGATCATAGCAGCAGCAATCGCCTGATAAATCACCGCATCGCTCATCCGCACCGCACTGGCACGGGAAATCAAGCGATCCACACCAATGCCCAAGGTCGCTGCCATCAAGTAAACGCTGGTGCAGCCCTTCAGTGTGCGGGATAAGTTTTTGCTATGAACGAAAATATCCGCCAGTTTTAGTGTCCCCTCTACCGGATGTTCCAGCGGAAATGCCTGAAAAACCGATTTTGGCGCCACCACATTCTGTAATTCCTCAGTGCATCGGTCAAGACTCTGCTGTACTGCTTCATCCGGCTGCACATGGTTCCGATATCCCAAGTACCGCAGCGCTTCGCTGCGATCAAATGCGATCACTTGAGGATCTCCGACAGACTAGCCTGAATGCCAGCTGCGACTTCCGGTTTGTTCATCGAATAAACATGAATGTGGTTAACGCCATTCGCAATCAAGTCAATAATCTGTTCAGTCGCATAAATCACGCCAGCCTGCTTCATTGCATCCGGGTTCTCACCAAACCGATCAACAATCGCCTTAAAGCGCTCCGGCAAATACGTTCCCGACATCGAAGTGATGCGCTTGATCTGCTTTACATTAGTCACTGGCATAATACCCGCAATGACCGGCACAGTGATCCCCTTTTCGCGAATTCGATACAGAAAATTATATAGAATATTATTGTCAAAGAACATTTGCGTGGTCAGGAATTCACATCCTGCCTCCACTTTCTCTTTCAGATGCAGGATATCCTCGGTTTTGTTCGCTGCTTCTACATGTCCTTCCGGATAACATGCACCGCCAACACAAAAATCACCCTGTGATTTAATATCGCGCACTAATTCCGCTGCATAGTGATAATCATTCTCCGGTGCACCGCCTGCTGGAATATCTCCACGCAGTGCCAGCACATTTTCAATGCCCTGCTGCTTGAACTTTTCCAGCATCGCAGATACGTGCTGCCGCGTAGAGGACACGCAAGTCAAATGCGTCAGCACCTGAACGCCATATTGCGCATGAAGATCCGATGCAATCTGCACGGTGTGCTCGCTGGTACCACCGCCCGCACCATAAGTAACGCTCATGAAGTCTGGATGCAATGCTGCAATTTCCTGCGTTGCGCGCGCGACCGACTCATAGCTGCTGCTGGTTTTTGGGGGAAACACTTCAAATGACAGCGTAACTTTATCTTGCTTTAAAATATCTGAAATCTTCATAGCGCATATCTCCTGTATTGCTTTTTCAAATAGTATATCACAAATCCTACCTTTATTTCCAGACTTAAATCCGCTATAATAAATTTGATTGGAGGGATATCATTGACGGATCTGCTGAAAAATTGCAAGCTATGCCCGCATGCATGCGGCGTAGACCGTACACAAGCACGCGGTCTTTGCGGCGCAAACGACCAGATTGAAGCTGCACGTGCTTCCCTTCATCAATGGGAGGAACCCCCAATTTCCAGCACAAACGGCTCCGGTACTGTGTTTTTCTCCCATTGCTCACTGGGATGTGTGTTCTGCCAAAATCGGCAAATCAGTCGCCGAGATGGTATTGGACAGACCTTGTCCGCTCAGCAACTAGCAGATACCTTTCTATCACTGGAGAAGAAAGGCGCACATAACATCAATCTTGTAACTGGCGCACATTATGTGCCGCAGATCATACAAGCGCTGTCACTCGCTAAAAGTCACGGGCTGCATATTCCCATCGTATACAATTCCAGCGGCTATGAGCGTGTAGAGACGCTCCAGCTATTGGAAGGATACATTGATATCTATTTACCGGACTATAAGTATTACAGCAGCTATTATGCCTCCCGGTATTCTCATGTTGAAGATTATAGGGAAACTGCTGTGGAGTCCATTTCCGAGATGGTTCGTCAAACTGGCCTTCCGCAATTTGATGATGCCGGCATATTAACCCGCGGTACGATTATCCGACATCTAATGCTGCCAGGTCTTCGAAATGACACAGCACAGGTGCTGCGTGATATTGCGTCTAGGTTTGGAGATACCGTTTTAGTCAGCTTAATGCGACAGTATACACCGTTTGACATGCAAAGCTGGCCAGAGTTGAATCGCACCATAACAGAAGAAGAATATACCGATGCCTGCGAACTCTTTTGTTCCCTAGGTCTTGGCGGTTTCTTCCAACAAGCAGGCTCAATCGGTGAAAGCTTTATTCCCGCATTTGATGGATCAGGATTGGAGGTAAACAAATCATGAAAACCGTTCTTTCTATTGCCGGAACCGATCCGACCGGCGGCGCAGGCATTCAAGCTGATTTGAAAACGATAGAAGCACATGGGCTTTTCGGTATGAGTGTAATTACCGTCGTAATTGCGCAAAACACAACCGGTGTTTTCGGTATGCAGCCCGTCCCAGCTTCTTTGGTCGAACAGCAAATTGATTGTGTTTTCGATGATATACGGCCAGATGCCGTCAAATTGGGCATGCTGTATAATGCCGAGAATATCCGCATGACTGCGAAACGGCTGCGCGCCCACCATACACATAATATTGTGCTTGATCCGGTTATGATGTCTTCCAGCGGACATGATTTACTCCGTCCAGATGCTGCAAAAACTCTCATTGAAGAAATTTTCCCTCTCTGCACATTGATTACACCCAACTTAGCGGAGGCCTCAGCACTTTCCGGCTCATACATTTCCACAAAATCGCAAATGGAACAGGCAGCGAAAAAAATTGCATTGCAAACAGGCGGTTCCGTATTGATCAAAGGCGGTCACCTATCGGATTGTGCAGATGATCTGCTATACGCTGAGAATCAAATACATTGGCTCCCAGCCACTCGCATTCATAACCCCAATACCCATGGCACCGGCTGCACCCTTTCTTCCGCTATCGCCTGCGGATTGGCACAAGGCATTTCTCTAGTCGAGAGTGTAAAACGCGCAAAACGTTATCTCACCGCTTGCATCCAATATGGCCTTGATTTAGGGCATGGCTCCGGACCATTACAGCATAAAGTTAACTGGGAATAATCCCCTTTTACATATTTATTTCCTACACGAAAAAGTCCGGCAATAGCCGGACTTTTTACCTTATTTCATTTTAATAGTCAAACGCCGCAGAACCATTGGTTCTGCGGCGTCCTTCATTTTGCTTTAAGAAGCAAGAATCAAACGAATCTTGCCGCCTTCCTCTGCGGACTTATTCGCGTACAGTCGGAAAGAAGTATAATTGGATTTTGCATTCTGCAAAGAGATAAATTCACTCCGTCCAGAAATATACACACCAACATTATCAGCCAGCGCATAATACCCATTCTTTGTTCGTACACCAGCAGATCCATCAAACGCCGAAAGATCAACTGTATCAACCAAATCGAGTTTTTGTGTAGAAAGCGAAGTATTCACAACATTTTCACTTGTCGAATACCCGATCGGTATACCAACAGGAGTACTATTCAGCGATCCTGGCAGTGACAGCACACGATATGTTGCCTCTGTACCAGCAGTGCCATTCCAATATTTCAGCTTGACAAAATTGGTTTCTGAACCGTCATTTTCCTGCCTCTCACCAACAGCAATACCGTATATCCAGCTTTCGCCCGTTACATCACCAAGAACGATATTGGTCACGGTCCCCGCACTATCCGTCACGGTATAACGAATTTGTCCGGACTCTACCGTATCTGTTGTAATATCCGAAGCCTTGATTGCATTCAACGGTGCCCCAGAGATGACTTCTTCATAAATCTTAACCTTTGGAGAAACCTTGCGATCACCCAACTTGCTGTCAGCAATTGACCATGTACCCGAAACTTTGCCGCTGAGCGTCCTAACACTCAAGGCCGCCTTACCGCCAGAGGATTGAGTAACCACAACTACACTGCCAAGCATGCTACCCAACTCATCGGCATCAACAGCCAGATCCTGCAGCGTAATACCGTTAAATAACGCTACTGTAGCGGTTGTACCGTCCTTGACGTTTGTAACGATGCCCTGCATATCCGCACTGATCACATTTCTGGGATAAGCGGCTGCAACATTTCCTTCCGTATCAAACAACAGCGTAATGTAATCATTAAGCTCAAGGTTTGCAAAGGTCGCTGCTGCCTGATCGGAAATCGAATAATTTTTACCGTACATAGTAACCGTTTGCGGGTAACTAAACGTAGGTGTTCCGTTGAGATATTGTCCGCTGATCTTCATATCCGAAACAAGCGCCTGCTTGTTTTCTGCATCCAACGTGACCACATCATACTTCTTCAGCTTTGTGCGATCAACTACAGTACCATTTTTGACGATTTGATATTCAGCCGGAATATTGATCGAACTTTCGACACCATAGACAAACGAATTACCAGCCGACGACGAAACGCGCGGCAGAACCGCCATCAATTCCAACGCACCATATTCGTTATAATAGCAATGTAAGGAGTCTCCCGCCTGAATACCAGACCACATTTCTGCAAACGTACCGAGCTTTCTGCCCTCTCTGGACACATACACATTGGTATCGCGATTCGGATGCAGAGTTTGCTGCTCGGTCTGAATGCTATCAGCCGATACCTCGGTTACTGTATACGTTTCTACTTTATTATTATTAGGAATCACGCCCACAGCAACCTTATCGCCTTCTTTACCGACCACAATCGTACCGTACACGCCAATCAAGCTCTTATCCAATGTTCCTGCGGTTTTTCTCGGTGCTTCATTCAACGAGCCGCCTTCATAGAATACAGCTTCGTTATCTGCCAAAGAACTATCCGTTTCACTGGTTTCAAGCAGGATGCTGTCCTTAACCGTTGCGGAAGCCACACGGTCCAACAGGAGGCCGCCCTCATCCCCCTTCATTGGCGCACCCAAAGTATTCAGCAGCATAATCGCTGCATCAGATCGCTTGACCGCAGCCTTCGGATCGGATAACGAGACATCTTTGGTCAGACCAAGCGACTGCGCACGTGCAATATAATCAGCAGGCCAGAACGGGCCGATATCCGCTTCCGTATAACCCAGCATGCGAAGCAGCATCGTGCACACTTCACCATAATTTACAGTTTTATCCGGCCCAAATGTACCGTCCGCATAACCGCGGATAATGGCCTGATCTTTGAGCTCTGGATGCCGAACCGCAGCATTGATGTACGGTGCCGCCCAATGCGTATTTTTCACATCTGGGAAAATCGTATAGCTGCCATAAGCACTCACATCCGAAAAACCCAATGCCGTGACAGCCAGTTTGCAAAACTGAGCGCGTGTCAGCGAACTGCTTGGATCAAAGCGGTTATTCCCCACACCCTGCATAATGCCAAGCGCATCCAATACCGAAGCCGTCTGCGCTAATTTACTGTCTGAAATATCAGAAAAAGCCGCAGAAGCAGGAGAAAAAACAAATAGCAGAACCAGAACTAAGCTCACAAATTTTCTTTTCAACATTGCCCACCTCGCTTTATTGCGTACGCAGCGCATCAACCGGCTGCAAATTAGAAGCCTTATTGGCAGGATAAAGTCCGAAAATGATACCAATCAGTGCAGAGAACAAAAACGCACCGAGGATCAGTCCCAGCGACGGCAAAACCGTAAACTGCTCTATCGTTGGCATATAGCTGCTCGACATCTGCTGCATCAACAACAAGTTGCCTAAGATAGCAGACAAAAAGCAGCCTAAGACAATACCTATAATACCGCCGAAACACGATACCACCGCGGCCTCTACCAAAAATTGTCCAATGATATCCCGTTTGCGTGCGCCAATCGCCATACGAATACCAATTTCGCGCGTGCGCTCTGTCACAGAAACCAGCATGATATTCATAATGCCAATGCCGCCTACCAATAAAGATATACCCGCGATACCGCCGCCAAGTAACGCAAACATGTTTGCGGAAGCCTCGGACTGTTCCTGCCACTGGCTATTGGAATATGCGCTGAAATACCCGCCGCTGGACTCGCAGCGGCTCTGCATGAATTCCGGCAGTAACGTATCAGTCAGTTCGGAGATATCTTCTTTGCTCGCTGCCTTGATGACGTATTGCTTATCCGACATACCGCTCATACTCATCATACTGTTCTGAAGCGTATATGGAAAAACAATCAACTGATCTTCCGTATTCAGTTTTCCTTCATATTTTCCTGCATAGACGCCAATTACTTCAAAGCTTTTTCCGCCAACGCGCAGCTTTTGCCCCAGAGGACTCATTGCGCCGAAAAAGTACTTTTGCAGTGTTTCTCCAATGACACAGACACGCGCACGGCTATCGCAATCCTCTTTTGAGATATCGCGCCCAATGGAAATGCTTCGGCTTGTGACCTCGCCATAGTCCTGATTGCCGAAATACATATAAGTCATGCCATTTTCATTGGCCAGCTTTTGTCGACGATACTGGATGCCATCGCTTTGCCAATCATAGTATTGGCTTTGTGGCGACCACGCAGCTACTTTATCTGCAAGCTCTGTATCGAGGTACTCCTCAAAATCCTGCCAATCCCGGCTTTTGGCACCATATCCATATACATCAATACGGTTCACACCCATGGCCTCATATTGCAGACGTTGTAGCTTGGTACCACCCTGAATATAGGCAACAATCGCAATAACCGAAGCTACGCCAATAATGATGCCCAGCATCGTCAGGATAGAGCGAACCTTATTATTCATAATGGACTTAAACGCCATTCGAACGGTTTGCAGCCAATTCATACATCCAATCCTCCTTTCGGGGGAGCATCGGAAATGATATGTCCATCTTGAATGGTGACAATTCTCTTTGCCATTTGTGCCAAATGGTTATCATGTGTAATCAGAATGATGGATGTTCCCTGCTCATTCAACGTGGAAAGCTGACGCATAATTTCCAGACCTGATGCAGAATCCAAATTGCCTGTCGGCTCGTCAGCCATAATGATCGGGGGTTTTGCCGCAACTGCGCGTGCAATGGCAACGCGCTGCTGCTGACCGCCCGACATTTCTCCCGGCCGGTGATCCATTCGTTTTTCCAGACCAACCGAAATCAGGGCATCCGTCGCCAGTTGTCTTCTCTCTTCCTTGCTCATACCACGATAAATCAGCGGTAATTCAACGTTTTCCAGTGCAGTCAGCGCGGGAATCAGATTGAAGCCCTGAAATATGAAGCCAATTTCTCTATTTCGAATACCGGAAAGAACAGATGGTTTCATATCACTGACCGCTTGGCCATTCAAATAATACGTGCCATAGGTCGGAATATCCAAACATCCTAAAATATTCATTAGAGTGGACTTTCCCGAACCTGACTGTCCCAAAATACAGAGAAACTCTCCCCATGGAACCTCTAAAGAAATATTATCTAGGGCGCGGACTTCATTTTCCCTGCCCTCGTTATAAATTTTACTCATTTGCCGGACATCAATCAGCAGATCGCTCTCTTCCACTCCCTGCTTTGCTTCATCCGACTGAGGCGCTTTTCTCCAAAACATAGCGCCCTCCTTATCCAACGGCGATAGCAGTGCCACCGGAATCCATACCCATATCGGCATAAAGATCCTGCGGTCCTGCAAGAAATACCGTCGTTCCCTCATCAATGCCCCAAAGGATTTCCGTATTGGTAGAATCTGCGATGCCTACCTCTACCGGCACCAGCACAAAGCCCTCGGGAATATCCTCTGTTCCTTCCGGAATCGGCAAGGTTTCACTGAAAGGAATCTCTTCCCCATTCTCATCGGTCAAAGGCTTAGCAAAAACCGCTGTACCGCTATCCGTATTCACGATTGCGCGCGATGGAACCATCAAACAATCCATGGACGACGCTGTTGTGATTTGGAAATCCACCATCATACCGCTGTAAATAGACTGGCCTTCAATGGGGTCGATTGCAATGACAGCACGGAACGTCGGCATGCTGCCCTGCCCACCGCCGCTGCTATCCTGTGTCGGTTCCAATGCAACAGAATCCACCATACCGGTCAACGTAAGCTGAGAACCATCATAGTTGTACATGCTCATGGTTGCAGGCTGACCGGGCTGTACTGCACCGACATCCGTAGACAAAATATCTGCGTTGACAACAATATCATTGAGATCTGCTACAACGACCAAAGCATCCGTTCCGCTCACATCTTGATCCTCTATTGCATTGACACTGACTACAACGCCGTCAATAGGAGATTCAATCGTAGCATTTTCGATCAGCTTTTTCAGTTCCGTGATCCGATCCTGCTTATCCTTTACCAGCTTCTGTGCAGTAGTAACACCAGTCTTCGCGGTGGTAACACCATTTTGCGCCGTCTTCACTTCATCCTGCGCGGAATCACTGGTCAAGCGCATGATCGTCGCACCACTACTATAGCTGTAATAATCAATTCCGTTTACTGCGCTGATTTCGCCGCTGACCTGCGCCGTAACCGCCTCTTCGCGATTATACTCCAGCGTTCCAGACTCAGCCGGATATACTGTGCCTGCCTCACCGACAGAAATCGTCGCGGTTGCCACCATGCCCTTGGTCAGCGTTCCCGGATTCTGCATAGAAACCACGACCCGGAACATTTTTACGCCATCCGCTGAAATCTTTTCGGATTTTTCAACCGAAGAGACCGTACCGGTTATTTCACTCATCGCAGAAGGAATGGACACCGTAGCAGACTGCCCACTTTTGATATCGTTCATGTATGCCGAACTAAAATACAGAGAAAGCGTCATCTTACTGTCATCCACCATATGACCGATGACTTCCCCTTCACTGATCTGCTGTCCTACACGAAATGTCGTCGTATTTCCTTCCGAATCTGTGACCGGGATAATTTTACCGGTAAACGGCGCAGTAATATTCAACTTATTCAGCTTCTTTTGCGCCGCATTTAATGTATTCTGTGCCTGCGTTACTTCCGCCTGCGCAGCAGTGACCGACCGCTGGGCTTCCGCCAGTTCATTCTGCGCGGTTTCCAATTCCTGACGGGTTTCCGTCGGATTCACCACAACCAGCTTATCGCCCTTTTTGACTTCGTCGCCTACCTCGACCAGAACATCGGTTACCTTGCCTTTCAGGTCACGTCCAAGTTCCTCACGCTTTTTGGCTGCTGTAACGCCGCTGCCTTCAATATAGGTTTCCAGCATACCTCGTGTCGCTACAGCAGTGGTCTCTCCTTGCAACTCGGTACCTGTGTTCCGTGTTTTCCACACAAGGAAAATGCCGGCAGCAAGCAGCGAGACAATCACTGCAATACCGATGCCAATACGCACACCTTTGCCGAGACGGCTTTTCTTTTTATTCATCTTATCCGCATATTTATTGCGCTTGGGTGCAGCCGCACTTTCTTCTGCTGCCTTATTCTCTGGCGAAGCTACCACTGCTTTACCGCCTGCTTTGGCAATATGCGCACCGCCTTTGGCAGCCTGCTGAGACTTTTGCTTGTTTTCTTCGCTCATAACAGTGTTCCTTTCTTTTCTCTATCCTGAGTTAACGAATAGAAATTTTTCACAGAAAAATGATCCTATCAAATGATTAGCTTCCTGTTTGCGCAAGCATTCAAGATTCCATAAATCGCTTAAAAAAAGAATACACCTTTTCCGGTAATTCCTCTAACGTACCGTCGTTGACAAAGATGCTGTCATATGTATAATTGTCGACACCATCATCCGATCGGTTACCCAGAGCACCACGGGCCTGCTCCAGTGCTGGTCTATGCACCAAAACAGTCTTGCAGTCCCCACCGACCGCCTCGCAGAAGCGTGCAATTGCTTCCGGCTCCCGAATATGAACAAACAGAATTTCTGCATCACTGTGCAGAAACTCCTGATATTGGTTCATACAATACCGGAACGGCAGATCATTAAATTCTGTGCAAATTTCCTTGAGACGGGATAAAAAACGCCTTGCTTCCGGTGTCTTAATCCCATCCCATCCAGCTGAACGTGCGACTTGAAGAATTGGAGTAATGGAAGAAATGTTTTTTACTTTCCAAACGGCAGCTGCCAGCTCACAGATCGTATCCTTTCCAACTCCACCGCTGCCATTGATTACAAACACATGCTGATGCATCGCTCTGCTCCTCCAAAGCACACATTTTAACTCATATAGTTTATCATAAGACATATCACGTTGCAAGCCGAGGAAGATAAAATCCAACGAAAAGCAGCCCGCTCAATTCCAGCGGGCTGCCTAATATTCACTTTTCGGCCTTCGGATCGGTGATTACTTCTTTGAAAGAAGTTGCCAAACCAGCAAGAGCCTGAATCTCACTGGGGATGATAATCTTGGTGGCCTTTCCATCCGCTGCTGCACTGAAGGCTTCCAGCGACTTGAGTTTGATGACCTGCTCGGACGGAGAAGCTTGATTGAGCATCGCAATCGAGTCTGCCAGCGCCTTTTGCACCGTCAGCAGCGCTTCCGCTTCACCTTCCGCTTCCTTGATCTTTGCCAAGCGATTTGCTTCCGCCGCAAGAACCGTCGCTTCCTTCTCACCTTCTGCAACCAAAATCGCAGACTGTTTTTTGCCTTCCGCAACCAGAATGGATTCACGGCGTTCGCGCTCTGCCTTCATCTGCTTTTCCATGGATTCCTGAATTGCTGCTGGCGGAATGATGTTTTTCAGTTCCACACGGTTTACCTTAATACCCCAAGCATCCGTTGCCTCATCCAAAATGGAGCGCATTTTGGTGTTGATGATATCGCGGCTGGTGAGCGTTTGATCCAACTCCAAATCACCGATGATATTTCGAAGCGTGGTTGCCGTCAAATTTTCTATTGCAGCCATCGGGCTCTCAATACCATATGTGAACAGCTTAGGGTCAGTGATTTGAAAATACACAACCGTATCAATCTGCATCGTAACATTGTCCTTCGTGATAACTGGCTGCGGCGGGAAATCCACAACCTGCTCTTTTAGTGTCACTTTGCGCGCCACACGCTCAAACAGCGGTACCTTCAGATGCAAGCCGGTATTCCACGTGCACTTGTAAGTTCCCAGACGTTCTACAATAAAAGCCTTTGCCTGCGGAACGATCACAATATTGCTTGCCAGGAACGCAATCAGCAAAATCGCCAGAATAATCCATAATCCATAAATCAAAAACGGCATATTGTTCTCCTTTACTCCACAAAAATCTTATCCAACCTTTTGCACCATGGCTTTCACACCATGAATCGCAACTACTTTAACAGCCATGCCTTCCGCTATGACAGAATCATCTATGCTGCGCGCTGTCCAAGTTGCTCCCATAATTTTAACAGCGCCAGTCTCGTGAATATTATCAATCTGTTCTGTTACAATTGCTGTTTCGCCGATAATGCGATCCGCATTGGTGGGTTCATTCTTCGTTTTGAGAAATTTACGGCAAAACGGACGAACCAATGCAAGCAATGCTGCAGAAAACAAAACAAAAATAACCAATTGAGCAGATACTTCCAACGAAAGGCTGGCGGCAATCAATGCGGCAACACCGCCAACAGCAAACCAGATGGCAGACAGATCTAGGGTGAAAGCTTCTACAGCAACACATAGAATTATGACAGCCATCCAAACATATAGGCTGTTAATTCCAAACAGCATTTATGATCCCTCCTTTTGAAAACAGTATAGCATGAACCTATAAAAAAGTACAGCAAAACCATGATAGTGGATAAGCAGAACGTATCAACAAAAACAGGCTGCCCTGATGGGCAGCCTGTTTCCCATTATTTTTGCATCACGACCATATGGGGATATGCGATATCAATGCCATTTTGTTCATATAGCTTTTTGATATTCTCCAATACCGAACACTTTAGGCTAAACGCTGTACTGTTATCCTTTGCCCACAATGATGCGCGCAGCGTAACCGCAGAATCAGCGAGCTCCAGCACAACCACCTGCACCTGCGGCACACCTGCCGCCTTTTGTTCAGGCGTGCGCACATCCATAAAATCAGGTTGACGCTGAATTTCTTCTGCCAACAGTTTCTTGGCCAGATCAATATTGGATTCATAGGTCACGCCAATCTGCATGAAAACACAAACTTTGCTATCCGCATAGTCAGCATTTTCAATGATTGAGCTGTTCATTTTGCTATTAGGGATAATCACACGCTTGTTTTCCCATGTGCGAATGGCTGTATGATGCAGCGTGATTTCTTCAATGACACCTGAGATGTCATTATCGATATACCGCACCACATCGCCCATGCGAAACGGTTTGAATGCCAATATCATCATACCGCTGACCACACTGCCCAGCGCCTCCTGCGCGGCAAGACCAGCCACTACAGCGATCACGCCGCCAGCAGTCAGAAGTGTTCGCACTGCACTCGACAGCAGGGGGATACTGTATACTACCACCATCACGCCCGCAAAGTATACTGCTGCAACCGCGATATAACGGACAAATCCAAGTATGGTTGCCAAACTGCTATTGCTCTGCCTGTGGCGTTCAACCAGTCGTCGCATCACTCGATTGACAATTCTGGCCAGCAAGTGTGTAACTGCTAACACAACGATTGCAAAGACAATCGAGCCAACCACCGCACCGATTTCCGTGCTTAAAAAGCTCTGCACCCATTCCAACATGGGCCTACTCCTTCCCTATTATCTGCCGAGCAGATCAATACGCGATGCCCCAGACGACCATCTTGTGCGCGGGCTTGCCGCACACCGGACAGACATCCGAGATCTGTTCCTGTTCAAACGGCATACAGCGGCTGGGCATGCCGGTCTCTTCCTTGACTTTTTCCTCACATGCCAGATCACCGCACCACATAGACTTGACAAAGCCAACATGATCTTTCATGATCTCCTTCATCTCATCCAAGCTCTTCGCCGTGTAGGTATGCTCCTCGCGGTTCTTCAGCGCTTTTTGGAACAATGCCTTCTGGATCTCTTCCAGCAGTGCAGGTACCGTGCTTGCCAGATCTTCAAACTTAACTACCGTCTTTTCACGGCTATCACGACGCACCAGCACGCACTGACCCTGCTCGATATCACGCGGGCCAACTTCGAGACGCAGCGGTACACCCTTCATCTCATACTCGGCAAACTTCCATCCAGGGCTGTTATCGGACAGATCGATCTTCGCGCGCACACCGGCCGCCTTGACCACATCCAGCAGCTCCTGCGCCTTTTCGGTCACGCCCGGCTTGTGTGCTGCAACCGGAATAACGACCAACTGGGTCGGCGCGATGCGCGGCGGCAGCACAAGACCCTCATTGTCACCGTGGGTCATGATGATCGCACCGATCAGACGAGTGGAGACACCCCAAGAGGTCTGCTCCATATACTGCAAAGTATTATTCTTGTCGGTATACTGCATATTGAATGCCTTGGCAAAACCGTTGCCGAAGTAATGGCTTGTGCCGGACTGCAATGCCTTACCATCATGCATCATCGCTTCGATCGTGTAGGTCTTTTCTGCACCAGCAAAGCGCTCCTTCTCGGTCTTTTCTCCCTTGAGCACCGGCATAGCCAAATATTCTTCACAGAACGTCGCATAAATGTTCAGCATGCGCAATGTCTCTTCCATCGCCTCTTCCGCAGTGGCATGCACAGTGTGGCCCTCCTGCCACCAGAACTCACGGCTGCGCAGGAACGGACGGGTGGTTTTTTCCCAGCGAACAACCGAGCACCACTGATTATACAGTTTGGGCAGGTCACGCCACGAGCGGACAACCTTTGCATAATGCTCACAGAACAGCGTCTCCGAGGTCGGGCGCACACACAGACGCTCCTCCAGCTTTTCCGAACCACCATGCGTCACCCATGCGCATTCCGGTGCAAAACCTTCCACATGATCGGCTTCCTTTTTCAGCAGACTTTCCGGAATGAAAATCGGCATTGCGACGTTTTCGTGTCCAGTCTCCTTGAACATACCATCCAGCGTTTTCTGAATATTCTCCCAGATTGCCTGTGCATACGGACGCATAATGACACAGCCTTTAACCGAGGAGTAATCAATCATTTCTGCTTTTTTAACAATATCCGTGTACCACTGCGCAAAATCCACATCCATGGATGTGATCTCACTGACCAGTTTTTTCTTATCTGCCATAATAGTGTTTCTCACCTTTTTCATTAAATTTTCATAAAGTGTCAGTAGAACTTTGTATCAGAAAGGGGTTTGCCCCAGTGAATTACTCGCAATCGTTTTTTGTCAAACCCGCAGCCAATGAGGTAGTGGAAACCAAAGTCGCCCTATCAGCCGACCAGCGTCCCGCACTGCTCGGCACCGTGTCCGGCGCGGACGGAAAAGCCGCCGCTGGCGCACTTGTCACAATTTTCTGTGCGGATGCGCCAGAAACGCCGGTCGGCGCACTATACACCGACGATCAAGGACAATTCGCCTTCGGACCGCTTGAACCGGGGCGTCTGTATCATGTCAAGGTGTTTCGCCGCTCAGACAATTTTCGCGCGCTTGAGTAGCGGTTAGTCCGCGCCGACACCGACGCCCAGCGCATCGAGACGCGCCTGCTCTGCCGTACATTCTTCTTCCGTATAGCCGGAATATCCCATGCCAGGCGTATAAACCAACGCACGCAATCTGCCGTTCTCCACCGCATATTCATATCGATACGTATCGCCCATACCCATCACATAGGTATAAACCACCTGTACTGTTCCGTCTTTCGCTTTCGAAATCTCCGAGAAAGTAAGCCCGTGATCCGGTTCATCTTCCAGCAACATCTGACGTGTGCCGTCCTGTGCAATGCGAAGCACCTGCGTCCCTGTCAGGGTAAAGACACCGCTACCAAAAAAGCCGGGACGCTCGTCAACCGGGGATGTGAGCAGCACATAACTGCCGTCCGCCCGATCAATTTCGCAGTCATATACCGGCATATCTATCACCTGCGTCAATACACCGTCCGTCACCCGGTACAAACCGGCCGTACCCCAAACCTCCGTGCCGTTATCGCTCTTCAAATTAGGCGCAAACAGGCTGCACCAATAGGCAACATACTCCGCATCCTCCGACTCCATTCCTTCCGGAACCGGATAGGCATTGTCCACTGTAAAACTGCCGGCCGCCTTGCCGTCCCATGTCCATGCAGAGATCACTGTATGATCTGTCGACACATTTTGTGTCACCAGCAGACCATCCTGCATCACCTTGGCCAATTTTTCGCCGGGGGCAAGCGGCAGTTTACGGATACCATCTTCCTCAAGGCAATAAAAAGTACTGTCGTCATACTGGAATACACAGCCATCCTCGCCTTGTAGACAAGAAAACATCACCAGATTTCTCGTGTCTTCCGACAGTTCCATCACGGCTTCCACCGCAGCGCCGCGTACTGCATACAGGATATTGTTCTCCTGATTCGGTTCCGTCAGCACCAGATAATCCGTCCGGCCAGCGCGACCCAGCGCGACGGTCTGGCTGCCCGATGCGCAGCGCAGCAGCTCGGTCGTTTGCAGCGTATAAGGATCTATCCAAAACAGCTGGTACTCCTGTCCCGCTTCGTTCCGTTCGCCGTATACTCCATTCAGTTGCGACGCATACAGAGCATAGATCCGTTCATCGCTGCACCGTGCCACCGGAACCCCTGCGATCACACAGGACAACACCATATCCGAACCATACGGCGTACTTCCGACCCGCTTATATTCACGGCGCAGTACATTCCATGCCGCGTTTTTTAGCTGCTCCGTAGTGAACACACCTTGATTGATGAGCTTCTGTGCTACCGTAAAACCGTTGGTATCTTCATATTTGGTATAATACTGCTCCAGCAGCCGTACTGACAATGAAACCGCGTCCCCACGGACAAAACCAGCTTCGTCACATGCAGCTTCCTCCGCGTCACCGTCATACAATAGAAGTTCATAGGACGCATCATCTGAGGCGGCACGCGCAAGAAACGTACAGTACTGCCTGCAAGTGACATTCTCTTCCGCACCATAAATAGTGGTGGAGACACCCTTGGTCAGCCCGCTTTCATACAGCCAGCCGACATAGCTGTCCGCCCACTGCGGCACATCGGTAAACGGATGCGCCCAATCACCGGAAAGTGCTTTGTCCTCCGCGCCGAGCAACCGCGTGAGCATTGCGGCGGCTTCCGCACGCGTCATGGGCTTTTCCAGTTCAAATCCCTTTTCCGTGCCGCGAAACAGACCGAGATCACATAGCATCTGCGCCTGTGCTTCGGTATCGCCCGGATAACCGTTGTCAATCGTGCCGACGTTCGCCGCTCCCGCGGCGAATGTCGACAGCATGCAGACAACACAAACAGCAATCAGCTTTTTCATACCAAGATCCCCTTTCGGTATGCGGCCAGCCTGCGAACTACCCTGCCGGAATGCGCTTTCTTACTTCAGTTTTTCCTTGACTTCATAGCTGAGTTTCTCAATGAACTCAGAAAGTTCCATCGGCGTAGTCTCGCCGGTCTTGCGCTCGCGCACAGAGATGATGCCCTTTTCTTCGTCCTTGTCTCCAATGACGATCATATACGGCACCTTGTGCACCTGCGCCTCGCGAATCTTATATCCGATCTTCTCGTTGCGGTCATCCATCGTCACACGGAAGCCCGCTTCGGTCAGCTGGCGCATAACTTCCTGCGAGCACGGCACGTTGCGGTCGGTCATCGGCATGACGCGCACCTGCTCCGGTGCAAGCCACGTCGGGAACGCACCGGCAAAATGCTCGGTGATAACACCGATGAAACGCTCGATCGAACCGAGCACAACGCGGTGGATCATAATTGGGCGATGCTTCTCACCGTCCGCACCGATATACTCGAGTTCAAAACGCTCGGGCAACTGGGAATCCAGCTGGATCGTGCCGCACTGCCAAGTACGGCCAAGGGAATCGGCCAGATGGAAGTCCAGCTTCGGGCCATAGAACGCGCCATCGCCCTCGTTGACCACATAATCCTTGCCCATCTCCGTGATGGCTTCCTTCAGGATGTCCTGATTGTGCTCCCACTGCTCGACCGTGCCGATGTGATCCTCCGGCATGGTGGACAGCTCAATCTTATAGGTCAGGCCGAAGACCGAGTAAACCTCGTCAAAGAGCTTAACGGTATTCTTGATCTCGTCCTTCATCTGCTCCGGCGTCATAAAGATATGCGCATCGTCCTGCGTGAAGCAACGCACGCGGAACAAACCGTGCAGCGCGCCAGACAGCTCATGACGGTGTACCAGGCCCAGTTCACCCACACGCAGCGGCAGCTCGCGGTAGGAGTGCGGCTGGGACTTGTAAACCAGCATGCCACCCGGGCAGTTCATCGGCTTGATTGCGAAATCCTCTTCGTCAATGACCGTGGTGTACATATTGTCCTTATAATGATCCCAGTGACCTGAGCGCTCCCACAGCTTACGGCTCAGGATAACCGGCGTGGAAACCTCCACATAGCCGTACTTCTTATGCACCTCACGCCAGTAGTCGATCAGCGTATTCTTGAGTGTCATGCCATTGGGCAGGAAGAACGGGAAGCCGGGACCTTCCTCGGTCAGCATAAACAGGCCAAGCTCCTTTCCAAGGCGACGATGGTCGCGCTTCTTGGCTTCTTCGAGCATGTTGAGGTATTCATCCAACTCGTCCTTCTTCGGGAAAGCCGTGCCGTAAATGCGCTGGAGCATCTTGTTCTTGCTGTCGCCACGCCAGTATGCACCGGTGACGTTCATCAGCTTGATACCGTTGCCCTTCACGCGTCCGGTCGAATCCAGATGCGGACCAGCGCACAGGTCGGTAAACTCTCCCTGCTTGTAGAACGAAATAGTCGCGTCCTCCGGCAGGTCATCAATCAGCTGCACCTTATACGGCTCTTCCTTTTCCTCCATCAGCTTGCGAGCTTCGGCACGCGGCAGCTCAAAGCGCTCGAGCTTGAGCTTTTCCTTGCAGATCTTCTTCATTTCTGCTTCAAGCGCGTCGAGGTTTTCCTGCGTAAACGAAAACGGTGCGTCAAAATCATAATAGAAGCCGTTTTCGATCGACGGGCCGATCGCGAGCTTGACTTCCGGATACAGGCGCTTGACCGCCTGTGCAAGAATGTGTGATACCGTATGACGATAGGTATCGCGGTATTCCGGGTTTTCAAACGTGTACTTGTTGTCTTCGGACATAATGGTGTTCCTCCTTTTTGTTTTGCGGGGAGAACAAAAAAAGCCCACCCCCGACATCAATCAGGGGTGAGCTTATACTAAACCCACGGTTCCACCCTGCTTGCAAGTCTGCTTATAGACTTGCCGCTCTGGAGTCCGTAACGTGGACGAAACGCCGCGACATACTGTGTTTTTCCGCCGCGGAGCTCAGGAATCGGTGCCACTATACCAGCGCCTGCGAACGCTCTCAGCCGTGTCGTCCGCTCTCTGACAGGTGCTTAGGAGTATCTATGGGATTTCCGTCATCGCCTTTTGCAACTATATGTGACTATATTATACCCCAAAGCACGGTTTGTCAACCAGTTATTGTGCCATTTCATACCGGCCGACAAACAGAATCTCTTTATTTGCGTTATCACGGATCACAAACCAGAACGGACAATCGGCAGTGAATTCACGCACCAGTTTCGGACGGGTCGGCTCTGCAGAGCCTCCAGCGTCTGCTGCGGCAGTGACGGCCGCCGCCTCGGTGCCCTTTTCGTCGACAGAGATATACACCTTTTGCAGCACGGTATCGAGGAAGTGCTGTTTGCCGGGCAAGCCAGTCGAATCAAGCATAGCCGTCAAATCGGCCTTTTCCGCATCATAAGCTGTTTCAACACCAAGCGCCTTCAGAGCATCATCCAGCGCCGCGCTGTATTCAACCTTGAATTTAGGAATAGAGACATTAACATCGCCGTAAACGAATTCCGCCTGATCGAGCAAATGCTGCACGTCGATCTCCTTATCCGCTTTGATCAGATACATGCTGAAATCCGCGTCGCGGAAGTATTCCCAGTTGTCACCTTCGGCATTATCCACCGCATATTTGCGATAGTCCATTTTGAGCGCTACAACGCCCGGCGTGGCATAATAACCGAAGCCATCAGACTGGTGCATCATATCGACGGTTCCGGCTGTACCATCCGCATTTTCAAAGTCAGCCTTTTCCGTATTGTGTTCATAAAATTCGTTTGCCCACGCTGCCTTAAAATATACGGCATTGACCAATGCCGTGACAAATTCGCGGTTATCTTCGGTCAGGATAGAAGGAATTTTGCCGTTTGTCTTTTCGTTTGCCCATGCATTGACCCGCTCGACCGAGTCTTTGTTTGTGACGTCCTCAACCGTCGCGCGATAGTCCGCATCCATAGTTTTCAAAAAATCCGACAGAAATTCGCCCTTACCGTCAAACCAGCTTTGGTTGATCCAAATAGAGTTTGCCGTATCCAGCGACATAATGCGAGCATAGCTGTCATACGTTTCCTGCAATTCCTTCACGCTCTGGTTAAATGCTTCCAGATCGTCGATCTGCAAAGCATCTAGCAGTTCAGCTTGCGTTTCGCCCTTGGCACCGTTTGCCAGCATGGCAAGACACAGCCGCGCGGAATAAGGCGACAGCACCCAATTCCCCTCCGGCGCAGCCGCACGCACCAGCGCATCGGCAAATGTACCAGCCTCTTCCGGTGTCCAGTAGGCGCTTGCTGTCACGGCATTCGCATTGGTGATCCAATCTGCCGCCTCTTCACCAGATACCAAACCATTTGGCTGAAAATCAGACATGCCCTTTGTGTCGATCACACCATACAGCCAACACTGCATCACCCCATGCTTCGCCCAGTCCGCGACGTTATCCATCGAAGGGGAACCAGTACCGCAGCCAGCCGGCAATTCCGTATAGCGGTAATCCAAATACCGCCCGAGGAATGCCGCAGCTTCCTGCCGGGTGATATCATCATCAAGCCGCAGTGTACCGCGGTCTTCTCCCTTACCATCGCCGTTCAAAACCCACTTGGCGAACGCCCACTTAACGCCGTCAGACGCTTCTGCACCGTCCACAAAGTAATCCGCCATGTCGATCCACGCACTGTCTGCCGGATTTTCACCAGATGCGATTGCCAGCGCTTCCAGAAACTCTCCACGTTTAACCGTTTTGGATAATTCCTGCATCGTTTGCTCTATTGGATACCCACATACTGCCTGCTCCTGTGCTGCACCGGCGGTCACCGGTAGCAATAAGCACAGGCTGAGCACCACCGCCAGCATTCTTCGTTTCATCATGATCCCCTCCATTCGTTTCATTTATTTGGTTAGACGTACCATATCACACGCTGTTCCCCTCTCAAAACAAAAAACTCCCCCTTAGGGGAGTTTTTTCAGCACTTAAGTGCTTCATCCTGAATATGCGCGGTGATGCGTTCATAAAACGCTTTCTTCTGCGTCTCATCCTCAAACGCAGAAAACGGCACAATCACAGCAGAAAACTCATCGACAAAAATATAATAATGCCCAGCATCCGTTGCAGTGCGCTGCACAGCTTCATATTGGTAAACTGTATCCTCGTTTTCGCCAGACAGCTCAAATTCGTCCTCGCGCAGTGTCAGTGTTTTCGGACCGCACAACTGCTTGTTATTGGCATTTCTCAGGATGCGCTCTGTGTTTTTGACTACCTTACGCTTCATATACCACGGCGTTCCGAAAAAGCACAGCGCCGCCAATGCCAAATACACGGCCACCGATAGAACACTAAGCCCCTTGACCCAGTACATCAGCACTGTACCGCCCACAATGACAAGTACCGCCGTAGCAATGCGCGTCATCAGGATGCTGCGCTGTATCATCGCATTGTTGACGAAATAATTCAGATTAAAATCAATATAATCCTGCTTGGTAATGTCGTAATGCAGTTCCATGTATTTTCTCCTTTTCCAAGCCCAGCGGGCTCTCTCGCACACATTATACCGAAAAGAATCTGCAAAAGCAAGTCAAAGACATGCTAAGATACAGTTTCCCTTTCGCCTTTTTGTTTCAGCTGCAAGAGAACAGTACGCCGCATCGTTACATAACACAAAAGGCCGCCAACACAATTGGAAATTGGTTCAGCAAGAAATACACCATTGACGCCCAGCCCACAAATGTGCGGCAGCAGCAGCGTCAGCGGCACAACAATAATCACCTTACGAAAAATAGAGAAGAAAATAGCCATGCGCGCACGTCCCAGCGATTTGAACACACACTGTCCGGCAAACTGAAACGCCATCATCACAAAGCCAAAAAAGTATAGATGCAATGCAGGAACAGCCGCGTGTATCAATTCTGTCTCGTGATTGAAAATGCGAATGAAAAATGTAGGGAAAGCAGAAATCAGTCCCCAAATCAGCAATGTGTATCCAAAACCGAACTGTGTCATAAAACGGATAGCTTGCCGCACCCGTTTATAGGCACGCGCCCCGTAATTGAAACTAATAACAGGCGAAGCACCGTCTGATATGGCCATAACCGGCGTTTGCGCAATCTGCCTTACAGAATTGATAACGGTCATCACACTGATGTACAAATCACCGCCAAACTGGCGCAGCATAGCGTTGCACACCCCTTGCACCAGAGAATCTGTAAACGACATTACAAAGCTGGCTGTGCCCAAAAGAGTAATTTTTCGAATGCAACCGAAATCCGGCCGAAATGCACGGAAGTTCATACGCAATTCCGTCTTTCGTCCAGTCAAAAAGCGCAACACCCATGCAGCCGATAACAATTGCGACAAGATGGTAGCCACCGCTGCACCACGTACGCCCATATCCAGCGCGAAAATAAACACGGGATCGAGCACAATATTTGCCATAGCGCCCAACAATACAGTCAGCATGCCAATGCGTGCGAAACCTAGGCTGTTAATGTATGGATTTAACCCAAGTGAGGTCATCACAAAAATCGTTCCCAGCAGATAAATCGTCAGATAGGACGCGGCATATGGATAGGTGGCATCACTCGCCCCTAACAAATACAGAATCGGTTTATGCAATGCAATTCCTAAGGCAGTCAACACAATTCCTGTCAAAAGCAGCATGAAATAGGCATTGGTCATGATTTTGCGGGCGCCTGCTTCATCCTGTTGACCACGCGCAATGGAGCACAGCGGCGCGCCACCCAATCCGAACAAATTCGCAAACGCTGTCACCAGCGTTATCACTGGAAAACACAAGCCCACACCTGCCAGTGCGATTGTTCCCTCTTCCGGAATTTTCCCAATATAAATCCGATCAACAATGTTGTACAGCAGATTCAGCGCCTGCGCTACCAGCATCGGCGCCGCAACTGCCAGTGTGCTTTTCTGCACACTTCCTTTGGAAAAATCGATTTGCTTCGCACTCAATCTGTTACCCCCATCATAAGGCCACATCCTTCTAAGCGAAACAAAGGAGGAGCGCACTGCCCCTCCCTCGTTTGTTCGTTCTGCGTTCTGTCTTTACGCGTCCTGATTGCCCATCAGTGTAACCATAACCGCTTTCTGCGCATGCAGACGGTTCTCCGCTTCCTCAAAGATCTCATCCGCATGTGCCTCAAACACCTTGGTGGTGATCTCCTGCTCACGATATGCCGGCAGGCAGTGCTGCACCATGCAACCGGGCTTGGCAGCAGCCAGCAGTTCGTCGTTCACCTGATAGCCTTTGAACGCTTTCATGCGCACTTCCTTCTCAGCCTCCATACCCATGGATGCCCAAGTATCGGTGATGACTACATCTGCATTCTCGGCTGCCTTCATCGGATCGTCCGTGATGAAGAAGTCCGGGTTCCCCTCAGCAAACGCCATAACGTCTGCGTGTGGGCGATAGCCTTCCGGCGTTGCAACCGACACCTTCATACCAGTTTTCAGGCCGCCGACAATCAGCGAGTTCGCCATATTATTGCCGTCTCCAATGTAGCACATCTTGATGCCCTCAAGTACCGCAAACTTCTCGCGAATGGTCATCAGGTCGGCCAATACTTGGCACGGATGGCAGAAGTCCGTCAAACCATTGATAATCGGAATAGAGCCGTAGTTGGCAAGATCCTCCACTTCCTTCTGCTCGTAGGTGCGGATCATGATGCCGTCCAGATAGCGGCTAAGAACACGTGCCGTATCCTGTACCGGCTCACCTCGGCCAATCTGCAAGTCCCGGTTGGACAGGAACAGCGCCTGACCGCCCAGCTGGTACATACCGGTCTCAAACGAGACACGCGTGCGAGTGGAGGACTTCTGGAAGATCATGCCGAGGCTTTTGCCTTCCAGATGACGGTGGGAAATATTATGCTTTTTTTCATACTTGAGCTGGTCGGCAAGGTCGAGCAGACCAATGATCTCCTCAGTCGAGCAATCCAGCAGTTTGAGTAAATGCTTCAATCAAAACACCTCTTTCATGATATGGAGCGCTTCGTCCATCTCTTCCTTTGAGATAGTCAGCGGAGGCAGAAGACGAACGGCATTTTTGCCCGCCGTAATCGCCAACACGCCTTTTTCTATCAATTTATTGGCAAAAGCCGCATGCTTGCCTTCATCCACAATGATGCCCAGCATCAGGCCCATGCCGCGCACACCATGGATATTGGGGGAACCAAGCGCCAGAATCCCGTTTTTCAAATACTCGCCTTTTTCCCGCACCTGAGACAGGAATTGTCCGTCTCCAACGGTATCGAGCACAGCATTTGCTGCAGCACATACGATCGGTGTGCCGCCAAAGGTCGTGGCATGTGTGCCGGGAGTCAATACCTTGGAACAGCTTCCTGCCGCCAGCACTGCGCCGATCGGCATACCGCCGCCAAGCCCCTTTGCCATAGTCACCACATCCGGACGAATGTCGTACTGCTGGAAGCAGAACAGGCTGCCCGTGCGGCCGATGCCGGTCTGCACCTCGTCAATAATGAGAAGCAAATCCTTCTCGCGACACAATGCTTCCACCTGTTTGACAAAATCCGGGGCAAGCGGCAACACACCGCCCTCACCCTGTACCAGTTCCATCATCACTGCGCAGGTCATGTCGTCTACTTTTTTGCGCACGGAGTCAAAATCATTGGCTACCGCATAATCAAATCCCTCGGTAAAGGGAAAAAAGTAGTTGTGGAACCGATCCTGTCCAGTCGCCTTGAGCGTAGTGACCGTACGACCGTGGAACGAATTGATGAGCGTTACAATCTTGTAGCGTCCTTCACCGTATTTATCATACGAATATTTGCGAGCCAACTTAATTGCGCCCTCGTTCGCCTCCGCACCTGAATTCGCAAAAAATACTTTGCCATTCAGATGCGTTTTTTCTACCAGCTTTTTGGCCACCTGCACCATCGGCTCGGTAGTAAACAGATTGGAGACATGCATCAGCTTGTGTGCCTGCGTGGTGATTGCGTCAATAATCTTTGCGTTGTTGTATCCCATGCAGTTGACACCGATGCCGGATGCCAAGTCAATGTATTTCTTACCTTCCACATCCCACATAGTCGCGCCCTCGCCATGGTCGAGCGCAATCGGGAAACGGCCGTAGGTGTTCATCACATATTGATTTTCCTCGGCCTTAAGTTCTTGATATGTCATTTATTTCGCTTCTTTCTCACTGGAACATCGTGCCAACGCCAACCTTGGACAACAATTCAATCAAAATCGAATGCTTAACGCGACCGTCCTGAATATTCGCCTGATCGACACCCTTGCGGACCGCTTCCACGCAGCAATCCACCTTCGGAATCATGCCGCCTTTAATGATGCCATCGCGCATCAGACGCGGCACCTCGGAAACCTTGAGATTGGTCAACAGCGTCGATTCGTCATCCGGATCAAGCATCAAGCCACGCACATCGGTCAGCAGAATGAGTTTCTTTGCGCCCAGCGCGACCGCAAGCTTGCAAGCCGCGGTATCCGCGTTAATGTTGTAATTGGTTTCATCGTCAATGCCTTGCGCCACCGTCGAAACAACTGGGATATACCCCTGCTCGAGCACGTCGATAACCGGCGCAGGATTCACATCGACGATATCGCCAACATAGCCATAATCTGTGCCGGTGCGATCGGTCAGGCGCTTCGCCTGAAACATACCACCATCCATACCGCCCAGACCGATACCGCGTCCGCCCGCCTTCTCAAGCAGCGTCACAAGATCCTTGTTGACCTTGCCGCACAGCACCATTTGAACGATATCCATTGTCTCACGGTCGGTATAGCGCAGACCGTTAACAAAGCGCGACTCCTTACCGATCTTCTTGAGCATTTCAGAGATTTCCGGTCCGCCGCCGTGTACCACAACAACCTTAACGCCGACCAGATTGAGCAACACTAGGTCGTGAATGACCGCGTCCTTTAGTTCTTCATTGATCATGGCATTGCCGCCATATTTGACCACGACGGTCTGTCCGTAATACTTCTGGATATAAGGCAGTGCTTCAACCAGAATCTTGGCTTTGAGCTCTGCATCAAGTTGTGTATCCATATTGCCTCTTCCCTTTATTTCGTAAGTTCATCAGGTCCGGTAATCACCGTTGATTTTGACATAATCATAGGTCAGATCGCAGCCCCACGCCGTCGCGCTGTCCTCGCCTTCATTGACGTTCACTGCAATGACGACCTCATTTTCGGACAGGATTTTCTTGGCCAGATCCTCGTCAAAATCAACCGCTTCTCCCTTTTCACAGACCGTGATATTGCCTGCGGTGGAGGAAAACGCGACTGTCACATATTCCGGCCGGAACGGCGCTTTGGAATAACCCATTGCGCACAGCACACGCCCCCAGTTAGCATCCGCGCCGAACATGGCCGCCTTGACCAGATTCGAACCAACGACCGCTTTAGCCAGACGCTCCGCTGCCTCTTCCGAACGCGAACCGCTCACCGTGCAGGTGACCAGCTTGCTGGCACCCTCACCATCCGCCGCGATCTGGCGCGCCAAACGCGTGTTGACTTCGTTCAGCGCCTTGCAAAACGCCTGATAGTCCTCGTCCTGCCAGTCGATCAGTTCATTGCCTGCCTTGCCATTTGCCAGTACCACGCACATATCGTTGGTCGAGGTATCGCCGTCAACCGTGACGCGGTTATACGTCTTGCGCACGTTTTCCTGCAAAGCTTCGGTCAGCATTTCATGCGTAATCGCGCAGTCGGTCGTAATAAAGGACAGCATTGTGCCCATGTTGGGATGAATCATACCGCTTCCCTTGCAAATGCCACCGATACGGCAGGTCTTGCCGCCGATGGTAAATTCAACCGCCGCTGTTTTAGTGCGCGTATCGGTTGTCATAATAGCAAGGTTCACCTTTTCCGATCCATTCTCTTCCAGTTTGATTTCCGGCAAATGCTTCTCAATGCACTCAACCGGCAGATGCTGACCGATAACACCGGTGGAAGCGACGACAACATCATTCTCATCCACGCCAAGCAGCTTGGATGCCGCCTTTGCCATGCGGCGGGCGTTTTCCATGCCATCCGGTGCACAGGCATTGGCGTTGCCCGAATTCGCAATAATCGCACGCGCGACACCGTTTTCCAGATGCTCCATAGTAACATAAACCGGTGCCGCCTTGACACGGTTCATCGTATAAGTTGCCGCAGCGGTGCATTCGCACGCGCTGAAAATAATCGCGGTATCGTCATTGGTACGGCTTTCCTTGATGCCGCAGCGAATGCTGCCCGCGGTAAAGCCTTGTGCGGCGCACACGCCGCCTTCGATAATTTTCATCGTTTCACTTCTCCTTTGCGCACAGCGAAATGATTACAGGGTCAGCCCAGTCGTTTCGTCCAACCCGAGCATAATATTCATATTCTGCACCGCCGCACCCGACGCACCCTTACCGAGATTGTCAAACAGCGCGGTGACGATAGTCTGCTTCTCGTGTCCGTTCACGATCAATCTCAGCCTGTCATGCCCGGCAAGCGTATTGGCATAAATGACAGACGCATCACCGCCGAGCGGCGCAACCGTGACCAATTTCTGACCCTCATAATGCGCGGCAAGCGCTTCATGCACATGTGCAGCATCCAATCCGGGCAGCATAACGGTCGTCGCCATGCCCTTATAGAAATCACCCACCACCGGCACAAACACCGGCGGCTGCGTCAGCCCACAGACATACTCCATCTCAGGCAGATGCTTGTGATGCAGATTCAGGCCATATATTCGTTCAGAATTATGGCAAGCATCACGATTTACGTCCTCATATTCTGCGATCATCTTTTTACCGCCACCCGAATAGCCGGTCAGCGACGAACAGGTGAATGCAAAATCCGCGGGCACGACATCGCTCGCCACCAGCGGATACACCGACGCAATAAAGCCGCTCGCGTGGCAGCCGGGATTGGCGACCCGCTTGGACTCCGCAATCGCCATGCGATGTGCTTTGGACAACTCAGCAAAACCGTAATCCCAATCAGGATTCGTGCGGTGTGCGGTGGAAGCGTCAATGACGCGGGTATGATCGTTTTCGATCAGCGTGACCGCTTCTTTCGCCGCCGCATCCGGCAGACAAAGGAACACAATATCTGCAGCGTTTAGGAACTTACGGCGCTCTTCAGTATCCTTGCGCTTATCCTCGTCGATCAGCAGCAGTTCAATATCAGCCCGACCAGAAAGGCGGTCGTAAATCTGCAAGCCAGTTGTGCCTTCTTTGCCGTCGATATATACCTTAGGCTTCATCGCCTTCTACCTCCGCGATGAAGTGCTCGATCTTGTCGATCTGACGGGTAACCTCCTGCGGCGCCGGACCACCGACTACCTTTCTGCCGGCAACACAAGTGCGCAGATCAAGTGCATCATAGATATCATCACCAAATTTGTCCGAAATCGCGGCAAAGTCACGCATGGTCATGGTTTCAAGCGTTTCATCCGCCTTGATGCACTGGTTGACCAGACGGCCGACCGTCTTGTATGCATCGCGGAACGGCATACCCTTCTTGGTCAGGTAGTCCGCGCAATCGGTTGCATTGATAAAGCCGCCAGATGCCGCCTTGCGCATGTTGTCGCGACGCAGCGTCATGGTGGAGAACATAGGCGTGAATACCTCAAGGCACTGCTTGACCGTGTCGATCGCGCCGAACACAGCCTCCTTGTCCTCCTGCATATCCTTGTTATATGCCAGCGGCAGACCCTTGAGCACGGTCAGCATTGTGGTCAGCGCGCCGTACACACGGCCGGTCTTGCCTCGGATCAGCTCGCATACGTCCGGATTCTTCTTCTGCGGCATGATGGACGAGCCAGTGGAATACGCATCGTCCAGCTCAATAAACTTAAACTCCCAAGAGCACCACGAAATGATTTCTTCAGACAGACGCGACAAGTGCATCATCAGGATAGACAGCGCTGAAAGCAACTCGACACAATAGTCGCGGTCGGAAACACCATCCAACGAGTTATCAGTCAAGCGAGCAAAGCCCAGCTGCTGACGAACAAACTCACGGTCGATCGGATAAGTAGTCGAAGCCAGAGCGCCAGAACCAAGCGGCATTTCATCCATGCGCTCAAAACAATCCTGCAAGCGGCCAATGTCACGCTTGAGCATGTTGGCATAGGCCATCATATAATGCGCAAACGTAGTCGGCTGTGCACGCTGCAAATGCGTATAACCCGGCATGACTGCATCCAGATTTTCACGGCTCTTCTTGCAGAGCGCCTTCATAAAGGTGCAGATCATAGAAATGATCTCTTGAATCTCGGTCTTGACATACATGCGCATGTCGAGTGCTACCTGATCGTTACGCGAGCGACCGGTATGCAGGCGCTTACCGGTATCACCGATACGCTCAGTCAGCAGCTGCTCGATATTCATGTGGATGTCCTCGTAATCGAGAGAGAACTCCACCTTGCCATCCTCAATATCCTTGAGGATACCCTTCAATCCTTCTACGATCTTTTCCGCTTCATGCTCTTCGATGATGCCCTGCTTGCCCAACATGGTCGCATGCGCGATCGAGCCAGTAATATCTTCTTTATATAAGCGGCAGTCAAACAGGATGGACGAGTTAAAATCGTTTACCACCAGATCGGTTTCCTTCTGAAACCGTCCTGCCCATAATTTTGCCATAATGCGTTACCTCACAAAACACCCGTAGGGCGGCACGTTCGGACATGCCGCCCTACGATTATTTAATTTACTTTTCTACCGACGGGAAGTGCTTGCCGGTCTTCTGATACAGAATCTGATCATTCAGCGCACGAACCTTGAGCGGCAGACCGAACAGATTGATGAAGCCTGCGGAATCCGCCTGATCGTAGCAATCATCCTCGTTAAACGTTGCCATATCCTCGGAGTACAGGCTGTACGGCGAGGTGACAGATGCCGGGATGATATTGCCCTTATACAGCTTGAGCTTGACATCGCCGGTGACGGTCTCCTGCGTGGAGTCAACGAAAGCGGACAGCGCCTTGCGCAGCGGAGTGTACCACTGGCCGTTATAAACCAGTTCACCAAACTTCATGGCAACCTGTGCCTTGTAGTGTGCAGTCTCCTTGTCGAGCGTGATCTCCTCGAGCTTCTGATGCGCCGCATACAGCACCGCACCACCCGGAGTCTCGTACACGCCGCGGCTCTTCATGCCGACCAAACGGTTTTCGACGATATCCAGAATGCCGACGCCGTTCTCGCCGCCGAGCTTGTTGAGCTTTTCGATGATGGCAACCGAATCCATCTCTTCACCGTCGACCGCGGTCGGAACACCCTTTTCAAAGTGGATGGTGACGTAAGTCGGCTTGTCGGGTGCCTGCTCAGGCGATACACCCAGCTCGAGGAAGCCCGGACGGTTGATCGGCGCTTCGTTGGACGGCAATTCAAGATCCAGGCCCTCGTGGCTCAGATGCCACAGGTTTTTATCCTTGGAATAGTTGGTTTCCTTATTGATCTTAAGCGGAATATTGTGCGCCTCCGCGTAAGCAATCTCCTTTTCGCGGCTGTTCAGCTCCCAGAAACGCCACGGCGCAATAATATCCATCTGCGGCGCAAAGGCGTGGATTGCCAGTTCAAAACGAACCTGATCATTGCCCTTGCCTGTGCAGCCGTGGCAAATCGCGTCCGCGCCTTCCTTGAGTGCGATCTCAACGATGCGCTTTGCAATGATCGGACGCGCAAACGAAGTGCCCAGCAGATATTGTTCATAGGTTGCGCCGGCCTTCATCGTCGGGATAATGTAATCATCCACAAACTCCTTGGTCAAATCTTCAATGTACAGCTTGGACGCGCCGGTAGCCAGTGCCTTCTCCTCAAGACCGTCCAGCTCACCGGCCTGACCGACGTTGCCGGAAACCGCGATAACCTCGCAGCCGTAATGCTCCTTGAGCCACGGAATGAGCACCGAAGTGTCCAAACCGCCCGAGTATGCCAGAACAACTTTGTTATATTTCTTTTCCATGTCTGTTGACCTCCATGCCTGTCATTTTTTCGACTGTTTCATTATACTCCCTCTCCCATCGTTTGGCAAGAAAAATTTATAAATATTTTATATTATGCATATTTATTCATTTTGTGAATTTTTGTTACCAAGAAATACTTGCACTTTTGCCAAAATAGTACTATGATATCTATAAATGTACTGTGTCAAGACAGATACACGGAATGAATAAAAAGCGTACGACTTGCGTGCGCAAAGGGGCGTTTTTCGCAATGACAGACAAAAATTTGACCATGTTGACCGACTTTTATGAATTTACCATGGCACATGGCTATTTTGAAAAAGGGATCGCGGATCGCCGCGCATATTTTGACATGTTTTTTCGTCGTGTGCCGGATGGCGGCGGCTATGCCATCATGGCCGGCGTTGAACAGCTGATCGACTATTTTAAAAACCTGCACTTTACCGATGAAGATATCAAATACCTGCGCGGCCGCGGCTGCTTCTCCGAAGCATTCCTGCATTATCTCCGGCATTTCAAGTTTGAATGCGATGTCTGGGCTGTGCCGGAAGGAACACCCGTGTTCCCCGGTGAGCCGCTGGTCACTGTTGCTGGGCCAATGATTCAGGCGCAGTTTGTGGAAACCATGGTGTTGCTTACCATCAACCACCAAACCCTGATTGCCACCAAGGCCAACCGCATTACACGCGCGGCGCAGGGCCGTACGGTGCTGGAATTTGGCTCGCGCCGTGCGCAAGGCTATGACGGCGCGATTTACGGCGCACGCGCTGCCTATATCGGCGGCTGTCAGGGCACAGCCTGCGTGCTGGCTGACCGCGATTTCAAAATTCCTGCTGGCGGTACGATGGCGCACTCATGGGTGCAAATGTTTGACAGCGAATACGAGGCATTTAAAGCCTATGCGGATATTTATCCGGATAACTGCCTTTTTCTGGTTGACACCTATAACGTCCTCAAATCGGGCGTTCCGAATGCACTGCGAGTTGCCCGAGAAATGGTTGAGGAAAAAGGGATTCGTCCGCGCGGCATTCGTCTGGATTCCGGCGATATTGCCTATCTTTCCATCGAAGCACGCAAAATGCTGGATGAGGCAGGTTTCCTTGATATGCAGATCATGGCATCCAACTCGCTCGACGAATATCTGGTGCGCGATTTGCTGGTACAGGGTGCATGCGTCGACTCTTTCGGCATCGGCGAGCGTCTGATCACCTCCAAATCCGAACCGGTATTTGGTGGCGTCTATAAACTTGCAGCGGTTGAGAACGCTGAGGGAGAGATCATCCCCAAGATCAAGGTTTCGGAAAATGTAGAGAAAATCACCACACCGCACTTTAAGCAAGTCTATCGTCTGTTTGATAATAAGACCGGCAAAGCACTGGGCGATGTGCTGACGATTCATGACGAAGTGATTGACAGCAACCAGCCCTATACCCTGTTCCATCCGATCCATACGTGGAAGAAACGTGTCGTTACTGATTATACTGTTCGTCCGCTTCGCGTTCAGCTGTTCAAAGCAGGTCGCTGCGTATATACCAGCCCAGATATCAGCTCGATCCGTAATTACTGCCTATCTGAAGTGGATACGCTTTGGGAACAAATCAAACGTTTTGAAAATCCGCAAACCTATTTTGTGGATTTGTCTCAAAAGCTGTGGGACTGCAAGCATGCCTTGCTGGAAGCCTGCCGCATTTAAGTTAATATCAAAAAATGCGTCCGGAGTGTTGTCCGGACGCATTTTTTAAAACAAATTGACTACACCAATCACGCTGTGGGATGCCATCAACATAATGATACCTGCCGTAATAACGCCCGCCAAAATGGATAACAGCGCCTTTGTTTTCGGCATTTTCAAAATGGTAGCAATCAGTGCCCCCGACCATGCTCCAGTACCCGGCAGCGGAATTGCCACAAACAGGAACAAACCAATACGTGCATATTTTGTAACCTGATCGGTCTTGGAAAGCAGCTTTTGCTTATAGGCAGTTGCAAATTTGGTCAAAGGCGGCAGTGTGCATACCCAGTCCAAAATTTTTTCACCAAAAAACAGCAGAAACGGAATGGGAAGCATATTGCCAAGAATCGCGAGCGGAATCAATGTCGCTTCCGGCATACCAACCGCAACGCCAAGCGGGACTGCACCGCGCAGCTCCACCAACGGCATCATAGAAATAATCACAACCGCAAGCTCACGCCCCGCGCCAAGCAGCCAGTTGAACAAATCGGTAAACATCGTTCTCTCATCCTCCATAGTGAACAGATACTTGATTATTATACAGGAAATATCCTCATAAAGCAAGGGTTTTTGGTAACAAAGCGTTTGACCGAACAAAGCGTTTGACACATTCCATTTGCCGGGATATACTATGGATACATCGACAATCGAGGTATTGGGAGGTGTTTCTTTTGTCACGCAAGAAAAATGATTCTGCTTTTCCAGGAAGCAACACATTGCTTGTCCTCGCCCTTTTAGAAGATGCCGATAAGTACGGCTATCAGATCATTCGCGAGCTGGAATGTCGCTCAGATCAGACCTTCTCCATGAAAGAAGGCACACTCTACCCCATCCTACACAGCCTGGAAGCACGCGGCGAGGTTCGCTCTTACGAACGTGCGTCCGACGCGGGACGTCGCCGTCGCTATTATCAGCTCACTCGCCAAGGCGTTAAAACACTTGCGCGCTGCCGCCGCGAATGGGAATCCTTCTGCAAGCAATTCGGCAAAGTCGTCGGAGGTGAAGCATGTGTCCCCGGATGAGCGAATTGCCCGTTATCTCAATCAGGTGTGCCGCCACTTATTTTGGCCACCCTATCGCGCACGCATACGGCGTGAATTGACCGATCACATCCTATCCCATGTGGAATATCTGGAGCAGGATCGTGGCGATACGCATGAGCAAGCTGTTTCCACAGCGCTTCGCAGCATGGGAAACCCAGATGAGTTGGGCGAACAACTGCGTTATGCCCGCTTTCCGGTCAGCTATTTATTTTGCCTGTTCCTGACCTTTCTCATTTGGGCTGCAATTGCCGGCTGTCTGACCTATCTTTTGTCCTATTTCCTGTTTTAAAAGCGTTCTGCAACATTTCTATCGTGCAGAACGCTTTTATACTTTTCGCTCCCGAAACAGCATCCACAGACGAAACGCTGTCTGCACGACACACGCGACCAGAATGATCCCAAAAGAAATGGCGCCTGCTTCACGAATGAACATCCCACCATACTGTGCGAAAGCTTCCATATCTCCTTGTACCAATGCAAGCGTAGTATAGTATAAATCGCCACCCGGAATCAAGGGAACAAGCATCGGTACCAAGAGCGTAATGACCGGTGTTTTCATGAGACGTGCCATAATTTCCGCCAGAACTGCCGTTGCCAATGCAGCAACGAAAAACGCGATTACGCGGTCATGGTAAACTTCCATGCCTATCAGATAGAAAATCCAGTTGGCTGCACCGCCCAACGTAATTGCTAACAGCCGCCCGCCTGACATATGAAACAGCAATCCAAATCCCATGGCACCAATTGTTGCCATCGCTACCTGTAATACCATTTGCGTATTCATCCTGCGCCTCCCACCTGCATCAGCACCAAAGCACAGCCGGCAGCAATCGCAATCGCTCGTAAAAGAGCTTCGCATGCACCGAGCAAGCCACTGATGGTATCGCCTACAATCATGTCGCGCAGCGAAGTTACCAGCGCAATACCCGGAATCAACAGCATGATATTACCGATGATGATATAATCCAGTCCTTGTCCCAGACCGGCTTTGACAGTGATCAGCGCTGCAAGACACATCAGTGCAGCACTAATTACCGTCAATACGATAGGCTGCAAACGGATACGCACTCCAACACGCCCAACGGCATATAATACCATGCTGCACAGCATCGCCGCGATGCCATCCCGCCACGAGCCGCCAAAGAACACCGCAAACGAGCCAGCAATCAGCAGATACGCCGCAGGCAACCGCCACTTTGAACCTTCCGGCATACTGCGTATCTCCTCGATCCGCATGCGCAGCTCATCCAGCGGCAGGGTATTCTGACAAACTGTCCTTGATAATGCGTTGATCGCTTCGATCCGCCGCATATCGGTTTCTCGTCTCAGGATACGACGCGTCTGGGTGAACACCTCCCCATCCGCCGCCTGTACCGTCACGACCATGCTGGCTGTAATCGTGAGCACGTCGGTGCGCACAAAGCCGTATGCACGCGCCATACGGCGAATGGTATCTTCCACACGGGCTACCTCTGCTCCCGCAGTCAACAGCAGTTCCCCTGCATCCAATATTGCAAACAAAGTCTGCTCTTGCTGCTGCATCGTTTTCATCCCTCCCGATACCTTCTCGGGTCGTCACCACTTACCCCAACCAATTATAGTAAGGGAGCAAACAAACGCAGTACACTTGCTGCGATCGAGCGCAACCAACGAATCCTGTGCAGCCATTCATCTGTAATTTGACGGCTGACATTGATCGTTTCCAAAATATCCTGTTTGACTGCACCAACGACTGAGCTGTTATAAAAGCAAGTGGCGCATTCAAAATGCAGAAAGAATGACCGAAAATCCATATTGATCGTGCCAACCACTGCGGTTGCATCGTCCGACACAATACTTTTTGCATGCAAAAAACCCGGACGGTATTCATAGATTTTCACTCCGGCGCGATGCAGCTGCTGGTAATACGAACGGGTAATCATATAGACCAGCTTTTTATCCGGAATGCCCGGCGTCAGGATGCGCACATCCACACCGGATTGCGCCGCAATGGTCAGCGCCGTAATCATCTCGTTATCCAGCACCAAGTAAGGCGTCGTAATATAGACATAGTCGCGTGCATTATGAATGATTTGCAAATAAATAGATTCGCCAATGTTCAAATCATCCAGCGGAGAATCCGCGAAGGACTGCACATAGCCA